>JARCRU010000100.1 GCA_029850535.1 Actinomycetota bacterium | reverse complement strand
GATCTTCTTGGCCAACTCCGCGCGCGCGAGAATCGCCCCACCGCGAGGTCCTCGCAAGGTCTTGTGCGTCGTGAAGGTGACGACGTCGGCGTAGGGCACGGGGTTGGGGTGCGACCCACCCGCGATCAACCCAGCGACGTGAGCCGAGTCGAACATCAACAGCGCCCCCACCTCGTCGGCGATCTCGCGGAACGGCGAGGGGTCGATGCGGCGGGCGTAGGCGGTGGCCCCGGCCACGATCAATTTGGGACGGTGTCGCAGCGCCATCTCGCACACGTTGTCGAAATCGATCATCTCGCCCGGCGTCGCCGGGTCGTCGTTGCGCGCGGTCACGCCGTAGGAGACGAAGTTCCAGGCCGTCGAGGTCATCGACGCGGGCGAACCGTGGGTCAGGTGCCCCCCCTGGTCCAGACGCATCGCCAGCACGGTGTCCCCGGGCTCGAGGAGCGCCTGGTAGACCGCGACGTTGGCGTTGGCCCCCGAGTGCGGCTGCACGTTAGCGTGGTCCGCACCGAAGAGGCCGGTCAGGCGGCGCCGCGCCAGGTCCTCGATCTCGTCGACGACCTGGTTGCCGCCGTAGTACCGACGACCGGGGTATCCCTCGGCGTACTTGTTGGTCAGGATCGAACCCGTGGCGGCCATGACCGACGGCGAAGCGAAGTTCTCACTCGCGATGAGCTGCAGGGTGGTCGTCTGGCGGTGCCACTCCTGGGCGAGCAGGTCCACCACCTCGTCGTCGTTGGTGATGAAGCCGTCAAAGGGTGAGCTCACGAGGAACCTTTCTGTGCGCTAGGCGCGGTGGTCGAGTTGGCTGAGTTTTTCGATGCGCGCGAGGTGGCGACCCTCGCCGGGTTCGGCGCCGAGCCACGCGACGAGGGCGTCCTTGGCGACGGCCAGACCGATGAGGCGCGCGCCGAAGCACACGACGTTGGCGTGATTGTGTTCGCGCGCCAGACGCGCCGAGGTGACGTCGTGCACGAGGGCCGCGCGCACGCCGGGCACCTTGTTGGCGGCGATGGAGATGCCGATCCCCGATCCGCACACCGCGACGCCCAGGTCCGCCTCGCCGCTGGCGACGCAGTGACCGACGGCGGAGCCGAAGTCGGGGTAGTCGACCGACGTCGTCGCGTCGTTGGTCCCGAGATCGATCACCTGATAGCCCCACTCCTGGAGCGTCTCGAGCAACAGCGCCTTGAGTTCAAACCCGGCGTGATCCGCTCCGAGTGCGATTTTCATATCAACACCCTACTGGTCGTCGTCGCCGGATTCGGGCCCGATGACCGTCGCGATGTCGGTGGCGCTCAACGCCCCGCTGCGCAGCAGGCGCCAGCCTCGCGACGTCAGTTCCACCACGCTCGACACCGTCGCGTCGCACGTTCCCCCGTCGAAGACGCCCGCGACGCGAGCGCCCCACGTCGTCGCCAACACGTCGTCGGCGCTGATGCAGGGGGCCTCGCCGTGTCCATTGGCGCTGGTCACCGCCAGTGGTCCACACTCGGCCAGGATCGCGGTCAGTCCCTCGTGGCGCGGCACGCGCAGCCCCAACGTACTCGTCGCCCCCACGAGTGCGGCGCTCGTCGCCGCGGCCCCCACCACGATGGTGAGCGGACCGGGCCAGAAGTTCTCCGCGAGTGCGCGCGCCCGCGGCCCCCACTCCACGTCGAGGTCAGCGAGAGCGTCGGGTGATGCGATCAGGACGGGGAGGGCCACGTCGCGCGGACGCCTCTTGACCTCGAAGAGCCGCGCCACCGCGGCGCGGTCGTGCAGTCGTGCCGCCACGCCGTAGACGGTATCGGTCGGCACCGCGACCACTTCGCCACTGCGCAGGGCCGCGACGGCCTCGTCGTGACGCAGCCGATTCACGCGGGTCGCCTCGCCGCGATGATGCGCGGGCGCCCACTGAGGTCGTCGACGCCTCGTCGATCCACGAAACCCGCTTCCTCGGCCAGGGCCAGCAGCGCCGGACGCTGCGCGTCACCGTGCTCCATCACCAACGACCCCCCCGGACGCAGCCAGGCCGGAGCCTCGCGAACGATCAGCGCCAGGTCACCGAGGCCGACCACGCCGTCGGCGTCGGGAGCCACGAGGGCGCCGCGCGGTTCGTAACCCAAAACGGGGTCGAGTCCGGCGAACTCGTCCTCCCCCACGTAGGGCGGGTTGGCCACGATGAGGTCGACGCGCCCGCGCAGGGAATCGTCCAGGGCCGCGAACCACGAGGATTCGAGAAACGTCACGTTCGTGATCCGGTGCTTGCGCGCGTTGGCGCGCGCCACCTCCAGTGCGTCGCGCGACTCATCCAGCGCCACCAACGTGGCGACGATGCCGCGCGAGCGCAGTTCGTCCAGCAGTGACAAGCCGATGGCCCCCGAACCGCATCCCAGGTCGAGGAGGAGCGGGGCCAGCGACGCGCTGCTCGCCAGTTCGCCCAGGGCCACGTCCACGAGTTCCTCGGTCTCGGGGCGCGGGATCAGCACCCGAGGGTCCACGTCGAGGTCCAGGGTCCGAAAGGGCCAGTGGCCGATGATGTACTGCAGGGGCTCGCCCTCGAGGCGTCGGCGCGTGGCACCCGCGAGAGCGGTGCGCCCTGCGGGGTCGGCGCCGGGCAGGAACTCCTCGACCAACCAGCGCGCCTCGCGGCGCTCGAGACCGAGCCCGACCAGTTCGGCGACGGCGTCGAGGTTAGCGTCCGTCACTCTCGGCCAATTGGCGCGTTCGCTGGTCCGCCAACAACGCGTCGATATAGGGGTCCAGGTCACCCGCCAACACCGCGTCGAGGGTGTAGTTCGTCAGGTTGATGCGGTGATCGGTGACCCGGTTCTCCTTGAAGTTATAGGTACGGATCTTCTCGCTGCGTCCGCCCCCACCGAGCTGGGAGCGCTTGAGGTCACCGAGCTCGTTGGCCTGCGCGTCCTGGGCGGCCTTCAAGAGTCGCGAGCGCAGCACGATGAGCGCCTTGGCGCGGTTCTGGATCTGACTCTTCTCGTCCTGCATCGAGACGACGATGCCCGTGGGGAGGTGGGTGATGCGCACCGCGGAGTCCGTGGTGTTCACGCTCTGGCCGCCGGGGCCCGAGGAGCGGTACACGTCGATCTTGAGCTCGTTGGGGTCGATCGCCACGTCGACCTCCTCGGCCTCGGGCAGTACCGACACAGTGGCCGAGGACGTGTGGACTCGGCCCTTGGCCTCGGTAACCGGCACGCGTTGGACCCGGTGCACTCCGGCCTCGTGCGCCAGGCGCGTCCAGGCGTCGTCACCCTTGATGAGATACGTGGCCTCGTCGAGTCCGCCGTGATCGCTCTCGCGCTCTTCGACGACCTCGAGCTTCCATCCGCGCAGTGCGGCGTAGCGCCGGTACATCTCGGCCAGGTCGCCCGCGAAGAGATTGGCCTCTTCGCCGCCCTCGGCCCCACGGATCTCGAGGATGACGTTGCGGCCCTCATTGGGGTCGCGCGGCAACAACAGTGTCTCGAGCGCCTCTTCGAGGCCCGGCAGACGGGTCTCGGCGGCGGTGACCTCTTCGCGCCACTGCTCGCGGTCGTCACCGGAACTCTCGGTGAACATCTCGCGCGCGGTGGCGAGGTCCTCGCGGACGGATTTGAGCGCCACCCACGCGGCGTTGATCTCGGCGAGTTCCTTATGACGGCGCGACAGGTCGCGCAGGCGCGTCAGGTCCGCGGCAACATCGGGTTGCGCGAGGGCGGTCTCGACGGAGCGGAGTTCGTCCTCGAGAGCAGCGAGAGTGTCGTCGAGCGAGCGCACGAAGGGTGGCGGCTCGCCGGCTTACGCCTTGGGAGCGCGCGCCTTGTTGGTCTTTTGCGCGTAGCGACGCTGGAAGCGCTCGACGCGGCCACCGGTGTCGACCAACTTCTGCTTACCGGTGAAGAAGGGGTGGCACTCGTTGCACAATTCGACCTTGATCTCGGCCTTGGTCGACTTGGTGGTGAAGGTATTGCCGCACGAACAGGTCACGTGAGCGTCGATGTAATTGGGGTGAATGTCGGTCTTCATGGCTGCTCCTTAGCGCGGATGTCGAGTTTAGCGGAAAATCACGAGGTTGGTGCGGGGCCCCTGGCGATCTCGGCCAGGAACTCGTCGTTGGACCGGGTCGACTTGAGTTTGTCGATCAGGAGCTCCAGGCCCGCGGCCTCGCGGCCCTCGGACGCTAGACCGTTCAAGACGCGGCGCAGTTTCCACACCTGGGGCAAGACGTCGCGGTCAAAGAGCAGCTCCTCGTGACGGGTCGAGGAGCCGTTCACGTCGATCGCCGGGAAGAGGCGACGCTCGGCCAAGCGCCGGTCGAGTTTGAGCTCCATGTTGCCGGTACCCTTGAACTCCTCGAAAATGACCTCGTCCATCTTCGAGCCGGTTTCCACCAACGCCGACGCCAGGATCGTCAACGAGCCGCCCTCTTCGATGTTGCGCGCGGAGCCGAAGAACTTCTTGGGCGGATAGAGCGCCCCCGAGTCGACACCACCGGACATGATGCGCCCGGTCGCCGGTGCGGCCAGGTTGTAGGCGCGCGCCAGACGGGTGATGCCGTCGAGGATGATCACGACGTCACGACCCTGCTCGACGAGCCGCTTGGCGCGCTCGATGCAGAGTTCGGCCACGTGGGTGTGCTCCTCGGCGGGACGGTCGAACGTCGAGGCGATGACCTCACCGTTCACGCTGCGACGCATGTCGGTGACTTCCTCGGGGCGCTCGTCGACCAGGAGCACCATCAGGTGCACCTCAGGGTTGTTGACCTCGATCGACTGGGCGATCTGCTTCATGATCGTCGTCTTACCGGCCTTCGGCGGCGAGACGATGAGTCCGCGCTGGCCCTTGCCGATGGGCGCGAGCAGGTCCACGATTCGTGGGGTCAACTCGGACTTGCCCTCGGAGGTGGCGAGCTTGAGCTTCTCGTCGGGAAAGAGCGGGGTCAGGTCCTCGAATCGCGGACGCAGGCGCGCCACTTCGGGGTCGAAGCCGGCCACCGTGTCCACGCGCAAGAGCGCGGGGTACTTCTCGTTCGAGGCCGCCGGGCGGTAGCCGCCGGTGACGAC
>JARCRU010000099.1 GCA_029850535.1 Actinomycetota bacterium | reverse complement strand
CATGATGACCCCCGGGAAGAGGGCGCCCGCCGTAGTGAAATCTCTCAGTGTCAAGAGCGTAATGCCCGTATTCACCGCCCCCATGACAAATACTCTGGCCGTCTCGGACTCCGGGGAACGCCAGGACTTTCGATACGTGGGAAGCGCCGCGATGAAATCCGCTGCGACGAAGGAGACCAGTGCCACGGTAGGTTCATTGACCACCGCCCAAAACACCAGTCCCGCGAGAGACATGACGCCACAGATAACGTCCAACGCGTCAATTCTCCACGCCGCCTGGGGATTCTTGAAGGAGGCCCCGACAACGACGAGGGGCATCAACCCGAGGGCCAGCGTCATGAGCGAGGCGAGCCCGACGTGTTGTTGGATTTCCACGACGTAGGCCAAGATGCCCTCCAGAGCCCACAATCCCCAGGTCACTCGGTGAGGCGACGTCGTGCCTCGCAGGGTGTCGCGCACGTAGGAGGCCGAGCCAAAGACCGACAGGGCGGCGGCGAGAAAGACGAAGCGGGGATCCAACACTTACCAAGTCTGCCCTTTTCGTCTAGGGCCCGGGAATTGGTCACTTCGAGCCGCGCAGTAAGGCTCGTGGAGGATGCTGTAGATTGGTTACCCCTGGGGGCTATAGCTCAGTCGGTTAGAGCGCGTCACTGATAATGACGAGGTCGTAAGTTCGATTCTTACTAGCCCCACCAGCCGGTTTTCCCGCAAATCAAGGAAATTCTTCCCACAATACGTTTCGATAGTTAGGCCCGACGTAACGCTGGTTGGGCGAGCGCCCCAAGCATCAGTAGTTGAGTCAGTTAGTGGTTGATGGAGCCGCCACCGGTGCCGCCACCGGTGCCCCCACCGGTAAGGTACGCCTGCCACGCAGCGATGACCTCAGCCTTAGTGAGTAACGCGACCTGCGACTGGGTTATCCCCACCTTCGCGATGAGATTCCGAACCAGCTTGCCATCCAGGGCATCGGGTGGCGGTGGCGTCGACTTCGGCGCTGGTCGAGGGGGGATCTCTCCCTTGTTGACGCACCGATAGAAGGCCTCCTCCGTCACCTGTAGTTGGTCGCGCAGGATCCTTGCGACCAAATCCGCATCGTCGATCGACCCGGAGCCGTGCGAGACGCGGGTCGACAACACTTCTCCGGTACTCAGCTTCAACGAGTACCGATAGTGGTCACCCGACTTCTGCGTAGACCGCGTTGGGCCTTGCTTGGTCCACCCCTCAGTCTCAACGAACTGACGATGGTCTGCGTGAGCCAGGGGCCGCGGCATTAGCCGCCGAAGACGGCACGCTCGAGCTCGAGGCGGTCTTGCGCGTGCAATGCGATGCGCAGGACGAGGAGCCTATTGTGCGCGTGATTCGGCGCATCGTGAAGGTCCTCGAGCCAACTCGTGGCGTAGTCGATCAGTGCATCGAGGAAGTCGTCCGTAGCGGCCGCGAGATTGTCCCCCACGCCATGGACGAGGCCGTCAGCCAGCCAGAACGCCACCTGCTCGTCGGTCACCGACGACAGGACATCGAATGGTGCCTGCGTCTCCAGGAGCTCGGCCAGCACCCCGGCATCGACGGCTGCCACGGGACGCTCGCGGGTGATGATGGCGGTACCGCCGGCCTCGGCCGCATCGAGCACGTCCTTCAGGTGGTCACGGGCCGAACGGGACTTGTAGTGCACCCCCATGAGAATCTGCGGAGCCACGGTTTGAGTCATCCCATTTATGGTACCAGTTATACACATGGTACGCAATTAACTCCAGCAACGTCACATGGCAAAGTCGACGATGTCCGGACGAGAATCACTGGAGAGAGACGGTGTCTAACGTGGTGAGCACAACAGATGGGCCGGGAGCCGACCCCGTCTCTAATGCGAGTTATGCCCGAAAATACCTGATGAAAAGGAATTCTCGTATTTAGGGGAATCCTCCAACAGGAAGGTTTCCCTCGGATTTGCTAGATTAACTTTTGCGCGCGACAGGGACCGCGTGGGTGTCGCCTGCCAGACCCGAACTTCGAGGCGGAGCGGATTATTGCAGAAATTCTCGGGGGTGGTGTCGTGAGCCACTCCCCACTACTCATTGCCCATTACCTCGTGGCGTTAGCGCCCTCGGTGAGGTGGCGATGGCCACACTGGCCAGGGCCGCAACATCGCTCGTCACCACGATCGACTCGTCGTGTAGGTGAACCTCTCGGCACTTCCATCTGATCGGGTACGCGCTACGGTACCCACGTGACCGAAGTCGACCTCAGCGCTCTCTCTCGATCACGAGGGGGCTCACTGCCACTGCACGGCGATCTGTTTCGTCCTGAGGGCCCGGGTCCCTGGCCCGGAGTCGTGATGGTGCACGAGATCTTCGGTCTCGACGACGTGATGCGCCGCCAGGCCGAAAGATTGTCCCGGGCGGGGTATCTGGTGCTGGCGATCGACCTCTACTCCGCGGGTGGTGCGAAACGCTGTCTCGTCTCCACCATGCGCTCGCTCTACAGCGGTTCGGGTCGTGCCTACTCCGACATCGAGACCGCGCGCCACTGGCTGTTAGGACACGACGACTGCACGAAAAAGGTGGGCGTGGTGGGCTTCTGCATGGGCGGGGGCTTCGCACTGGTCTGCGCGGGCAACTTCGACGCGGCAGCCGTGAACTATGGTCAATTGCCCCGCCACCACGAGGAAGTACTCGCCCGCGCGTGTCCGATCGTTGCCTCGTATGGTGCGAACGACCGATCGCTCCCGGGGGCTGGCGCCCAGCTCGACGCGGCGCTGACCGCGGCCGGCGTGGCCCACGACGTCAAGCAATACCCGGGCGCCGGACACTCCTTCATGAACGACGCCCCCGTCGGGCCCCGTGTGCTGCGCCCACTGCTACGAATCGCGGGCATGGGTCCCCATCCCGAGGCGGCGGCGGACGCGTGGCAGCGCATCGAGTGCTTCTTCGCGGCGCACCTTTCCTAGGCCTCTACCCCTCGTCGAAATCCTCACGACGATCACGCTGATAGTTGTCAAAGACGTCGAGAATCGCTTCGAGGGCCTCGGGGCTAAGGTCCTCGGGTCCGACCGTACCGGTCACGGTGATCGTCACGCGCATCTGCTCGAGGTACGTGCTGCACGCTTCGCACACGGCGAGGTGGGCTTCGAGACGGCGGCGGTCGCGACGCGCGAGTCCTCCCTCGAGGTAGTCCCCGATGAGGCTGACTGCCTCGCGGCACTTGATACTCTTTACCAGCCCAACCACTAGCGACCTCCCTCCAGCTCTCGTTCTACGACCTCACGGATACGGGCACGCGCTCTGTGCAGCACCACCCGAGCATTGGCCTCGGACAACTCGAGCAAGGACGCGACCTCACTAGTCGATAGTCCCTCAACGTCGCGCAGCGTTACGACCGAGCGCTGAATCTCGGGCAACTCCGCAATAACTGCGCGTACGACTGCCACTGTCGCAGCGTTGGCCTCGGCGTCGGCCAGCACGTCGGCGAAGGAGGGCGGCGGCTCCTTCCACATCCCTTCGGAATTGAAGCGCTCTCCCGCCACCGGGTCGGTACTGTCTACCGGGATCTGGCGTTTCTCGCGCGTTGCGATGGAGCGCGCACGATTCGCCGCGATTCGAAAGAGCCACGTTTTGAAGCTCGAGCGCCCCTCGAAGCGCTGTGCGCCCTTGAGCACCGCGATCCACGTCTCTTGCGCGACGTCTTCGGCGGTGGCCGTTGAATTCACGTAATAGCGAGCGATCTGCACCAGGACCGGTTGATAGCGCTCGACGAGCGTGCGAAACGACTCACGGTCACCACTCAGGAACCGCCCGAGCAACTCTTCGTC
>JARCRU010000098.1 GCA_029850535.1 Actinomycetota bacterium | reverse complement strand
AACTCGTGAAGCGCCTCGAAGCCAAGTCAATGGTGCTGCTGCGTCATCACCTAAAGGCCCTGCGACTGCCGACCATCGGTGCTGAATGCGAGAAGGTCGCCGCACAAGCCGCCAATGACAACGTGGACCATCTCACTTACTTGTTGCAGTTGAGTGAGTTGGAGTTGCTCGAGCGTGAACGCAAGGCGGCCGAGCGGCGGATGAAGGCGGCCAAGTTCCCGACCACCAAGTCCCTCGCGACCTTCGACTTCTTGGCACGACCCTCGGTCAACAAGATGATGGTCTTGGAGCTGGCGCGTTGCTCGTTCATCGATGAACGCGAGAACGTGCTCTTCATCGGCAACCCCGGCACCGGCAAGTCTCACCTCGCGACGGCGATCGCGGCCGAGGCCTGCGCCAAGGGTTACAACGTCCGGTTCTTTCGGGTGACTGAGTTGGTGACGATGCTGATCGAAGCGAAAGACCAGCGGACGCTCGCGCGACTCAAGACGCAGTTATCGAAGTTGGACCTAATGGTGCTCGATGAACTGGGCTACGTGCCTGCGACGAAGGTCGGCGCGGAGTTGCTCTTCGACGTCATCGCCACGGCCTACGAGCGCTCGAGTGTCATGGTGACGACCAACCTGCCCTTTGAGAACTGGACCGAGGTACTGGGATCAGAACGCCTCACCGGAGCCACCCTCGACCGGCTGACCCATCGCTGCAAGATCATCGAGACGAAGGGAGAAAGTTACCGACTTCAGGACGCCACCAGGCGGTCCCGAACCAGAAAGTCCTGAGTGAAAGTGGCGTCAGCCACGTTCCTGAGGCAGACTTACACATCAACCATGTGTGGCTGTTTTCGATGCGCACGTGTGGCTGTTTTGGATGCGCGTTGACAGAGTCGGCGGAACCAAAATCACACCGTGAATGGTGCGGGGTATTGCGTTGACTCCTATTCTTCAAGACCGCCAAAATATTCGTTGCGGATTTCTTCCTCTGTTACGACCATTGCGATCCAGGGATACGAAGAGCCAGCATTATGGAGGGCTTGTTTAGTGGGCCGCCCGGGTCTCGATCCCTAAACCTTGAGAGTGTTTCCAGAATGTCCACTGACGTCCATCAGCGTCCAGATTTGTTGGCCGGACGAAGGGCAATGTCCACCAACGTCCACTGAAGTCCACGCACGTCTGATGTCGTGGCTAGACAATTGGCTAAACCTTGGTTCGTGTCAAGGTCACGTCACCATCCATTTTCGAAGGACCGATGGCGAGGAGTTTGAGTTGTGGCTGGGGGACGAGTATTCAATTTTGCAGGAGATCTAGCCATCAACAAACTCGTCGCGAATCACCTTGCGTCGCGAGTCCATTCTCGACAACGTGTTTGGTCTAATTTGCTCTAAGAACTCCGAGGGCGATTGTCTAATCTCGTCGGTGCTTGCTCACCACGTATTCGTCGACCCAAGCCCGAGAACTGCGCCACTGACCGTCCGATCCTTTCTGTGCTCGCAGTCGCCCGCGTTCGATTGCCGCTCGGAGCGAAATGACGCTCCGTTCTTTCGTCGCCAGTACAGCGAGAGGGACCAATCTGTTTGGTCCGGCCACGGCAGGAACTACGAAGCGGTAAAGGTTGTCCGTAATCGCGCGTGCGATCAGCTCACCAAGAGGACCCGGGTCGCCACCGTCAGCGCGCTGCAGAGACCTAAGGTACTTGCTTCGATCTCGCTTGTAAATGATCACCGGTGGGTAACCCATGCGGACCAAGATGAGGTTGAGCACAAGACGTCCCGTGCGGCCGTTGCCGTCGAGGAACGGGTGGATCCTCTCGAAAGACGCGTGGGCGTCCGCTATCGACTCGATCGGGTTCTCCCTGGAACTGATCGCTGACAGTGACTTCACCCAGTCCGCTACCGCCGCCTCAACTTCCACCCAGGAGGGAGGTGTCATGCCGCCGGGGAATGGCTGGATGTCGTGTCGCCGAAAACTGCCGGGGTGTTCCTTTTCTGTGGCGCTGGGGTGGGGCGCGACGTTCCACACTGGCCCCAAGGCGAGTTCGTGAACGTGACGGACTTCTGTCAGCGTGACTGGAGCGTCCGGGGCCCAATCGCCCGGATCGAGTGCCTGTCCATAGACCCACTTCGCGGCGTTGGCGTAGCCGGTCACTTCCATGTACTCACGAAGTTCCTTATTACCAACCGCGAGGCCCTGGGCTAGGAGGGCCTCAACTTGTTCGATCACGAGTGTGTTGCCTTCAAGGGCGGTCGATTGGTGCGCTTCTTGATACCAAATCGATGTCCAGATATCCTCAGCTTCCGTCGGCGAGGGTAAGCCCCCCATACGGTCTCGCAACTCGGTGACCGCTTCGTTGAGTCGCTGGTAGACGGACTGGCGCGGCGGGCGGCCTCGTCGAGAGTTGTTGAGTTGCATAGTAAATAATACTAACACAACAAATTATGGTTGTCGAGTTAGTATTATTTCTTTGTAGACTCAACAAATAGTTTGAGGTCATACGAATTGGCGTAACGCTGAGTGTCCATGACGGGGGAGCATTCGAACTGGAATGAACGAGGAAGAACTCCGGATTGTTGAGGAACTTCGCCAACAAATCGCGCATTTGCAACGAGAGAATGACCGGCTGGCTGAAATCCTCGGACTGCAGACCTCCGCGACCGCTAAGCGACTCGAGAGCAGCCACAGCGTGGAATCGCCGCTCGACTTCCCGCTCTTGAAGGTGGATCGCACAGCGTCACCTGAGGCGAAGGTTGAATTCTTCCGCGCTCTCTTCGTGGGTCGCGACGATGTCTACGCAGTGAGGTGGGAAAGTGAACGGACGGGCAAGCACGGTTGGTCGCCTGCGGTGCACGGCGGTTTCGCCAATCCCCGGTCACCAACGAAGGAATATCTGCCGCTGACGCAGGCCGTGATCGCCGATCACCTCGCCGGGAAGATTCACCTCGGGCTCTATCCGCTGCTTCGTGATGATAGTTGCCGGTTGCTTGTATGCGACTTCGACGGGCCGGGTTGGGCGCTTGACGCGCTCGCCTACTTCAATTCAGCGAAGTCGATGGGAATAACTTCAGCGCTAGAGCGTTCGCGGTCGGGCGACGGCGTACACGTTTGGGTATTCTTTCGTGAAATTGTGCCATCAACGCTGGCTCGACGACTCGGCACTCTGCTACTGCGCGAGGCGATGAATCTCCGAGGTGAGTTGGATCTCGCAAGCTATGACCGATTGTTCCCAGCGCAGGACTTCATGCCCAAGGGGTCTTTCGGCAACTTGATTGCGCTCCCGTTGCAGAAAGAATGTCGCGATCGTGGGACGACCACATTTCTTGACCCTGGCACCATGAAGCCATTGGAGGACCAGTGGGCCCACCTCTCAACTTTGAAGCGTGTATCGCGTGCCGAAGTCGAATTGATTCTCGAGACCGCACCTGTGGTGGGAGCAGGACCCGAAGAAAGGACGTTTCAGCGTTCTCACGCAGTCGCTTCGGTCCCGATGCCCGAAGTGGTGGTCGGCGTCGCGGCGGCGATGTTGAAAATCGAGCGATCTGGTCTGCCGCCGACGCTGCTTACGGCCCTCAAGCATCTGGCTTCACTGCACAACCCGGCGTTCTACGAGAAGGAGCGACTCCGATTCTCAACGTGGGATACGCCGAGAATGATCCGGTGTTACGGAGAAACACTCGAATCGCTGCTGCTTCCTCGGGGTCTGTCCGAGAAGGCGGCAAGTGTGGTGGCGGAGGCGGGAAGCCGACTACTGGTCCACGAGAGTCGACCGGATCCCGACCAGATCAGTTTCGCGCCAACCTTTGAACTTCGTGGAGATCAGGAGGCTGCGCTTCACGCACTTAGCCCACACGAACTCGGCGTTCTCGTGGCCGCACCCGGTGCCGGGAAGACGGTGGTCGCCTGCGCACTCATTGCACACCATCGACTACCTACCCTGATTATCGTTGATCGCAAACCACTGGTGGAGCAATGGACTGAGCGATTGGCAACTCACCTAGGCCTGGCCGTGAAGGAGATTGGTCAGATTGGCGGCGGCCAAAACAAGATCACCGGCATTGTCGATATCGCGATGGCGCAGAGTCTCGCGCGACGCGAGGATCTCGACGAGATGTCGAGCCATTACGGTCTCGTCATCGTTGACGAATGTCACCACGTTCCGGCCGTCACGTTCGAGCGATGCGTCAAGCAAATCCGCGCCCGACGTTGGCTTGGTCTTACCGCTACGCCTTACCGGCGTGACGGACTTCAGGGCTTGATCTCGATGTACTGCGGACCCATTCGCCACCGGATGGACGAGAAAGTTGACGCAGGGAACAACTTTAGCCGAAAGCTTATTGTGCACCAGACGAGTCTTGAAGTGAGTGACGACCTTACGCACATCCAAGAGCTATTTCGCGCACTGGTGGATGACGAAGCCCGAACGATGGCAATCTGCGACGACGTGGTCGCGGCAGCTGAAAATGGCAGAAACTGTCTCGTTTTGACACAGTGGACCGAGCATCTCTCATTGTTCGTCTCGACGCTCACTAAGAGGGGAGTCACTCCACTCGTCCTTCAAGGTGGAATGGGGAAGAAGGCTCGTGCCAAGGTCATGGCGGAATTGGACGAGGCCTCCAAGCGTGGCGGGCTCGTCCTCGCGGCGACGGGCAGCTTCCTTGGCGAGGGCTTCGATTGTCCGCCGCTCGATACGGTGTTTATGGCCTTTCCAATCGCGTTTCGGGGAAGAGTTGTCCAGTACGTTGGCCGGATCTTGCGACCCTTAGATGGCAAGTCATCCGTCGAAGTCCACGATTACGTCGACGCTAAGAGCCCGGTGCTTGCACGGATGCACCGAAAGAGACTTCCCGGATATGCCACCCTCGGTTTCGACGTCGGTACGCATCGCAAGAATCGAACCGTCGTCAAATAACGGCGCTTCCGGGTATTCAGTGGGTTTGGGGATAAAGGGCCAAACCACCAAGGTGGAAGTAGATGGCGGTTTTGAAGTGCTCGCGGTTGCGGTATCCACGAGCGGAAACTCGGATTGCTTGGACGCGTGAATTGAGTCCCTC
>JARCRU010000097.1 GCA_029850535.1 Actinomycetota bacterium | reverse complement strand
CATCGAGATCGTGCCGTTGCCGGGGGTGATCTTGGTGTACCCCGTGGCTTCGGTCGCGACTGCCTTCGTGGTGGGCATCACGTACTGGCCCATGCCGTTCTTCAGCTGGGCGTAGCCGAGGCCGTCACCGAGACCCTGGGTGAGGAAGCTCACGCCGATGTAGGCGACGCAGCCCGGGGTCGACGAGCAACCCGAGACCATGCCACCGTTGCCCTGCTCGGCCAACGAGTTCTTGATCGCGGGCCAGGTGACCGTCGTACCGTAGTTGGTCGAACCCCAGTCGTGCCCGTCCTGGCGTGCCAGGTACTGCGAGAACAAGAACGTGTCACCGCTGCCGTCGGAACGGTGCAGGGCCACGATGGGCAGGTTGGGCAACTTGATCTTCGGGTTCAGTCGAGCGATCTCGGCGTTGTTCCAATTGGTGATGGCCCCGCGGTAGATCGCGGCGAGCACCGTACCGGGCAGGTCCAAGTTGGCGTGAACCCCGGGGATGTTGTACGCGATGACCTGGTAGGAGATCGCCAAGGGAATATTGACCAGGCTGGGTGTCGCCTGCTTCACCGACGGCGACAGGTACGCGTCGGAGGAGCCGATGTTGACCGTGCCACTCGCCGCGTCCGAGATACCCGTTCCCGAGCCGGTGCCGGCGGTGGTGATGCTGACGTTGTGGTAACTGTGCTGGTAGGCGGGTGCCCACAGGTTCCACAGCGGGTACAGCAATGTGCTGCCCGTCTCGGTCAAGCGCGCTGCGGGGGGCGTCTCCACGCCACTCTTGGGCAACTTCACCGTGCTCGCCGATGCCACTGTTCCTACGCCGGCCACTGTCGTGGCCGCGATAAGTGCGATCGTCGCGAGCAAGCGACGCTGATCTCGTGCTACACGTTGAAACATCATTACTGTCCTCCTCGTTGTTGGTAGCCCCATGGTATGAAGGCCAAATGAACCAGTCGTGACCGACCAGTGTCCTGAACCACATCTCTCGATGATTTCGTTTCGCAATGGCCTCGTGGTCATCGCACCCTTGCGGCAATGACGGTGACGTCTCCCCACTCGCGGTCGCAATGAGCGACTCAGCCCATGAGTCCATTCACGTAACGACCCGTGTCTGCTTCGCGTGGCCGCGAGAACACTTCCTCGGTCGGGCCATGCTCGACCAGTCGTCCGTCGTAGAAGAACATTGTCGAGTCCGAGACGCGCCGAGCCTGACCGAGGTTATGGGTCACGATAATCAAAGTGAGCGCGGGCGTCATCGCTCGCAACAACTGCTCGACCGCATCCGTCGACAGTGGGTCGAGTGCGGAGGTCGGTTCGTCCAGTAACAACACTTCGGGACCGACCGCGAGGGCGCGGGCCAAGCAGAGGAGTTGTTGCTGTCCCCCCGAGAGCTGATAGGGCGAGTCGCGAAGTCGATCCTTGACGGCGTCCCACAACCCCACCTCGCGGAGTCTCATTTCCGCGACGACGTCGAGTTGCTTGCCGCGAGCGATGCCGTGTGCCCTCACGCCGGCGACCACGTTGTCGCGAATCGACATGGGAAAGGGGTTCGGACGTTGGAACAACATTCCGACTCGTCGCCGAAGGGTTAAAAGGTCCTGGCGCGGACCCCAGATGGATTCACCGTAGAGGGTCACGTCGCCCTCGTGGACGAAACCCGGAACCTTGTCATTCATGCGGTTCAGCGTACGAAGAAAAGTCGACTTGCCCGATCCCGTCGGTCCGATCAACGCAGTGATGGTCCCGCGACGTGCGTGCATGGTGACCCCGCTCAGAACGGTGGTGGAGCCGAATCGTAGATTCAGACCTTCGGTGGCGATGACGTTGGTGGGCCGGTCGCGATCGGGATCCATACTCGCGAGGACCGGATCGATGAAGCCGTCGGCGGTCTGCGACTGAACTGACTCATCCACTGCGCGCTCCTCGCATATAGTGCACTCTCACGCTAGAGAACACAGATGAACGCAAGGTGACGTCCAAGTAATGCGCGATTGATTTCCCAGTGCACAATCCCACATTTTCAACGAACTCGTCCCGAAGGGACACGGGCGACTCGGTGGGTTCTGACGAGTTTCTCTGCTCGACCCATGATCGGGTGAGTACCATTCCCGACTCCTCGTCAACACGAGAAAATGGGTGGCGCCCTACGAAGAGACGCCGTTGGCGCAAAAGTGAGGGCGACCAGGATCTTCTCGCTGTCGCTCCACGCGGCGTCACGTCACAGGGTGAGTTCCCGGTCTCATCGCGGAATTTTGCGATTGTTGCCCACTGGCTGAGGTGAATCACTCCACCTGATCAGCAGTTGGTGCCGGGGCCACGTGTCGACGCGAGAAGTCGATCGACAAGCTCTTAACGTCCGCCACGCCCGACCTCGAACCGATCCGGTGGCGTGCTCGACGGGTCAATTCGACACCGTGACGAGGGACGCCCCCTTGGCCACGCCTTCGATTCTTGAGAAACCTTGTCATCGAGCCCGCCCTCGCCCTAAAGTGAGGTCCAGTTTCGTCATTTTTGCGAAAAATGGTCCGATTTGTGGGGATGGCTGTGAGCGTGCGGTCATGGAAGGTGTCAATAGTGTCGACAAGTGACGTGGAGTCGTGAATCCCTGGCCTCGCCAGCGACGTAGCGACTCGACCCGGGCCACTTCTCGGGATGTGGCACTAACGCCGGTCCCCACATGACGGCTCGGTCGGGACGCGATTCGCGTCGCGACGTCACCTCGGACAGCGGCAGCGGTGTCACCGCCAACTCCGACTTCTTTCGAATTCTGGTGGAGAACATCAGCGACGTTGTCTCGGTCAGCAAGAGGGACGGCACCATTTCGTGGGTGTCGCCCAGTGTCGTGTCGCTGTTGGGCTACTCGGCGGACGAGATCGTCGGCCAACCCTTGATCAACTACATGGTCGCTGAAGATATTCCCACGCTGAGCGCGAACTACGAGAACACACTGCGCGGTGACACGGTCCACTTTGAGGTTCGACTCATTCAGCGCGACCAGAGCACTAGGTGGATTGCCCTCGCCGCACACTGGGTCGATATACCTGGTGATGACGGTGTTCGAATCGCCACGTGGCG
>JARCRU010000096.1 GCA_029850535.1 Actinomycetota bacterium | reverse complement strand
CGGAGAGATCGACTCGACTGACCTGCCACGGTGCGGCAAGACCCAGTATCTGACGGTAGAGCTCGGTGTCGTTCATGGCCTAAATCATGCCTCAGGCCGCCCGATCTACCTCTGATTACCCACGGAGAACCCGGAAGCGCCCAAATAACGAACCATCGTTTGAACCAACCAATCGAATTTGAGAGAGAAGTCTGTTGTCGCCCCCTTTCAGTCTGGTCGGACGGCGCTCTCGTTGGCGTTGACGAGTTAGTTCACTAAGAGGGCTGGGCGTCGAAAGATTATCTTTCCAACTCGTGAGTGTTGCGACCGTTGGGATCCACGAGTGCGAACGTTCTGGGTCTTGTGGTGGGCCGCCCGGGTCTCGATCCCGGCATCTTGAGAGTATTTCCGGAACGTCCACTGACGTCCATCAGCGTCCAGATTAGTTGGTCGGACGAAGTGCGATGTCCACCAACGTCCACCGAAGTCCACGAACGTTTGACGTCGTGGCTAGACAATGGCTAGACCAGGAATCGTTTCATGGTCCAGCCATTATTCAATATCGAGGACTTGATGGTGAGGTATTCGTTTACGACGCGGGAGAATGATCTAGACGAGCTTGTGGTTGTCGGACCTATTGCGATTGAAGTCATGCTTGACAGAGGGTCGTGAAGGCCGTACAATGGCCGTACAAAGGGAATGAAAGAGGAATACGGTGGCGACTTCCATTCGAACCAGGGATAAGCGACTCGAAGTGAGGACGACCCTCGAAGAGCGCAACCTCATCAATCGAGCCGCTGAGGAGCTCGGGACTGACCTCACCTCTTTTGTCGTCACGAACCTAGTGGACGCCTCGCGCCAGGTCTTGGCTGACCGTGATCACTTTGTCCTCTCGAGAGAGACGGCGGAGCAATGGGACAAGATGAACAATCTGCCCGCGCGAGAACTCGAGAGTCTTCGCCGTCTCATGAATCGACCATCGCCGTTTAGCGAGTGACCTCTTTATATCGGCCGCCTCGTCTCATCACGGCGACCGACAACGTTGATGAGTTTGAGTGCGCGTCAACTGAACAGACCCAGTGGCTTCGTCGCCACGCTCAGCAGTCGGCGTCAACGGGAACGACTCGGGTATTCGTCGTAACAAGAGAAGACGGTTCGACCGTGGTCGCCTACTACGCGTGGTGCATGGCTCAGTTAGAACTCGCGGCGGCACCAGAGCGCCTAAAGAAGGGAGCCGGACGCTATCCACAACCGATGGCACTGCTAGCGCGACTGGGCGTTGACTCTGGGCATGAAGGAATGGGGCTGGGCGCCGGTCTCCTGATTGACGTCGTAAGCCGTCTGCTTACTCTTAGCGATGACATTGGATGTCGGGGGCTATTGATTCACGCGGAGAGCGAGACTGCCCGCGAATTTTATTTGCACCTTATTCCTGAATTGCAACAGAGCCCAACTGACGAGCTTCACTTGGTTCTTCTCCTGAAGGACGCTCGTCGAACGTTGATTGGTGAGTGAACTCGGCCGTGGTCTCTCTGTGTCATCCTCTAGCGGGATAGTCGGCGCTCTCAAATAGCACAACTCATTGGATAGAGAAAGATTCTCTTTCCAGTTCGTGAATACTGCGACCGTTGGGATGCACGAGCGTGAAGGTTCAGAACATCTGGTGGGCCGCCCGGGTCTCGATCCCGGCACCTTGAGACCATCGCAACGCCGTTCGCAGTTGTCCGTATCGATTCGTCTGTACTGGTTAGAGCCTGCTCAAAGTTTGCCCACCCACGTCCGCAGAAGTGTCGTCGAATTTGCTCCTTAGGCTACATAATTGGCTAAAAGAGCTTGATATTGACCTTGTCGGAGTTATGCGGAGCGACGACTCGGAAGTTCGAACCATCGAGATGGCGATCGATATCCAAAACTGGCAGTCACACGAATCCCGCAGTTCCAAACCAATTTAAGTCCGACGCTGCGTTCTCTGACCTCCGCAAGGCGGCATTGACCAGATGGTGGTAACGACTCGGGCCGTGAAGGTTCCTTCCGGCTTGTGACTTCACATGTAGTTGGATTGGTCCTCCACCGGTGGTGTCGCCGGAGTTCGAGGGTAGTAACGAAGCTACTGTTGTGAGCGTTGTGTTCGTCCATTGTCGCGAAGTTGTTCACCGCACGCCGACTCTAATCTTTGCCTTAGACAGCCTTAATGTCGCGACGTTAACTTTCTGATCACGCCGCTACATTTCGAGGAGATTTTCATGCAACGTTTTCATAGTCCGTTACTCACGAGGTCGGTGATGGCTGCAGCCATCTCGCTCAGCATTCTCGGCAGCGCGTCGAGCGCCTCCGCGGCGGGGAGTCGCGCGAATGTGCAACTCCAGTCCAAGGCAGTCACGATACAAGGCACCGTGCTCTCGGACAATTCTGCGCGAAGGACCATCGTGGTGGCGTTGCACTCGGGCCTCGTGCGCACTCTTCGTTTCTCCTCTCCTCGTCACGTCGCCATTGGCACCCAGATCTCATCGCACGCGTTCAGGTTGGGCGATGGAACATATCGCGCCACCACGTTGCAGGTTCGTGCCAAGACCCACTCGGCTCACCTTCGAGCGACTGTTGCCGCAAACCGCGGTCGCCGACTCGAACTGTCCAGTGGCGCGAGTATGTTCTTTGTCACGCGTTCACGAATATCTTCTCACGGCTCAAGTTCAAACCCGCCCATTGGAGAAGTTGTGAATGTCAACGTCGACGTTGTTAACGGCGCACTCGATGAGACATCACTGCAAGATGTGGGCGTATCGGGGATGATTGATCTCCAAGGCGCCCTCGCCGCTCTTTCGAGTACCTCCTTGACCATCAACGTCAACGAAGGAGCATCAACTACGGTCGCTATTCCTTCCAGCATCACGTTGCCCTCGACAATTGCGGTCGGTGACCAAGTGGAGCTGATGGTGGCATACGCGAACCAAACTTTTTCCCTGGTGACGATTGTCGACGATCAGTCGGCCGCCAACAATAATTCCGCCGGAGTGAGTGGATCCGATCAAAACCAGAATTCGACGATTGACGTTGAGGGGCTGATTGTCTCCACGGACGCCACCAGTTTGACTATCCAGCCAGGTGACAACGCGGCATCGGTGGTCGTCGCGGTTCCGTCGACGATGACTTTGGCCCCGATCGTTGTGGGCGAGCGGGTGCACGCGGTAGCCGGCATGGTTGCCGGTGTGTTGACACTACTGAGTCTCGATGTTCAAGGTCCTGAGGGTGATCAAGGCCAATCGATCAGTACAGAGGCCGAGGGTCAAGTAGTTTCGGTGTCTCCCACGTCCTTGGTGATTCAACCCAGTGATCAGTCGACGCCGATTTCCTTCGTGGTGCCGACATCGTTAGACGTCTCGACCATCGTGGTGGGCGATCAAGTTCAGGCTAAGGGTGTGCTGAGCGGAAACGCGCTGACACTCACGGAGTTTGAGATACAGGATTAGGTCGAGATGGATTCACGGATCCACAAAGTCAAACGAGCGAATTTAGTCTTTGTGCCGAACGAATCCCGATCGAGGTTATGAGGGAATCTTGAGTTCGATGCCGTGAATTGCGGGTCCGGCGGATTTCGTCGCTGAACTCGTGATCGCGTGCATCAATGTCACTGGCGTAGGTAGCGCTGCGGTGTCACATGACTGGGGGCAGTTCGCCGACGTTCATCGGAAAGAGGACGGTCGGGCGAGGACGTCCTCTCTTCGTCTGGCAATTGCCGTTCGTCATTGATGGTTGTTCGACTTCATATGATTGGATCAATGGAGTTACTTTGTGCTGACTGCGGTTGTTTGGTTGATCGCGGCGTTCGTATCACGGTCTGCGGCGATCAGAATTGTTGCTGTCGAGACTTGCCCGTCCGTGAAGTCTCGTCTTAAAGTCCGACGGTGGACGTGACGATAGCCACCTGGTGGTCCAGGCATTGGCCATAAGATACCAGTCATTTCACGCCAGATGTAAATATCGCGACCTTTGGGATCTACGAACGTGAACGTTCAGGGTCTTGTGGTGGGATTTAGTGGGATTTAGTGGGCCGCCCGGGTCTCGATCCCGGCACCTTGAGAGTGTTTCCAGAACGTCCAGGAACGTCCATCAGCGTCCAGATTTGCTGGCCGGACGAAGTGCAATGTCCACCAACGTCCACTGACGTCCTCTCACGTTTGACCTCGTGGCTAGACAATTGGCTAGACCAGGGCTCGTTTCAAGGTCGAGTCACCATTCAATTTAGAGGGGCCGACGGCGAGGGGTTTGAGTTGCGGCTCCAATTGATTCTCGCGACGGTGTTCTGCGAAACGCTCTCAACTTGGACGAGCCCCGAACTCCAACCCGCGTCACGAAGGCCCCTTACGTTATGGCAGGCTGGACAATGTGCAATTGGAGATTGAGCCCGAAGATGAAGACGAATTCACTCGAACTCGCCGTGAAATCCTTCATTCCTTCCAAGCCTGGTTAAGCGGCACAGGATCGGCGACCTCCGGCATGATCGATGAGGTTACCGCCGAGGTCGGCATCTTCCTCGATTGGAAATGGGGCTACGCAGACGGCCGCCTAGCTTCGTGGGCTGTCGTCGACATCGAGGAGTTTTTGCTTGAGTGGTGTCCGCGTAAGTTGAGCGTGACGCCGGAGAGGTGCGACTTCATCCTGGAGGCGCTGCGTCAGTGGTTACGTTATCTCGACGCAGTGAGTCTGCTCGCCGCCGACGCCGGACCAGTGGTCGGGCTCATGAACGCCATTGAGGCGCTGCGCGGTGACTTTATCGCGGCTATGAGCGATCGGTCTAAATTCGGCCTCGCAAAGTCTTTGTTCTCTCTGGCGGTTGATGACGATGTCGATGTGAGCGACCCCGAGCAGTTCCAGGAGTTCATCGATCGTTTCAACCAATTGTCTGTCGATGACCGTCACCGTCTGCTCCCGGACGGCATCTTTGAGACCGAGCATTCACAACTTGATCGAACGCTTCCTCCAGTGATTCTCCCGAGCGACGATGAAGCTGCACAATCGGCGGCGACGGCCCCAATTCTTTTGAAGTTCCGAGATCTCGCGGCATTCGTTGGTACGGGACGAAAGCTCACGCAAAAAGGACATCTCACCCTCGTTGACGCGCACGTGCTGGTGGATATCCTGGCGACCGGTGACTTGATTGACCAGCGGATTGGTGAGCGAACTTTTCGAACAACGTCATCGGATGACCTACCCGTCTTGCGCATGATTGTGGCATGGGCCAAAAAAGCGGGAATCGTGCGAGTGCTGCACGGCAAGCTCGTAGCAACTAAGCGTGGCCTGGGCCTGCGCGACGATCTCGTGGGGCAGTACGACCACGTTGTCGACGCCTTGTTTTCAATTGGGCCGGTCAGCGTGCAGTCAGACCCCCGACAGTGGCGGGCTTGGCCGGAAGTGTGGGCATTCCTAGATAGTTTGAGTCTTGACTTACTGATTGCTCCCTATGTCACCATGGAGCCGTACCCGATCCAGCCCCTCGTTGACTTCGCCGCCGCCGAAGTACTCGAGGAGTGGAGTTTCGCAGCCGATGACGACACGATTCGTTACTCGATTGCCGCCGACGTCGTCGACATGTTTGACGCGTTTGCTCTCTGTGGTCTGGTGGTTCGAGAAGACGTTGAATCGCATAAGCCGGGACGAAGGGGTTTCGGAGGATCGGTCACAATGACTCCAATCGGGACGGTGACGACCAGACGACTGCTGAGCGAGGCCGGATATGAAGTACCGGTCGCAGGTCAGTTCGCTGGTTTGAGTGCGCTCGAATTGTTCGAGCGACTTGACTCCGAGGAGTTCGAAGTTGCTCGTGCTGAGACGGTCGCATGGTACAAAGCACGCGGGGCATTGGTCGCGATTGACGAAATCTTGGAGGCCATCACGGAGCTGAAAGATCCAGCGCTGCAGGGTGTTGCTTTGGCGGTTCTCGGCGAGATCGATGTCAAGCTTGCCGCACCTCGTGTTTTCGAATTGCTAGCGCGACCGACTATTGCGGGCTTCGCGACGTGTTGGCTCGCCGATCATGGGATCATCACCGAAGATGAGTTGTACAATCCCTCGACGCCCTTTGTCTTCGTCGACGTCCTGGCGCATCGAATGATCACTGGCGGTCCCGAAGGACTGTTGTCGACAATCGCGGTCGTAGGAGTTGAACAACGCCAAAGCGAGTTGATGGAGGTGCTATGGCGAGCCCCTTCTCCCGTGACTGAACTGGTGCTCGCAGCTATCGACAAGGTCCATCCTTCGAAGATCGTTAGGAAGTCCGCTCGAAAGGCACTCTTTAAGTTGAGGGGCTCGTCTCATCGAGAGTGACAGCTGAGATTTACCACTGAATATTAAGTATTCGTCCCGCAGGTCACTTGTTTTGTCCCGTAGCGAGCCAATCCTGGAAGGTTCGATCACTCAGATGAGGGGATCTGAAATCCTGATCCTTCCTACTCGGTCTCTGGAGTAGTTGGCGTAAATCGGGTCCGTTTCTTCGTCGATCGTTGTTAGAACTACAGGTCCAGGTCAAGGGGTGGCTCAGGGGGAGCGACTTCAAACTGATCTAGCGAGGGTTCCGCGGGTCGACGTGCCGGTGGTGTCCCCGAAAGTTCTCGTTCGATGAAGAGAAGCACGGTTGCGTGCAATGCTGGCAAATCATTGTCGATCGTGCCCGCCACTTCGGCGAAACTCACGTTGTCGTAATCGTGTATCAATACGTTGCGCATTCCAGAAATTTCACGCCATGGGATATTTGGGTTCGCTGACGTGAGCGCGGGGGACAGGTGGGCAACCGCTTCACCAATTTCCATGAGTCGCGCTCGGCACGCGTAGTACGTCTCTTCGATGTCAAGAGTCCCACGAGACAGGTACATCTCGATGGCTGCAGCGGCCTCTGCGATATCGGCGAGGCGATCCTGATCTCGGTACTTCACAGAACTCGAGACTCGGCAAGTATTTCGCTGCGACATCGCTTCTTGAGTCCAGTAGGTGTGCTCACGTCAACCGAGACGCCGAGTTCGATTTCCAAGTCATCTATCAGGCCAATACGCGTGAGCAAATTCAAAGGTGGGAGGAATTCCACTAAGAAATCAATGTCACTTTCCGGTGTGTCGTCTCCACGGGCGACGCTACCGAACACTTGGACATTCGCGGCGCGATGCTCGTGCGCAATTGCGAGGACGCGTTCACGATGTTCCACGAGGAGGTGCCCCAACGGCGATTTGGCCTCGAATGTCTGTACCATGAGGACCAATTTACCATCGAGGATGTAGTTGAAGCGCGTAAAGAAGACTGGAGGCAAGATCAATTCCAAAATAGTGCGGTACCTTGTCGGTCTCGCCTAGTGGTGTTGCAGAAATACGAGGCCGCCAGGCCTATCAGGCTCCTTCTCCCTGTGCAGATCTCTGGTGAGACTGTCCGCGCTGACAAGCCAATCGACTAAGGGCGGAAAAGGAATATCTTTTCGACTGGTAAGTGTCGCGACCGTTGGGATCAACGAGCGTGAACGTTCGGAGTCTTCTGGTGGGCCTGTGAGACTTTGGTGGGCCGCCCGGGTCTCGATCCCGGCGCCTTGAGAGTGTTTCCAGAATGTCCACTGACGTCCATCAGCGTCCAGATTTGTTGGTCGGACGAACTGCAACGTCCACCAACGTCCACGGAAGTCCGCTCACGTTTGTTCTGGTGGCTAGACAATTGGCTAGACGAAGGTTCGTTTCAAGGTCACGTCACTATTCAGTTTCGAGGAGTTGACGGCGAGGGTTACGCGACCGGGTATGACCAGTTATACTTTGAATATGACAAAGACCAATCAATTCGTCAAGACAACCATCTCGGTTCCTATTGAGGTGTACGCCCGCGCGACACGCCGCGCTAAAGAACTCGGTACCAGTCGTTCGGCGTTCTTTGCCGGTGCGGTCGAAAAGGAACTAGAAGCGGCCAACACATCGGTTGGAGTGATAGACCGCATTAATGCGGTGGTCGACGCCGTCAACGACGACACGAGTGAATTCTCATCCGCTGCGGCGCACCGTCTGTTGGCGAAGGACGACGGCACGAAGTGGTGATTCAGCGCGGGGACGTCTATTGGGTCGACTTGGGAGAACCACAAGGTTCCCGACCCGCGAAACGTCGACCCGTGTTGATCGTGTCTGATGACCTTTATAACTCGAGCAAGTTGGCCACCGTGGTGGCAGTCACCCTCACGGGCACGCTCCGCCTCGGCGATATGCCAGGCAACGTGCACATCGCTAAGGGCGAGGCCGGGATGACGCGTGCATCGGTGGCTAACGTGACTGCCCTTGTCACATTGGACAAGTCCGAACTCGGACGCCGTACTGGCCGTGTGCGGCCGCTCACTCTCGAACGCATTGATGACGGCCTACGGGAGGTCCTTGGGCTTTGAGTGTCAATTGGAGTCAGGAAACGTTCGTCGCTCCCAAAGTGAAAGTCATGACGAGTTCGTCCGGTTGGTGGAGGTAATTTCAAATTTCCTCGATTTTCTATCTTGAGTACGGCGACCGTTGGGATCCACGAACGTGAACGTTCAGGTCCTCTGGTGGGCCGCCCGGGTCTCGATCCCGGCACCTTGAGAGTGTTTCCAGAACGTCCGTGGACGTCCGTCAGCGTCCAGATTTGCTGGCCGGACGAAGTGCAACGTCCGCCAACGTCCGCTGACGTCCTCTCACGTTTGAATTCGTGGCTAGACAATTGGCTAGACCCAGGCTCGTTTCAAGGTCAAGTCACTATTCAATTTCGAGAGACTGATGGTGAGGGGTTTGAACTGCGGCTGGGGGACGAGTAGATATTGACTCAGAGGATTTACTCCCCAACTTTCCCGGCACGATTCAGGTTGGAGACGTTGCTCAATCAGTTAACTGATCAATTCGCGACTTGGTCAGCGTTCCGATAATTATCACTTACCTTGACAAAAGGTTGCGATTGACAAAAGGTTGCGCTATAGTAGAAGGAAGGAGGATTCATGGAAAACGCGAGTGGCACCGTCCAACAGGCGGCTGACGTGGCCAGAAAGCATCCCGATGAATTTATCTCGGCGCTCTTGGCCGATTCATTGGACAAGGCGGCCGAAGTGGCGGAAGGTCTCGAGCGAGGGCTAGGGGTTCAGCCCCTGAAGCGCCTCGAGCGATTGTGGCAGTTGAGTGGCACCGAGGTGGCGGGCGCGTTTGGCGTGAGCCGTCAGGCCTACTCGAAGTGGCTAGTTTCAGGTATCCCTAGTGAGCGTGTGACGGACGTTGGTCTACTCGACGAGGCCACGATGGAACTGTTAGCGAACGTGAAGATGGACAAGATCCCCGAGGTGGTACGCCGGGAGGCGCCGAATTTGGGCGGTAGGTCACTGGTAGAACTGATGAAGGAAGGTAACTTCCAAGAGATACGTAGCGCGGTAGAACGCACGTTCAATCTTCGCCTCGTCCAACCGTGACGCTGGCGACGCTGGAGGTACACCCGAAAGGGCATCTTTGGTTGCGAGTGTGCAAGTCGACATGGGAAGACCCGGTTGACACCAGCTTTGCCAGGCAGAGCGGTGGACGGTGGAATCCGCCGGAGAGTTGGGACGCGCTCTACTTGTCGCGTGACATGGCCACGGCGCGTTCGCAGCTCGAATTGATGGTGGAGGGGTCGTTCGTCACGGTCAATGACTTAAGGACCGAGGTGTACCAGCTCGTCGGAGTGGGGCTACCCAATGACCAAGTGGCCGTCGACGTGGTGAGTGCTGTCGGCGTTGTCACTGCTGGCTTTGCGTCTACCTATCCGCTTAATGGGGCGGGCAACATCTTTAGTCACGAGGATTGTTGGCCTGTGGCTCGTGAGGGATTTGATTCAGATCTCGACGGTGTCGAATGCCGCTCGGCCAAGACCACGAATGGTTCGGGCAGTGAGTTTTGTTGGTGGTCGCGCAGTAGAACGGTGACAAGTGTCACGGGTCGCGTGAACCTTGAGCACTGGATCAGTCCACTAGTCGTTGACGCAGCAAAGATTTTCACGACGTAGGAGTGAATCGATGGATTTTTACGGCGTTGCGATGACCAAATTCACTGGAAGGTGTGAATCGCGCTGGGCTCTACGTTGTCGAAAATCTGGCTCTTCGGATTTCAACGGGGGATTCACCTCGGAGGGCCATCATCGTGAGGTAGACGAAGGTGCTTCAAGATTGAGTTGTGAGACTTAAAACTGAAAACACCTTCGTCCTCGTCAACCATACCGAGATTCTCGAGGCCCTCGTCGGGCTCAAAGACGTCCAGGTCCTCGCTTACGAGCGGCGTGGACCCGAGGTCACCCTGGTGATCGAACAGACTCCCGGCGAGGTGTTCTGCCCCTCGTGTGGTTCCCGCGCCCACGTCAAGGAGCGACCCGTCGTGTCCTACGTGGACCTGCCCGTCTACGGATCAGCGATGACGCTGTCGTGGAAGAAGCACCGGATGTGCTGTGTCAACCGGGGCTGCGTGACGGGCTCGTGGGTGCTCTCCGATCACCGCATCGCCGCCAAGAACTGTCTCCTCACCACCCGCGCCGCGAAGTGGGCCACGCGCCAAGTCGGCGACGGGCGCACCGTGTCGGAGGTCGCTGACGAGCTCAGCTGCGACTGGCACACCGTCAACGATGCCGTTCTCACCTACGGCGAGGCTCTCCTCGCCGCCGATCGCAAGCGCCTCAGCGTGACGACGGCCATTGGCCTGGACGAGACCTCCTTCGTCAAGCACACCGGACACGCCCACCCGCACTACGCCACCACCGTCGCGGACGTCCAGAACCACCAGATCATCGAGATCCTGCCCTCGCGCAACTACGTGGACGTGGCGAGCTGGATGAACGCCCAGCCGCCGTCGTGGAAGGAGCGCATTGACTACGGGGCGCTCGACATGTCTCCCGCCTACGCCGCCGTCTACTCGGTGACATTGCCCAAAGCGTCTCAGGTCGTGGACCCCTTTCACGTGGTGTCCCTGGCGAATCGGGCTCTTGACGCGGTGCGCCGTCGAGTGCAGCGCGACCAACTCGGACACCGCGGGCGTCGTGACGACCCCCTCTACCGGGTGCGGCGGGTGTTGTTGATGGGTGAGGAGAAGCTCGATGACAAGGCGACCGAGCGCCTGCGGTCGTTACTGGAACTCGGTGATCCCGAGGGCGAGGTCGCCATCTCCTACCGGGTCAAGGAGCGACTACGCGACTTCTATGCGACCCGTGACCCCGACGAGGCGAAGACCATGTTGAGAGAGCTCCTCGAGCACTGCGTGTCTCGGGCGATGCCGCCCGAGATCCAGAAACTGGGTAAGACCATCGAGACCTGGTTCGACAAGATCTGCAACTTCCACGTCGCGCGGATCTCCAACGCCCCCACCGAGGCTCTGAACAATCTCATCAAGCGCATCAAGCGGGTCGGTTTCGGCTTTCGCAACTTCGCCAACTACCGCATCAGGGTCCTTCTCTACGCGGGCAAGCCCAACTGGAGAGTCTTAGGATCGATCGTCGTCAGATGAGACAGTCCCCGCCAGAATCCGAAGAGCCGAAAATCTTCCATGAAGCACAAGTTTCTTTCCAGAATGTCATTGTCGCGACCGTTGTGATCCACGAGCGTGAACGTTCAAAGTCTTCTGGTGGGATCTGGTGGGATCTAGTGGGCCGCCCGGGTCTCGATCCCGGCACCTTGAGAGTGTTTCCAGAATGTCCGTGGACGTCCGTCAGCGTCCAGATTTGTTGGCCGGACGAAGTGCAACGTCCGCCAACGTCCGCCGACGTCCTCACACGTTTGAACTCGTGGCTAGACAATTGGCTAGACCCGAGCTCGTTTCGATGTCAGGTCGATGTTCGGTTTCGATTGTCTGACGGCGAGGAGGTTGAGCTGCGGTTCGGAGATGAATAGATATTGCCTCAGAGGAATTTGTCTCCAACTTTACAGACACGATTCATGTGCGCGAACATGCCCGAATGCCATCGTCTCATATTCGACAATCAAGAGGATGTTGCAAGCCCCGTTTCGTATGCGATGACAACAAGTTGCGCACGGTCTCGAGCTCCAAGTTTGGCGAGGATTCGGCTCACGTGTGTCTTAGCGGTTGCGGCACTCATGTGAAGATCTTCGGCGATCTCTGAATTGGAGCGACCTCGAGCAATCTCGGTGAGAACCTCTCTCTCGCGAGGTGTCAGTATGTCGAGCAATTTGGAGTCTGCGTTCGACGAAACTGTGTGACTCGCGAACTCCCTAATGAGGGTTCTCGTGACACTAGGAGCCAACAATGCGTCTCCGGCGGCGATAACCCTGATGGCGTCGAGCAGATCTTCGGGGGGTGAGTCCTTTAGCAAGAAACCACTGGCTCCGGCGCGCAGAGCCCCGTAGACATATTCGTCCAAGTCGAAAGTCGTCACTATCAGCACTCGAGTATTGCCGGCGAGAGGGTCACTCAGTATGTGGCGAGTCGCTTCGATACCGTTGAGATCTGGCATGCGAATGTCCATGAGGACGATGTCGGGGTGAGTCCTGTGAGCAATCTCAACTGCTTCGCGTCCATTCGCCGCTTCGCCCACGACTTTGAGGTCCTTGGTCGAGTCCACGAGGAAGCAAAACCCAGCACGCACCAAATTCTGGTCATCGACGACGAGGACGCTGATCATTTAAACCCAAGACTTGTTAGCGGGAATCGGGCTCTCACGACAAAGCCTCCTTCGGGGCGTACACGCGTCAATAGCTCGCCGTCGAAGAGAGCCACGCGTTCTCGCATCCCCACTATTCCGTGGTGCACGATGTGTTCGTCGACGGTCATTGGATACGCGGGCAATCCACCTCCGCCGTCATCGACCACTTCCAGAATGAGAGTGCCGGATTCGTCGCGTAGTTCGACCACGACTGAAGCCGGACCAGCGTGCTTAACCACGTTGGTGAGGGCCTCTTGGATTATGCGGTAGACCGTTAGGTCCATGGTGGGCGACAACTTGTCCGTGAATGCACTCTCCAACTTCAACACCACGTCAATCCCGGCGGTACGGACTTGTTCGAGCAGGGGGTCGAGGGAACGAATGCCTGGGGCAGGGACCAACGTAGCGGGCTGCTCGTTATCCTGTCGAAGCACCCCCAGCATACGGCGCAACTCAATAAGTGCATTGCGACTTGTCACTTCGACCGCAGCGAGTGCCTTTTTAGCCTGTGTAGGATGTGCGTCAATGACGTGGCGTCCTACGCCGGATTGAACCGCGATGACGCTCAGACTGTGCGCGACGACGTCGTGCAGTTCACGCGCGATTAAGAGCCGTTCCTCCGCCACCGAACGTTGAGACCGCTCAATGATCTCGCGTTGGCGCTGCTGCGCCTGTTCGGCTAGCCCGTCGAGGTAAGCCCGGCGAACTCGAACACTGTCACCGACGAACCAGGCCGCGATCGCTGCTACCAATGCCGTTGCGTTGAAATCGTGTTTCGAGTGGCTGAGGGTAACCCAAAGATTCGAGACCAGCAACGTCGAGCAAACACCGATGAGAGCCCCAAGGGTGCGGCGGCGATCGAAGTGTGACGCTACTTCGTACATGGGAAAAGCGATGAACGGCTCGGCTGACGATACTTGATGCGTAAAGATTGCGACAAGAGCCGCAGCCGTCAGCACCCCGAGGCTCACCACGGGCAATCGGCGTCGCACGACTATTCCCAACGCGGCGGTGCACCAGATGGCAATCGAAGTGACACCGTTGTGTTGAACTGACGAACCCGCAAAGACACGAAGCAACGCCAATGCCACCAGCACCCCAGCGATGGCGTAGTCAATCAACTGAAGCTGTTGAGCCGTAACGCGGCGCAGAAGAGGTTGTCGCAGCCCTCGGTTCGAAGAATCCTCGTGCGTCACCTATTTGACGCTACTCAAGGATGGATCCAATTGCGTCGCCCGTCGGGTGAGGTCTGACTACTCCACGAGATGTACGCCGGTCGCTCGAACTTCATCTCTGCTACGCCACCGGGGGTACATAAAGAAGAGTCGCTGGGGCGACGACAAATAGCGCGATGACCGCCAAACTCAAGTGTGTCGAGATCTTCGAGCACGAGATGGGGCTGACTGGTGATTGAAGCGAAGGGATTAACGAAGAGGTTCGGTGACAAACTCGCCGTCGATCAACTCAGTTTTGAGGTACGACCTGGTTTCGTCACCGGTTTTCTAGGTCCCAATGGATCGGGCAAGTCAACGACCATGAGAATGATCATGGGCCTCGATTACGCCAATGCCGGTGACGCTCGCGTGAATGGACATCACTACCACGACTTGCGGTGGCCACTTCGTGAAGTGGGCGCGCTGCTCGAGGCTCGGGCCATTCACCCGGGACGCAGCGCCCGTAAGCACCTGCTGATGATGGCTGCGGCCAATCGCATCGCGCGACGTCGTGTCGACGAGGTACTTGACGTCGTTGGTCTCACCGACGTCGCGAACCAGCGCGTCGGGAAATTCTCCCTCGGCATGGGCCAGCGCCTCGGCATCGCCGCGGCGCTGCTCGGTGACCCGGGAGTGCTGCTCTTCGACGAGCCGATTAACGGGCTTGACCCAGACGGCATCCGGTGGGTTCGCTTACTCTTAAAGAGCCTGGCCCAGGAGGGTCGTACGGTCTTCGTCTCGAGTCACCTTATGAGCGAGATGGCCCTCACGGCCGATGAAGTGGTCATCATCGGCAAGGGTCGCCTCATCGTGCAGATCGCCATCGACGAATTGCTCGCGCAGAGTTCGCGACGTTCTGTCCGGGTCAGTTCGCCTGATCTGGCGTCGTTGCGCAGCGCCCTCGACGGTGTCGGCGCGACCACCAGCGTCGAGGATGATGGTTCCCTGACGGTGCGCGGCAAGGACCATAGAGAGATCGGCACACTCGCGGCGCAACGTTCGATCGTGCTCTACGAGTTGACGCCCCAGAGTGAATCCTTGGAAGAGGCGTTCATGGACTTGACCGAGAGCAGCGTTGAATACACGGGATCGCCCTCCGCGAGTCCCCAGCAACTGAAGGAGACCGAGCGATGACTAGTACTCCAGCAACGCTCAACTACGAGAAGCCCACACCCGGAGGTCGATACTCGCTCTGGGATCTCATGAGATCCGAGTGGTTGAAACTTTCCAGCGTCCGTTCGACTTTTTGGACTCTTGGACTAACCGTGATAATTGGCCTAGGCGTCAGCGCGATTGCGAGCTCGGTTACCCGCTCGCACTGGTCTTCGCAAAGCGCGAGTAGTCGAGCGAGTTTCGACCCCACCAGTTTGAGTCTCACCGGGGTGTTCGTCGCTCAACTGATTATCGGTGTCCTCGGCGTGATGGTGATGAGCGGCGAATACGGCACGGGGACCATTCGAGCCACGTTGTCGGCTGCGCCACGGCGTCCCCTCGTCCTGTTGGCCAAGGTCGCAGTATTTGGCGCCGTGGCGCTGGTCGTCGCCCTCGTCACCTCGTTCCTCGCCTTCTTCATCGGGCAGACACTCTTGTCGGCACCCGCGGTGCACGCCACGCTGTCCACTCCGGGGGCACTGCGCGAAGTCGTCGGCACTGGACTCTTCATCGGACTCATCGGTATTTTCTCGCTGGGTCTCGCCACCATTATTCGACACACCGCTGGCGCCATTAGTACCTTTGTCGCCATCTTGTTGGTGGTGCCGAATATTCTGCGAGCCTTTCCCAACTCGGTCTTCAACGATGCCATCCGGTACTTTCCATCGCGAATCGGTGCCGCATTCCTATCCAGCAATCAAGGACCGCCGCGAAACGCCTTCTCGCCGTGGATCGGTCTCTTGGTGATGGCGGCGTACACGGTTGCCCTTCTCATCCTTGGCGCCATGGTGATGGTTCGACGTGACGCGTAGTGAGAAATGATGGATTGAGTCCTGGTCTGATGTTGCAGGAATGTGAGTCGCGGGCCTACCTGGATATCAATCGATTGAATCTAGAAGTCTGGGAAGAAGAGAGTTCAACATGATGAGATTTGCAACGAATAATTGGATTATCCGGAGATATCCCTCTCGGGTCGTGAACTTAAGATCCTTGGAACTCGGACATTGCATGATGAGAATGGTCCGCGCAAAGGACAATTGCTCGTGTCAAGCGCGAATGAAGAACCGCGGTGGCTCAACTTTGTTGTTCCAACCTGGGTTCATACGATGAGCATCATCCTCGTCACCCTTGCCGCCGTTATCGTCGCGGGCTTACCGCTGTTCTGCATAGTCGATGCGACGAAGCGGACGTCTCAGGCATTTAGTTTGATCGACAGCAATAAGACCCTCTGGATCGTGCTTCCTCTAGTGTTTCCATTTTTGGGTGCCGCTGCGTACTTGATCGCGATTCGCCCCAGATTTGAGCATGTTCACCGGCGCGACGCATGAGTTACCAACTGGCCAACCGCCTCTCGGAACCTGGGTTATTGGTCGGAACGCCTATGCCACCATCAATCTCATCTCCAAAGTCGTCTGCCCAACGTACGACGTTGATCGTATTGCAGCATGTGGGAGTGATTGCCGATCGCAATGTTGGCGGAATTTCGATCAGAACCAGAGAGGAATCCACCCATCGTGGACGACAGTTATAACGGCGCTACCGAAAGCGAGTTGCGTTTGGCACGGACTTCGGGGAGGATTAATTTGCTCAGCGATCAGCGACGAATGTTCCCCCATAGTGGTCTAATATCGGTCGATTCGGAAGTTCTGATTCTTAGCTCTTGGCGGTCAATTCCGCGCGCAGACATTACTAACGCTCAAGCGAAGTTCACTGAGGTCTATGGTCGAGCGCAAGCCGCCGGAGTTCGCGCCGGCAATGCCGCGAGTTTCGGGCTATTCGGTAGTCTGGGTAAGCCATTGGTGCTTACTTTGCGCAACGACGAGCCAATTTACCTGCTCATTGGATTTCGTTACTTGTCTGGAATAAATCAGGCACGACGATGGGCGCCGCAAATTCGCGAATGGATCGAATCGAACCTGGAACCACCAGATTCAGCTTGAAATCGAATCAGCGGAGGCGTGTTGCACGCGCAAGAATGAATGGTCTTCTCATTTCGTCGCCAGTTCAGGAATGCCGCCACTCGCGCTGCGGCGCCTGAGACGTATGAGCAAAGACGGGGAGTCTTGAACATTGAGTCAGGTTCTCCGAGGGACCCACGAAAGGTTCGGAGTGGGTCCAGCGATGATTTGTCATCTGGCATTTCAACATTGACACTGGCACTTCTGTCAGGCTCCCTGTCTTCGTTCTTGTGGTGGTCGTCCGCGCCGCGGCATCTCCTCCACGTTGGAGGGGAGGCGCCCCGCTTGGCGAAGTGATTCGCGCAACAGAAGTTCGACCTGCGCCGTCGTGCTGCGCACTTCGTCAGCTGCCCATCGTGCCAACGCGTCATACACCTTTGGGTTCAATCGAATGAGAACATTCTTGCGATCTGCCATAGTCGTACCGCGCCTTTAGAGGTAGAGCGAACCGGCGTTAACCATCGGTTGGGTCGGGTGATCGCTGCAGAGCACGACAAGCAGGTTGCTTACCATCGTCGCTTTTCGTTCTTCGTCGAGGTCGACTACGTGACGATCGCCAAGATTTTTGAGGGCGAGTTCCACCATGCCCACCGCCCCCTCGACGATGTGCTGGCGCGCAGAAACAATCGCCGCAGCCTGTTGGCGACGTAACATCGCCTGGGCGATTTCCGACGCGTAGGCGATTCGCACGATCTGACAATCAACGACAGTGACCCCGGCAGGCTCGAATCGATTCGCGACCTCGGAAAAAAGCTCGGCGGTGACAGATGTTGTACTGGTGCTGGGCGAGGTCGACCCCAGGGCGACTTCCTCGTAGCAATGATCTTGCGCGATCTGGCGCAGTGCTCGCTCACTCTGGCTCTTGACGAACGCCTCAAAGTCTTCGACCGCGAACAACGCCTTGGCGGTATCACTGACTTGCCAACTCACGGCCATCGCAATCTCGATTGGGACGGCGTCGTTGTCATTCACCTTCAAGACTGCGGTCTCGTGAGTCCTGATCCTTATCGACACCCTGCGACGTGAAGTCCAAGGTCTCAACCAGTACTGACCCGATATGCGAAGGGTGCCCGCGTAACGGCCGAATTGAAGCACCACGACGGCCTCACCGGGTGCGATCAAAGTGAGACCGCGCAGTCCTGTACTACCGACGCCGATTAAGAGGATCGCTCCAATCCAGAAGCCGAGAGGGCTCCCGCCGCTGGTGCCACGAACTGCTCCTCGGATGGCGAAACCGAGCAGGATCGCGGCGCCCACGTACGCGATCAAGCTAACGCGTCGAATGGTGGCGCCATCTAGTGGGAGCACCGGCACTTCGCAAAGTTCTTGGTCGGTTGAAGGTCGAGTTCTCGCCGGTGACACCTGGGCCTCCTAATGATTATTGAGTGGTATAGTGATATCAGTTTAGCTCCGACGGTGAGCGCGAGAGGTGATGAGACGGTGAGCTCAATAACCGATTCCAATGTGGCGGAGCCGTCTCACCCATCATCCGCTGGCGCTTCGGCACTCGTCGTCGATCACCTGAGCAAACACTTTTGCGGCCGTGTCGCGTTTGAAGACGTATCCTTCGAAGTCGGCTACGGCGAGGTTTTCGGCTTCCTCGGTCCGAACGGGGCAGGCAAGACGACGACGGTGAGGACGTTAGGCACACTCATCGCGCCGACTTCGGGTTCGGCGACAGTGGCCGGGATCCCCTTGAGCGCCGACAACGGCTCGGCGATTCGCTCGAAGATCTCGATCATGCCCGAGTCCCCCGGTCTCTATTCGCGTCTAACGGTCGCGGAGAACCTTCAGTGTTTCGCCAAGCTCTATGAATTGACCGACGCACGCACGCGTATTGAACGTGCCTTGCAATCGGTCAATCTCACCGATCGCGCCAACGACTTGTGCGGCTCGCTTTCGAAGGGTTTGCGCCAACGCGCCGCGCTTGCCCGTGCCCTGCTCAATGACCCGACGGTCCTCTTCCTCGACGAGCCCACGTCCGGCCTTGATCCCGTCGCGACACGAGACGTCCATTCGCTCATTAACACTTTGCGAGATCGGGGCGTCACTATCTTCATCACCACCC
>JARCRU010000095.1 GCA_029850535.1 Actinomycetota bacterium | reverse complement strand
ACCTTGTGCACCTCGTCACGCAGTGGTCCCGCGTCCAGACTGGTGGGCTGTTCCATGGCGAGAAATCCCAGCACCTGGAAGAGATGAGTCACGACCATGTCGCGAAAGGCCCCGGTCTCTTCGTAGAAGGCTCCTCGATTCTCAATCGAGAGGGTCTCGGGAACGTCAATCTGCACGAAGCGAACGTGGTCCCTGTTCCAGAGTGGTTCGAAGAGCCGGTTGGCGAAACGAAGGGCCAGGATGTTGTCGATGGACTCCTTGCCCAGGAAGTGATCGATGCGAAAGACCTGGGTCTCTTCGAAGTTGTCCTTGATCGTCCGGTTGAGGTTGCGTGCCGACGCAAGGTCCATTCCGAAGGGCTTCTCACAGATCACCCTGGAGTTCTCACTCAATCCCGACGCGCCCAGGGTCGCGATAACACTGAGCACAGCGTCGGGCGGTATCGCGAGGTGAAAGAGCCGACGCACTCCGTCGCCGACCTCGGCCTCGGCCCGAGTAACCGCAGCGTGGAGCTCGCTGAAGTCGTCGGGTTCGGCGGCGACGAAGGAGAGGGACGCCTCCAACTCTTCCCAGATTCTGCCCTCCGGGGCGTTCGAGCCGAACTGTTGGACCGCGTCGTGGGCGTACACTCGGAAGGCGTCGGTGCCCATGGCGAACGCCGAGGGGGCGGTCCCGATGATGCGATAACGAGCGGGCAGTAGTCCCGCCGAGGCGAGATGGAACAGTCCGGGGATGATCTTGCGCTTCGCGAGATCGCCGGTCGCGCCGAAGAGCACGATGACGTGGTTGTCGGGGATCTCGGTGATCTGGTCAAGTGACTCTGGGCTCATTGCGTTCCTCCTCTACTCGTGTGGTGAACAGCGGCCCCGACGCCCACGAAGAGTTCACTCACCAGCTCAGGCGCGAACAGCCCGTGAGCGACGACGCCCGGGATGGCCGAGAGCCACCGGGCCAACTCGCGCGGATCGGCCACGGTACCGTGGTAGTCCGCGATGACGCCGCCGTCGGGACTCGAGGGTGCGTCGCGCACTTCGCACGACTCCAGTTCGCGAAGCGTCGCCGCCAGGCCGAAGCGCGACAGTTCGAGAGGTACCGGGGCGTGAAGCGTGGCCACCCGTTTGGTGGCGTCGGCCACCACGACGAAGCGCTCGGCCGCAACGGCGACGATCTTCTCGCGGGTGTGCGCGCCGCCGCCTCCCTTGATCAGCCAACCGTCGGGCGCGATCTGATCGGCGCCGTCAATGGCGAGGTCGAGACGATCGAAACAGCCGAAGGGTTGAACGTCCAACCCGAGCGCTCGAGCGGCGACCTCCGTGCGCGGCGACGAGGCGACGAAGACGGCGTTCGGCCTTCGGCGTGCGAGCACCTCGAGTAGAAGGCCGACTGTTGTGCCCGTTCCGAGGCCCACGCGCATTCCGTTCTGCACCAGAACACCAGCGGCCTCAACAGCGAGTTGTTTTTCTTCGTGAACGCCCACGCTCACCTCGCCGCCCGGTCAGCCATGACGAGCGACCGCGAGGCCCAGACCCGACCCGCCGGAATCGAGACGTCGCCCGAGAGGAGCTTCGAGAGTGCGTCGTGTTTGCCCCATCCGGTGACCAGCCAGAGGAGTTGGTCCGCTCGGGCAAGTGCGTGGTAGGTGAAGGTCATACGCCGATGGCCCTGATATTCCCCCGTGGCCGTCACCACGTGCTGGTCGTCAGCGTCGAGCACCGGATCACCGGGCACGAGGGACGCGGTGTGGCCATCAGCACCCAGGCCCAAGTGCACGAGGTCCAGCCGCAGGGGCAATCGGGCTGCGTAGCGCGCGGCGGCGTCATCCAGGTCGTCGTCATTGACGGGCATCGGTTCGATCGTCGCCGACACGCGGGCGAACGTGTCGACGAGGTTGGTGAGGTTGCGTTCGGGGTCGCCCGGTGGGGCGACCCGCTCGTCCACTTGGTAGATCACCGTCTGCTCCCAGGGCACGTCGCGCTCGAGCAGCTCGGCGAACATCCCGCGCGGGGTGATCCCCCCGCTCACCGCGAAACTGAAGGCGCCCTGGGCTGCGACACAGCGGCGCGCGTACTCGGCCACGAAGCCCGCCGCGGCCGAGGCGAGGTCGTCAGCGCTGGCGAAGGTGAGGGTCTCGTGGTGCACCTTATGAATTCTTCTCGACATGTCCGCCGAACTCAGAACGCATCGCCGAGAGCACTCTGGCGCTGAAGTCGCCCTGTCCGCGCGACTCGAAGCGCTGGAAGAGCGCTGCGCTGATCACCGGCGCGGGCACTGATTCGTCAATCGCGGCCTCGACGGTCCATCGACCCTCACCCGAATCCGAGACCCGACCCTGGAACTCGGACAACTCGGGCGAACGGGCCAGCGCCTCGGCGGTCAGGTCGACCAACCACGAACTGACGACCGAGCCGTGGCGCCAGACCTCGGCGACCTCGGCGATGTCGATGTCGAAGGAGTAGAACTGCGGGTCGCGCAGTGGGGTGGTCTCGGCGTCGGATTCGACCTGGTGGCGTCCGACGTTCGCGTGCTTGAGGATGTTGAGACCCTCGGCGATCGCCGCCATCATGCCGTACTCCACGCCATTGTGCACCATCTTTACGAAATGCCCCGCGCCGTTGGGACCACAATGGAGGTACCCGTCAGGCGCCGTCCCGCCGCTACGAACGCGACCCGGTGTCGGCTGGCGACGGTCGGGCCCCGGTGCGATCGAGCGGAAGATTGGCTCGAGCCGAGCGACGATGTCGTCCTCTCCGCCAATCATGAGACTGTAGCCACGTTCACGGCCCCATACGCCGCCGCTCGTCCCACAGTCGACGTAGTGGATGGCGCTCTTGGCGAGTTGGCTGGCGCGCACGATGTCGTCGTGGTAGTGGGAATTGCCGCCGTCAACGATCACGTCATCGCTGGAGAGATGACCCACCAGTTCATCGAGCGTCCCTTGAGTAACCGCCGCGGGGAGCATCAGCCAGATGACTCGTGGAGCGTCGAGTTTCTCCACGAGATCCTCGAGCGACGTCGCGGCGACGATGTCGTCGGAGGCGATCGCGCGCACGGCGTCGGCGCTGACGTCAAAGACAACGCAGCGGTGCCCGTCGCGCACGAGGCGCTGCACGAGATTCGCCCCCATCCGTCCCAGCCCGACCATTCCTAGCTGCATCGGTCGTTCGGCAGTCATTCGTCCCCTTTCCTCTTGAGTAGTCGATACCGCTCGATCAACGCGTTGGTCGAGGAGTCGTGGTTGAGTTCGGGCTCGTCGAGCGAGACGAGTTCGGGGACAATCTGAACGGCCAGGACCTTGCCGAGCTCCACACCCCACTGGTCGAAAGAATCAATGCCCCAGATGGTCCCCTGGGTGAAGACGGAGTGCTCGTAGAGGGCGATGAGTGAACCGAGCACTCGCGGGGTCAGCACCTCACCCATCAGCACATTGGTCGGCCGGTTGCCCTCCATGACGCGGTGCGGCACTTCGTGCTCGGGCACGCCCTCGTTGCGCACCTCCTCCTCACTCTTGCCGAACGCCAGCGCCTGAGCCTGGGCGAAGACGTTTGACGTCAGGATGTCGTGGTGGTCGCCCAAGGGATTGAGGCTCTTCGCGAAACCGATCAGATCAATCGGTACCACGGTGGTGCCCTGATGGATCAACTGATAAAAACTGTGCTGTCCATTGGTCCCGGGTTCACCCCAGTAGATGGGGCCAGTCTGACGGGTGACCAAGGTGCCATCGAGCGAGACGTGCTTACCGTTGGACTCCATGGCGAGTTGCTGCAGGTACGCGGGAAGTCGCTTGAGGTATTGGTCGTAGGGCATCACCCCCACGGTCTGGCAACCGAGAAAGTCGCGGTTCCACACCGCGAGCATGCCCATCAACACTGGGAGATTCTTCTCGAGCGGAACGGTGCGGAAGTGCTCGTCCATGGCGTGAAAGCCCGCGAGGAGCTCGGTGAAACCATCGGGTCCGATGGCAATCATCGTCGAGAGGCCAATAGCCGAGTCCATGGAGTAGCGCCCACCCACCC
>JARCRU010000094.1 GCA_029850535.1 Actinomycetota bacterium | reverse complement strand
CCCGCCCCCCTAGTCAATCCCCCGAGAACCGCGCCTCTGCCACCTCCGACTGGCCCCCTCGGTGCCGACCCGTCGTTGAACTAGCCATGGCCACGATCCGCGACGCCAGCAAGGGGATGACCCTGGGCGAACACTTCGCCGAAGCCCGCCGCCGATTCTTGATCAGTTTCGCTTTGACCATGGTCCTCGCCGTCGTCTCATTTATCGTCTACCCCAGCTTGCTCAAGATCATGCAGCACCCCTACTGCCAGGTTGATCCCCAGCACTGCAATTTTCTCGTGACGAACCCACTGGACGGGTTGACCCTACGCGTCAAGATTGCGCTCTTCGGCGGACTCCTCTTCAGCGCCCCCTTCTGGCTGTGGCACACCTGGCGCTTCGTGACGCCCGGCCTCAAGGCGTCCGAGCGACGCTACGCCTTGCCCTTCGTGCTCGGCACCCTCGTCTTCTTCTTTGGCGGCGTCGTCGTGGCCTACCTCGTCTTCAAGAAGACCATCCAATTCCTGGTCACCATCGGGGGCAATTCGCTGACCACCTACTACAACCCCAACCAGTACCTCACCCTCTTCGTACTAATGATGCTGCTGTTCGGCATCACCTTCGAGTTTCCGGTGGTACTGATTGCCCTCGAACTGGCACGGGTCGTGACCCCTCGGCAGTTGTTACGGGCGTGGCGATACTCCACCATCGCCATCGTGATCTTCGCCGGTGTCATTACCCCCTCGAGCGACCCATTCTCGATGTTCGCGCTCATGATTCCACTCGAGGTCTTCTACTTCCTCGCCATCGGCGTGGGTAAGTTGCTCAAACGATGAGCCTGGACTACCGACGGCGTTTCACCGAAGCTCAGGGGTTTGGATTGGACCGCTTCCAGGACGAGGCCCTGGACGCGGTCGACGCCGACGTCAATGTCCTGGTGAGCGCACCGACCGGCTCCGGAAAGACTCTCATTGCCAACTACGCGATTGGTCGCACCCTCGAGCGCGACCAACGCGCTTTCTATACCACGCCCTTGAAGGCCCTCTCGAATCAGAAGTACGCCGAGCTCTGCGAGATCTACGGTGACGACCGGGTTGGCCTGTTGACCGGTGACACCTCGGTGAATCGACTCGCCGACGTCGTGGTGATGACGACCGAAGTGTTGCGCAACATGCTCTTGACCGACTCCGATCAGTTGATGAGGCTGGGCCTCGTGGTTCTCGATGAAGTGCACTACCTCCAGGACCCTTTTCGCGGGGGAGTGTGGGAAGAGGTGCTGATCCTGACGCCCACGGCGGTGCGCTTCGTCGCCCTCTCCGCCACCATTGGCAACGCCGCGTTCGTGGGAAAGTGGTTCGGAGAAGTTCGAGGCGAAACCGCCGTCATCACCGAGAGCACTCGACCCATCACCTTGCACCAGCACCTCGCCGTCGTGCGCCGAGGTCAACCCCACGCCGAGATACTCGAACTCCTCGACGGTGAACGTCTCTCGGACGACGCTCGACGCATCGACAACGCCATGAAGGCGACGCGTCGCTTTCGCCCGGGCCCTCGCTGGCAGGGACCAAAGTCGACCGCTCCCGCCGCACCCTTTCGCGCCCCTCGTCGAAGCGAATTGCTACAGGCCCTCGAAAAGGAAGACTTGCTGCCGGTCATCGTCTTCATCTTCTCGCGTTCGGCCTGCGACGACGCGGTACGTCAGTGTCGTCGCGACGGCCTCCTCTTCACCACCCCCGAGCAGCGAAGAGAGATCGAACAGATCGCCGAAGCGCGCCTGCTGGACTTCTCCGACGACGATCTTCACGCCTTGGAGTACGCCGACTTCATCGATTCGCTTCGTCGCGGTCTCGCCGCGCACCACGCGGGCATGGTGCCCGCCTTTCGCGAAATCGTCGAAACCTGCTTCATCAAGAACCTGCTGGCGGTGGTGTTCGCCACCGAGACCCTCGCACTGGGAGTCAACATGCCCGCGCGCTCGGTAGCCCTGGAGAAGTTCTCCAAGTACTCCGACGCTGGTCGGAGATTCCTGACCAGTGGCGAATACGCCCAGATGACGGGGCGAGCGGGGCGACGAGGCCTCGACGACGAGGGACACGCAGTCGTGTGCTTCGCGCAAGAGGTCGCCCTCCTCGACGTGGGGCGAGTCGCCATAGCCCACCCGTCGGAGTTGCACTCGTCGTTTCGCCCGACCTATAACTTCACGGCCAACCTCATCAACCACTTCGAAGTCGAAACGGCGCTCGAAGTGGTGCAGCGTTCCTACGCCCAGTTCGAGGCCGACCACCGCCCTTCGGGATCGCGCCGTTCGCTGGGAGACCAGATGCGCGCGCGTCACCACGTCCTCGAAGAACTCGGCTACGCCGACGGATGGCGCCTCAACGAACAGGGGCAGCTGCTCCGTTCCATCTACCACGAGTGCGACCTCCTGATCGCCGAGTGCGTGACCGCGGGCATCTTCGCCGACCTCGAGCCGGCCCAGCTGGCTGGTTTGCTGTCCAGTTTCGTCTTTGAGGCCAAGCGTGGCGCGCGCACCAACAAGCACCCCCAGACCCCCGTTAAACGCAAGAAGAACCTGCACGACCGACTTGGTCCTGAACGTCGCCTCAACTTGAGTGATCGCCTGCACGAGATATCGGTGTTGTCCGCCACGGTGCGCGAGGTGGAGGAGCGTTATCGCGTTCCCCACGCCAAGGAGCCCGATGGCAAACTCGCTCCGGTGATCGCCGCCTGGGCGCGCGGCGTCACTCTAGGCACGGTGCTCGACCTGGCTGACGTCGAAATCGGCCAGACCTCCCCGGGCGACTTCGTGCGCAACGCGAAGCAGGTCGCGGACCTCTGCGAGCAACTCTCGCGCCTCAGCCACCTGGGTGAGATCTCGCACACCGCCCTCGAGGCCCGCGAAGCGGTCCTGCGATCGGTCGTCGCGGGGGCCTCGACGGTCCACCCACGCGGCTGATTTGGCACCTAGTCTCTTTGTTTCATGCACCCCTACGTAGTCGAACAGTTCACCGACGCGGAAGTGGCGGTTTTGCGCCGATATTTCACCAATCTCGAGGGACCGGTCTTCGCCCTCGTCAATTTGCCCGAGGTCGTCAAGGGCGCTTTGTTCGCTCGATATTCGCGCTCGTCCAAGAGCCTGAGGCGACTCTTCTTGGACGAATTCGTCGACGACCTGGACGTGACCGGTGACGTCGGAGTGGACGCAACCGTGGGACTGGACCGTGCCGATGACCTCTACCAGAAGATCTTCTTCGAGTACGGCGACGATTCGGTCGCTCAGCTCGGCGGGGTGCACCTGGCGTGCGAACAAGCGAGCAACATCTTGACCAAGGTCCTCGAACGAGGGCGCATCATGAGTTACCTGGAGCAGTCGACTCGCTACCTCGGTTACGACCGTCGACTCGAGAACGGTCTGTATCGCTACTACCGTGACCACGACGTCCTCGAGTCCAAGTTCGGCGCCCGCTACGTCGGCGAGATGGACCGGATGTTCGACACGTACCAGCAGTTGTTGCCACGGATGACCGAGTTCTTGACGAAGAAGTACCCCAAGACCGCCGAGGACACCGACTTCGTCTACCGTCAAGCCATCCGGGCCAAGGCCCTCGACGCGGTCCGCGGACTCCTGCCCGCGAGCGCGTTGTCGAACCTGGGCATCTACGCTTCGGGTCAGGCCTACGAGGCCCTGATCCTGCGCATGCGCGCCCACCCCCTGCCCGAAGTTCGCCAGTACGCGCAGTTGATGCTCGATGAACTGCGAAAGGTGATACCGAGTTTCTTGAAGAGAATCGACGTCCCCGAGCGCGGCGTCGCGTGGACGCACTACCTCGAGCAGTCGCGAGGGGCGACGAGAGCGATCATCGCGTCACTCTTCGACGACCTCGACACCGTCGAGCCAGAGGAGCACGTGCGTCTGGTCGGTTTCGATCCCGCGGGCGAGACCCGCATTCTCGAAGCCATTGTCTTTGCCAACTCCTCGCTCAGTGATCACGACGCCGCCCAGCGCGTCGCGACCCTCGACGAGAGCCAGCGCGACGCCGTGATGGCCGCGTACGTGGGGGAGCGACGCAACCGTCGCCACCGCCCCGGGCGGGCCTTCGAGCGCACCGACTACCGCTTCGAGCTCGTCACCGACTACGGGGCCTTTCGCGACTTGCAGCGACACCGGCTCCTCAGCATTGAATGGCAGCCCCTCGGTGTGGACCTCGGCTACGACGTGCCTGACATCGTCGTCGAAGCGGGTATGGCACCGGCGTACGAGGAGTCCCTGGCCCGCTCAGCCGAGTTCTACTGCGACCTACACGACGAATTCCCCGACCAAGCCCAGTACGCGGTAGCCCTAGCATTCCGCATTCGCTACGTCATGCAGATGAACGCTCGCGAGGCCATGCACCTGATCGAACTGCGTTCCGGGCCCCAGGGACACCCCAGTTATCGCCGGGTCGCGCACGAAATGGCCCGACTGATACGTGAAGTGGCTGGTCATCGGCGTATTGCCGATGCCATGTCGTACGTTGATTTCTCCGAGACCGACCTCGAACGGCTCGAAGCGGAGCGCGCGGCCGAGCGAAATCGCTCAAAAAAGGATTATTAAGCAAAAATAATGCCGAAATGACCCAAGTCACAGCAAAAAGGCTCTACACTGCCAGCGCTACAGAGAAGGAAGTTTATGAGCATTGATGGCGACAGCGATGAGGTATTCGACGAGGAGGAGCTCGCCGAGGGCTTCGACGAAGAGGTCCTGACCGACGACATCGACATTATCGACGACGGTGACGACCTTGATTTGGACGTGGCGGTCGATGACGACGCCGAAGTTGAGAGTGATGAGGCGGACCCCGACGATGAGGTCGACGAGGAGGCTCCTGTTCTGACCGCGACCGCGGAGGACGACGACGATCTCACCGACGATGCTGACGTGGAACTGGCCCTCGATGAGGTCCTCGCCGAGACCATTCGACGCACCACCACCCCCGAAGACGATGATGACGGACCCATCGAGGTCGACCCCTTGGTCGACCCCCTCGAGGCGATCCTGCCCAAACAGGACGACGAGTTCCGTTGCAAATCGTGCCGACTGCTCAAGAAGATGAGCCAGTTGGCCGACGCCGACAGGACTCTTTGCCGCGACTGCGTCTAGGACACCGCGAAACATCATGAGCGACGATGGCCGGGCGCTCTCGGTGCGGCGGGCCGAGAGGCGCGACGTACTCGATCCCTTGATCGAGGCGGCGTACGCTCGAGCCTTGACGGTTCGTGGCGGCGTCGGCCTGCTCGAACAGCTCTGGGGCAGCGCGACTAGCCACTCTGAGGTACTGACCGCCGTGGCACGTTGCGTGGCAGCGGGCGACGTCTGGGTGGCTCTCGAGGAAGAGCAGGTGGTCGGGGGAGCCCTCGTCCATGATCGATGCGTGCAGGTGATCTGGGTGCAGCCCGGTCACCGTCGACGCCGCGTGGCCTCGATGATTCTTCTCGCGCTGCTCAACTCCGACGTGGCACCCGTGGACGCGTGGGCCCTACCGGGAGACCGAGCGACGAAGTCGCTCTATGAATCAGTGGGCTGGAAGGCCCGTCTACTGACTATGCGCGGCGCGTAGTCGGTCGGCCCGACGCCGGACGACGCGGAGCCCGGGTGGGCGGCGGCGGCGGCGGAACCTTCATTCCGAGCAACTTGGCAAACTCCGGGATCGCTCCCGCATTCTTCACGGCCAGGGCCTTCGCGGATTCATCCGCCGGGATGCCCAGAGGCTTCACGTTACGACGAATGGACGTTTCCACCGTTAGATTTACCAGTTCGATCCACTTCGCGACCTCGAGTTCGGCCGTCAGGGCGGCTGACACTGCCGCCACCAGGGCGGTTGCCGTCTCCGACGAGACGCGTGTCGACATGTCGGGAGGTCGAGCCACCAGACGCAGGGCCTCTGCCACGTTGTTCGACTTCATGGCGACGTCGAGACGCTCGTTCCACTGGGTGCGCAGGATCTCCAGGCGCGCCGTGAGGGCGCCCTGCAACTCCTTGAGCTGGGTGCGAGCCTCGTCGTCGAGTGAGGTGGTCTTGGCCGAGGTGACGACCGCGCGCAAATCACGCAGGCGAAGTTCCTTACCGGCGCCCAGGGCGCCCGCGGCACGGTCCTTCCACATGGCGAGCGTCGTCTTGGGCAGTAGGTCCTCAGCGATGCGCTCAATGGTGCCCGGGTCAATGGTGGGTCGTCCCTGAGCGGCCGCGTTCTTATTCTGTTCAGCGACCGCGGAGCGCACCGAGGGCATGCCCCCACGCAGCAATTGCTCGGCCACGGGGAGTTGCTCGGGCGAGAGAGTGGCGAGGAAGGCGTTGCGAAAAGTCGTGGTGACGGGGGGCGCACCGGGCGGACCACTGCGTTCACGGCTGGGACGACCCGTGCGATCTCCCTGGGGGCGATCAGAACGGGGGCGATCAGAACGAGGACGCTCAGTGCGCGGTCCTCGTTCGCCGACCGGACGCTCGGGTCGGTCACCGCTCGGTCGCTCCGGTCGAGGTCCACGATCGTTCGAACGATCCTTCGCGCCGGGACGAGCCCCGCGCTTAGCCCCATCACGACGGCCTTCACCGCGCTCTCCACGGTCATCGCCCTCGCGACGGGGGCCACGCCCCTTGGAGGCGTACGTGACCGTCACGTCGGGAACGGGCTTCTCCGACACGATCAGTTCGATGCGCTCCTTGCGAGGATCGAGGGGGGATGCGGACTTGGGGGGCATGACCGAAAGGACTTCCATTCCCTCCATGTACTGTTCGACATCGGCGCGATAGACGGAACCCACGACGGGTCCCCCCGGCACCAGAGATGCCTGCAGCACGCCCTTGGGCAGTTTCGCTCCCGCGGCGCGCCACGTAGCGACGTCTCCGTTGAGGCTGGTGATTTCGATCTCAATGCGACGAGACATAGGAGAACAATCTAGTCGTTTTCTGACGACGAAAATGTCGCTCGCCCGGGGAGGGGAGTGGCGACGAAATCTCTAGCATGGTGAGATGAGCGAAAACACCGAGCACAACGCTGAGCCAGAGGCGTGGTCAACCCCGGCTTCGTCATTGCCCGTCGGCGAAAATGTTGATGAGAGCGACCCCGCACCGGGTATCGACGACGCGCAGAACTCACCCGTGATCGAAGCGACGTCGTCGACGTTCGATTCCGCGCCCGGGATCGATGACGACCAGTCGACCGCGACGACGACGGCGCCTCGTGACCTCACTGTCACCGAGCCGGGGGAGGGCAGTCCCATCACGAGTTGGTCCGAAGCCGCGTCCTTCGCCACGGCGTCGAGT
>JARCRU010000093.1 GCA_029850535.1 Actinomycetota bacterium | reverse complement strand
GGTGCGGCTGGAGGGATTCGAACCCCCGACCCTCGGTTCCGTAGACTGATATGGCGTGTTCGCGGATATTCGTCTCTGCCCGAATTTGCAGTCCACAGACGGAAAACTGTCCGCGGCTGTTCGGCGCCGTTCACCCACGTTTGGCAGTTTCATTCCCATTTCATTCCCAAACTCAAGACCAGGAATTCGAGATTTCCGTTACCGACCCGTCATCCCGGATGGAAGAACCACCGAGATTTTAGTCCTCACCTTTGTCCAAACCCCCTAGGGCCCCAGCATCCCGAGTGGCACCACGTTGACGCCATCGCGACGGCGGTAAGCGTAGTCAGTTGCAGTTACGACGAGCAGTGCGGATGCCGGCATTCCTAGACGGGTCTCACTAACTCTGAGCAAACTCGCAGCGGCCTCATCGATCTGATTTGAACCAAGTTTGACCTCTATGCCTATCCAGCTGCCATCTTCGGGACTCTCAACAATCAGGTCTACCTCGAGATGACCTTCATGTTCGCGGTAGTGATAGACAGACGCTCGGTTGGCAGTGGCGTAGACACGCACATCGCGGGTAACGAGGGATTCGAAAAGAAATCCCAGGGTACTCAGGTCCCCTAAAAGTCGCCTCGGACCACATCGCATCAACGATGCGGCCAGCGAAGGGTCGACAAGATGGCGCTTCTCGGTCTTTCCCAACCGAGCCTTCGAGCGCAGTGATACATTCCAAGCTTCGACGTCGTCAATGATCCACATTCGACGCAGCGCGTCGGCGTAGGCCGCGGCCGCAAGACGCCCAGGTGAGAGGTCTTCGTCATCCGCGTCGGCGGCACGAGCGATTATCGTACTCAGCGACGCAGGGTGTGCGCTGAGTTGCGCGTACGCCAAGAGGAAGCGCCGCACCCTGCGAGGATCGCGCCTGGCTTCGGAGACTTCACTGATGTCGTGATGCACCAACGTACTGATGTAGCTCTGCAGAAAGTAGCGAGCTTCGTCGACGGTGGCGTCAAGGAGTTCAGGCCAGCCGCCAATGACAATTCGATTGACGTAGTCGAGTAACGCCAGTTCAGAATGTTCAGATTCAAGTACTTGGGTTCCTGCGAGGAGCGCTCCAAGCGATAAAGTTCCCGAGGACCACCCCTGTTCGAAGAGGGTCATCGGCCGCATGGTGATCTGTGCGATACGACCCGATCCCGCGTGTCGAGCGTCATCACGTGGCAACGACGCTGATCCGGTCAGGATGAACTGGCCCTTCTTTCCACGGTCGTCGATCTCTCGGCGTACGACATTCCATAGTTCTGGCTCCAACTGCCACTCGTCAATCAGCAGGGGGGTCCTCTTGCGCGAGTTCAAAAGCAGTCTCGGATCGACTTGAGCTAGCGCCCGGGCCTCACGGTCAACGTCCAGGAGAATCTCGTCAGCCGCCATTTGTCGAGCAGTTACTGTTTTACCGCAGGCACGAGGGCCCTCTATGGCGCAGCCGCCCATCGCGGAGAGACCATCGCGTAAAGCGCCGTCAACCAGTCGAGGCTTGTAGGATTTCATCCAAATCTCCGGTCGTAAGTATATAACTTACGACCAGATTATCATACAACTTACGTAATTTCTAGCATCAAACTAACGGTAAAATCGATATACCGGCTACGGTCACACTCGAATAGCGCCGATTTACGCAGGGCGATTTCAACCGCCAATGACTTCCCCGTCACTTAGTTTTCGATTGCCCGATTGACCCTACCGAAGGGAACCACGATCAAGTCCCGCCGAGTGGTGTCACTTTAAGCGACACCACTCGGTGGGACTTGATCCCCGTCCTCATCACGGACCGTCAGAATTACACCACTTGGTGGGACGTCAACGGAACCACTTCAATACGTCCGCCACCGTTCACAAAGGCCCGCACATCACTGATTCTGACTCGTCGCGACTTACCAATGTAGAACGAAGGAAGATTCCCCGAGTTCAAAAGGTCATACAGCTTGGAGCGGCTGATAGCGAGGACTCGGCCGACTTCGGGCAGGGTCAACAGAAGCTTCTCGACGGGAAGATTCCGTTGAAGGGCCATGTCTTGCCTGACGACAAAGTCGTAGTCGGCATTGCTGGGTTCTTGTCGCAGTACATGAGATGACATTTCGTAAATCCTTTCGAGATGTTACAATTGGTTTGGTTCTAACGATTGCCACTTACTGCGAACTAGCCTTTTCGACGGCTTCGGCAAAATATGGCGGCTTCTTCGACAGGCCGTGATCTTGACAGTGACCGACCGGTGGTGGGATGTCCATCGAGTCGCTACGGTCACGATCCTCGTATTCCCTTTGGCCTGGCAGCGAGCACGGTGCACATTGCACAAACGCAACGGTCGCGGTCCAATGACGACGTCACTCAATATTTTCAGGGACGAACGAACCGAAGGGTCCCCTTCGGCCTACTCGGGTCCGTGGCCCTCCCAGATCGGCAGTGCACTGACGAAGCATTGCCGTTATGTTTCGTCGCACCCCGCGAGCCAGCCCGCTCCGGACAATCCACCTCCAGGCCAAATACGCACTGGCAATTGCCGCCCGTGTTTACATTGAATGGCCACCTGAAAAGACAGTCCTGAAATGATGCCCTTTCTTCTCCAACATGATGAACCGTTGAATCGTTATCGCACAGTGCGCAAGTTCACGACGGGGGCCCGACGTGAACCCTCACTCTCCTTTCACGGAATCGAAGTCAACTCCTGCGGGCGGCGATGATCGAGGAATCGGGTAAACAAAGTAGCGTCACCATCTCAAGACGTCTCCTTTTGTGGGTAGACGCACTTTCGTACGATCGCCGGCCAGAACGCAAAGACAGTCAGTGGTGTAACCAATTTCGTCGCGACCGTCAAGCGTTTCTTACCCAGCGCCCGCCTCCCCTCCTGACCGTGGTCGGCTATGCGACACTGGACCTGTGCGACATCACGCGACGCTCAAATCTCGTCTCGCGGCCCTCGTAGTGGCGGCACTCGCATTCGTCGCGGTCACCGCATCCACGTCTCCATCAGTCGACGCCACAACCACCGCGAGTTCGGGTACTTCGTGGCCCGCGTCGTGTCCGGGTCCGCCCGACAGTCTCGACCAGTCGACCTCCCAATCCGGCGCGGTCGTTCAGTCCCTCAACGGATCAATCATCGGTTGCTTCCGGGTTCCCGACGACCGAGTCTCCTCCCTGCACGTTGCCTGGCAGGCCTACGTCCAGCTCTACTCGGGAGCTACGCCGCCGAGCATCTCGAGCACGTCGCCGGCCTCCTCGCCGGACGGGGAATTCACGTTCTCGATTGCCGCGAGCCGAGTGCGTCCCCAAGAGCACGTCGAGGTCTCCGGCCACTACGTTCACGGTCACCGCCCTGCCAATTCGAGCAGCGCGATCATCTGCTGGGACGGATGCCAGAGCGGCCTCAGTGAGCAGGGCATCTCCCTGCGCTGGACATCGTCGACCGAGTTCCACGCCACGCTCGTCGTGCCCGGCGCGCCGTGGTACTTCAACGACCACGGGCAACCCTCCGTCCACCCCCTCACTTCGGGGACCTACACCGTGGGCATCGAGTGCATCGCCTCGAGTGAGGGCTGCGCCTTGAAAAGCGCCGACGCCCAGGTCCGCGTCCGCCTCGTCGCGCCGACGGCGACGGCGACGTGGTGTACCGCCCACGTGGCGTGCGGATCGCTGAGCCTCAGCACCACGCACACGACGATCGGCGACGTGGTCGTCGTGCGCGGACGCGCCCCATTGGCCAACCTGATCGGCCGACCGTTCGGTTACTGGCTCGACCTGTCCGCGACCGCACTGGGGAGTCAACCCGTCGCCTTCACGAGGACCGGCGGTGCCGACCAGTACTTCGCCAACGTCGCCCCGAAAGTCCTCACGGTCGAACCCGGCGCGACGTGGGCGTCCCAGCGTCTCTCGCCGATCACTTCGTCGTCGTGGTCGTCATCGTCGGTCGTTAATCCCACGCCGGGCTCGCCACTCGTCGCCTGGTGCGAACCGGGTGTCGTCGTCGTCACGGGTGGCCTCCATCCGCTGCAGATACCGACCATGAGTGCTCGGCGCGCGCTCGCCTCGGAGCACCTATCCCTCGCCGGGTCGACCAACAGCACCCCGTGCGTGTCCGCCAGCGTCGACCCCGAGGCACCACAACATATCTTCGCCGCCTTCGCCGCCGAGGCGTCCGGCGTGGTCCCCCCGTTCTTTCTCGCCGGCCTCTACAGCACCGATGGTGGGGCGACCTGGCGTCTCGTGCCTTCGCCCCCGGGGCGCTCCGACATCGACTTCAGCGGCTTTCGCGTCACCGGGCGAAACGTGCAAGCCCTCTTCGTCGGTTCACCGCGGAGCGTCGCCACCTACCCCGCCCGCACGACGGTCGCGGTCGAGACGACCTCGAACGGCGCCGGCTCGTGGACGGCGTCGACACTCGGCTGTCCGAGTACGGGTCCTTGTACCGTCTTTGGACCTTCGACACCTGGCAACTGTGCGATGAACCCCCAGCCCGAGGCGGTGCTGGTCGGGCCGACCCACGGTCCGCCGAGCGGTGTCGCCTTCACCGAGTCGCGATGGGTGACCACCGTCAACGTTTGTAACTCCCAGCAGCTCGCCGTCACGGGGTCGGGTCTGGAGTTGCTCGCTGATCCGTCCTCCATCTATCCCCTGCTCGCGTCGAACGACGGGGGCCACACCTGGTACAACGTGCGACTTCCCGTCCTCGCCGGGCTGGGCGAACCCGGCACCCCCTCAGGGTCCCTCGTCCTCGCCACCAACGGCGCACTCGTGGCCAGCGTCCAGACTTCGAACGGTCGCCAGCGCCTCTTTCTCCTCAGGCCTAGCGCGTCGTCGTGGTGCGAGGTGCAAGGAGTCCTAAACGTAGGCTCCAGTCAACTCGTGTCGTCGCTGCGAACCAGCGGCGCCGACCTCCTGTGGGGTCAGAATCAGAATACGACGAGCGGGACTTCGCAGATCGTCACGCGCCACATCGTCGCGGTGAACGACCTTCACTGCTGACGGCCACGTCCACGTGACACGGGGCGCAACCCCGTGCCCGGCACGGGTAGGCGGTCGGCCACTGGCTCAGCGACTCATAGGTTCTCGCTGCGCGCCAGGCGCTCTTCAATCTTGCCGAGGATGGACAGGTCCTCGACCAGCGAGTCGGGCCGACGTCATCGCTGCGCCGTGTAAGGAGTCGTGGTATTACCGAGGGAGTATTCGTCACCGCCAGCCACGGCTCAAATCCTCAGGTTCGATTTCCAGACCACCGCCTCCTTCCCCTTCTCTGGCTTGCCCTACCTTCCACCTCCTCCTTCCCCTTCTCTGGCTTGCCCTACCTTCCACCGCCTCCTTCCCCTTCCCTGGCTTGCCCTACCTTCCACCTCCTCCTTCCCCTTCTCTGGCTTGCCCTACCTTCCACCGCCTCCTTCCCCTTCCCTCCCTCCTTCCCCTTGCCTATCTCACACGTCTGGCACGAGTGGAACAAGGGTGACGAATTGCATCTAATGCGATCTCGTCACTCGCGTTGCTACGGCGACGCGAGTCGCATTCGCCTGGCTTTACAGGGCGATTGAGCGCGGCACCGAGAGCGTCCGGCGAGCCATTTATATTGGTCGCGCCGGGGTGGCCAACTCTATCAGGGATTAGCCGAGCCCATCGCATCAGATGCGATATTCTCGCATTGAATAGATGCGGCGAATCGGGAGAAAAATGGTGTCGAACGATGGTCCGATAACGGGTTCGGCCGCGCTCGTGCTCGTAGACGGCGTCTCGCTGTTGCGCCCGGACGAGCAGGTGTTCGAGGCGATGCTGCGCGGCTGGAGCAACCAGGGGCTGGCGCGCAATCTCGCGCCCGCCACGGTGAAGGCTCGCGAGTACCAAGTGCGCGCGTTCCAGCTTCACGCGGACACGTTCCCCTGGGAATGGATGGCGCACACGGCCGATGAGTGGTTCGCCGACCTCCGGGCGGTCCACCACCTCGCGCGCTCGACGCTGCGCGGCTACCAGGTCACGGTTCGCCTGTTCTGCGCCTTCGTGATCAACCCCGACTACGGCTGGGCCGAGGAGTGCGTGCTGCGCTTCGGCACGCATCCGGTGCAGATCATCACCGAGCACAACGCGGCCCAGCACGTCGCGGACGTCGAGTCGCAACCGGGCAAGCGGGCCTTCACCCGAGCTGAACTCCAGGACCTGTTCAACTACGCCGACGAGCAGGTGGCGTTCAAGCGCGCCCGGGGCAAGAAGGGCTGGTTGTCGGCCTTTCGCGACGCGACGATCCTGAAGACCGCCTACTCCTTCGGCACGCGACGCGCCGAGACCCAATTGCTCGACCTGTCGGACTTCGGTCGCAACCCCGAGGCGCCCGAGTTCGGTGAGTTCGGGGTGGTGCACGTGCGCCACGGCAAGGCGAAACGAGCCTCACCACCCAAGCGCCGCAGCGTCTTGACGGTCTGGCCGTGGACGGTCGAGATCCTCGAACAGTGGTTCCTCGAAGTCCGTCCGTTATTCGGCGCCGATCACAACCCCGCCGCGTGGCCGAGCGAGCGAGCCCCGCGCGTGAGCGTCGCGACGTTGGATCATCGCCTCGCGGCCTACCGCGACGAACTCGGGTTCGAACGGGTGCTGGACTTTCACTCGCTGCGCCGCTCCTACGTCACGCACCTGATCGAAGACGGCTGGGACCCGCGCTTCGTCCAAGACCAGGTCGGCCACGAGCACGCCTCGACGACGGCGATCTACACCGGGGTGTCGTCGGACTTTCGCGTGCGCACGCTGCGCAAAGCGCTCGACAGCATCGTCAGCGCCGCGATCGGCGAGGAACCGACTACAGAAGGAGGAGCACAATGACCAAGCAGAAAAGATCGGTGACCTACCAGTGGCGACTGCGCGAGGTGATGGCCGAGCACAAGCTCTACGCCACCACCGAGCTGACGCCGTTACTGGCCGAACGGGGCATCAATCTGTCGACCTCGCAGGTCCACCGCCTCGTCACGTCCGCCCCGGAACGGTTGTCGCTGCAGGTGTTAGCGGCGCTGTGCGACATCTTTTCCATCACCCCCGACGAGCTCATCGTGACCGAGGCCATGAACATGGGCGCGCGAAAGCTCGCCGTCGGCGACCGGGCGGCTCCAGCGGACGTCTCGGCGCTGCGTCCCAAGCGGGCGCGCGTCCTGCCCGAGTGAACGAACACGCTCGAGCGTCGCGCGCGTCACAGGCTACGACTCGCTGCATTCGCTGCGCCAGGCCGGTGCGCTGGCGCGCGGACCATCTCCGCGAGGTGGATGGCCGGCGATGCGTGAGCGTGAACCGCTGGTGGCCCGAGGGGCCGATCTGCTCGGGATGCCTCGCCAAGGCTGTCGAAACCTACGGCGTCTGTGACGGCTGTGGCGTGGAGCGACTCCTGCCCGGAATTGGACCCAACGCGCAGCGCTGGTGCACGGACTGCGGGGGCGGACTGGGTGACTTCTCCTGCACGCGCTGCGCGCGCGAGGGCTGGCGCGAACGCGCTGGCGTGTGTGGCTGGTGCGTGCTGAGCGAGCGGGTCAGCGAACTGCTCGACGACGGCACCGGACGCGTGCGACCCGAACTCGAGCCGCTCTTCGAACGCATCACCACCATGGCCCGCCCGCGCTCGGGCATCCTCTGGTTGTCCCGCCCAGAGCCCCAGGGCATCCTGCGCGCGATCGCGCGCGGTGAGGTCGCACTGACTCACGAGGGCGTCCACACCCTGATGCCGGTGCGCTCGAGCATCTACATCCGTGATCTCCTGGTCGCCGCCGGGATCCTCGAACCCGTCGACCGGTTCCTGTTCTTGTTCGAGCAGTGGTGGCCCGCCTGGCTCGAGACCATTGACAACCCCCAACACCAAAAGACACTGCGCTCCTTCCTCACGTGGCACTTCCTGCGGGCCTTTCGCGCGCTCGCCGCCGACCATCCACTTGGCTTCGGCCCTCCCCAGTCGGCCCGCCGTCACCTGCGCATGGCCGCCTGGCTGCTGGTCGAACTCGACGAACGACAACGAACGCTTCCCACCTGCACCCAGGGTGACCTCGACCAGATCTTCGCGAGTGGCAAACGATCGCTGCGCGACGACCTGCAACCATTCCTGCACTGGGCGATGAACACCCGACGCATGCCCCGACTGGCCACCCCTGCGCACCTCGGGCGACCGGTGGCGTTGATCACCCAACACCAGCGCATCGCACTGATTCGGCGCATCTACTACGACGATCAGATGCCGTCCCTCGACCGAGTGCTCGCGCTCTTCGTCCTGCTCTACGCCCAGTCGCTGACGCGCATCCACCGCCTGACCGTCGACGACTTTCACGTCGACGACGACGGGCAACTGCTCGTGCGCCTCGGTGAGCCGCCCGCACCGATCCCGCCGCCCTTCGACCAGATCGTGCTCGAGCACATCAAAGAACGCACCAACCAGACCACCGCGACGAACCCAGAGAGCCTCTGGTTGTTCCCCGGGCGACGAGCGGGTCAACCCCTGGCGACCAAGTCACTGCGCCTGCGAATGCAGCACCTGGGCATCCCCAACCTCACGAGCCGTTCGCGCGCGATCCGCGAGCTCCTGCGACAAGCTCCCCCGGCCGTCGTCGCCGGGATGCTCGGCTACAGCCCGAGTCGCAGTGAGAACATCGCCGCCGAATACGGATCAACCTGGCAGCGCTACCCAGGCCTCGCCCGCCAACCTCGACGTCCACCACGGATAAACGACTGAACTCGTCACTCGGGATCACGTCAGAGCGCCAGTTTCGCGCATCATTTGTCACATCTGATGCGACCGTTGTGATGCATGCAGGTGTTTCCGACATGATGACGATTCGACGTCTCAGTATCGGTGCGGGCTACAAGTACCTACTCAAATCCATCGCCGTGGGCGACGGCCCCGAGGGGACCGACAGGTCGGACCTCGTTCGCTACTACTCACAGAGTGGCACTCCGCCGGGGGTCTTCTTGGGCGCCGGACTGGTTGGACTCGACAGAGGTCGTGGGGTCACCGTCGGCCAGTCCGTCACCGCAGAGAACCTCCAGCGGATGCTCCAGGACTGCGCCGATCCCATCACTGGCGAAGTACTCGGCCGGGCCCCGAACACTAAGGCGGTCGGTGGATTCGACCTCACCTTTAGCCCCTCCAAGAGCGTGTCCGTGGCCTGGGCACTGGCTGACCGCGAGACCCGTGACGTAATCTACCGGTGCCACCAGGCGGCCATCGCCGAAGTCCTTCGCTACGGCGAGCGCGAAGTCTTCCGCACTCGTTCAGGCCAACAGGGCTGCGTCGAGGAGGACATCGTCGGGGTCGTGGCGGCGAGTTTCACCCACTTCGACTCTCGCGACGGTGATCCCCAACTCCACGACCACGTCGTCATCCTCAACCGAGTCCAGGCCACCAGTGATGGCGCTTGGCGGACCTTAGATAGCCGGGGCCTCTTCGCCTCGGCAGTCATGCTCTCCGAGATGCACCAGGGTATTCTCTCCGACCTCCTCACGGCCGAACTCGGGTGGGACTGGACCGCTCACGCTCGACGTTCGAGTGCCGCCCCGAAGTGGGAAGTGGCCGGTGTCTCGAAGCGCCTGATGGACGAGTTCTCGCAGCGCACCGCCTCCATCGTCTCCGCCAAGGATCGTCTCATCGCCCAGTTCGAGGCGGATCACGGCCGAACTCCGACCGACGTCGAAGTCCTCAGACTGCGCCAGACGGCCACCCTCGCCACCCGACGGACGAAGATGGGGCGAAGCCTCGGAGACTTGAGCGAAGAATGGACTGTGCGCTCTGCGCCCTACCTCGACGACGAGCCCATGGCCTGGGTACACGAGTTGGGCGATAAGGACGTGCCCGCCTTCACCAGCGCTCAGTTCGAGGACGCTATTCTGCTCGACGTCGCTAACGCGGCCCTGGACGTCGTGAGCGCCAAGCGGCCCACCTTCTCTCGCGCCAACGTCCACGCCGAGGTGTTTCGCCAGATGCAGGGTGTGCGCTTCACCTTGCCGGCAGAACGTGTATTGACAGCCACTCGCGCCACCGACCTCGCCGTCGCCCAAGCGCTGCTGACCACCACTCCCAACCTGCACCACACGCCGCGCTACCTACGGCGGCCTGACGGCACCTCTAAGTTCGTAAGAACCGGCCACTTCCTCTACACCACGACAACGCTGCTCGACGCCGAGGCCCGGCTGCTCGACGCGGGCCAGCGCCTCGACGCGGCCGTAGTGAGTACTGCCACAGTGAGCGAAGTGACCAAGCAGCGACTCCCCGGAAGAACCTTCAAGCTCTCAATTGACCAGGCCCGCTGTGTGGAGCAGATCACGACCTCGGGTCGAGTGCTGGATCTTCTGGTGGGTCCAGCTGGCACCGGTAAGTCGACGACCATGGCGGGACTGCGCGCCGCGTGGGAACTCGAGCACGGTGCCGGCTCGGTCATCGGTCTCGCACCCTCGGCGGCGGCGGCCGAAGTCTTGGGTGACGACATGGGCATCGACACCGACAATCTCGCCAAGTGGCTCTACGAGCACCGCCAGCACGGTCAGCGCACTCGCGAACTGAGTGAGCTACGTGAGAAGGTCCGTCTCTTGGAACGCGAGGGGCGATACCTAAGTCCCGGGATGCGCGCGGGCATCACTCGACGCGAGGAGGCGCTGGCCCGCTGGTCCCTTCGCACCAACCAACTGGTGGTGGTTGACGAGGCCAGTCTCGCCTCGACGTTCGTACTCGATGAGCTCACGTCAGCCGCCCTCGATGCCAAGGCGAAGGTCGTCCTCGTCGGCGACGGGGCCCAACTCTCGAGCGTGGAGGCCGGAGGGATGTTCCGCACTCTGGTGCGTGACCACAAGGACGCTCCGGCGCTCTCGGACGTTCGTCGCTTCAAGTCAGCGTGGGAGAAGGAGGCCAGTCTCGACATTCGTGATGGCAGAAGTGCGGCCCTCGTTACCTACGCCACCCACGGCCGCATCAAGGACGGAACCCGCGACGAGATGCTCGACGCCCTCTACGAAGCGTGGAAAGAAGACTCGAGTTGTGGCCTGCACTCGTTGATGCTCGCCAGCGACACCGCGACGGTGAACGAACTCAACGCTCGCGCCCGTGGCGAGAGAATCGCCAGTGTCGCCGTCGTCGAGGAAGGAGTCGAGGTCGCGGGAGCCATGACCGCTGGCGTCAACGACCTCGTGGTGACCCGAGAGAACAACCGACGTCTCGTGGTGGAGACCGGGTGGGTCAAGAACGGCGACGTGTGGACCGTCGCGGCGACCCACTCAGACGGCTCGATGACCGTCACCCGGGTGAATGGACACGGTGCGGTCACCTTGCCAGCCACGTACGTGGCCGAGCACGTCGAGCTCGCCTACGCCACGACGGCGCACCGCGCCCAAGGGCGCACCGTGGACACCGCGCACGCCTTCGTCAGTCCCACGACCACTCGCGAGGTGCTGTACGTGGCACTGACAAGAGGATCAGGGTCCAACCATCTTTATGTCGACACCCACTACGACCCCGACCCGTCAACCGGCCACGACGAGCTGACCGAGATTCCGAGTGCCATTGAAGTACTCGCGGGCGTGCTGCGCCACGAGGGAGCCGACGTGTCGGCGACCGACATGATCCGTCGCTCCCAGACCCAGTCGATCGCCGCACTCGTCGCCGAGTACGACACCATTGTCGCTATGGCCGATGGCCCGCGCTGGGATGAAATACTTAGCGAGTCGGGACTCAGCGAAGTCGAGTTCGCCCAGGCCAAGGCTTCCCCCGCGTACGGTGCGCTGCTCGCCCAACTACGGGACGCCGAGAACCGTGGCTTCGACGTTGACGTCGAACTGCCGATGCTGGTCACGGGTCGATCGTTCGAGGATGCGGAGGACATCGCTAACGTCCTGCACCACCGTGTCGATCGCTACGTCGCCGGCGTCGGCTACCCCAGTCCGCGGGCGAGCGATCTCGTCGCCGGAATCTTTCCCCGGCCCAGCGGGATTGTCGATCTCGACGTGACTCTCGCACTCGACGATCGTGCCGACGCCATCGAGCGCAGAGCGCGAGAACTTGCCACAATCGCTATCGAGCGCGGTGACGTCTGGGTGAACGACTTCGGCGACGCTCCCGAAACGGCTCAGCTCTACGAGCGGTGGGCATTGGAAGTTGCCACCGGCGCGGCTTTCTTGAACCGCTGGGGTATTGAAAACCCCAACACCATCGTTAACGCTGACTCTGTTAACTACGAACAAGAGGTTCAGCACAATCGTGTACTTAGTGCAGCCCAAGTAGCCAGCGCACTCGCCGTGACCGACGCCGCGCCGACGCCGCGGGCGTACATGCCATCGGGAAACGATGTCATAGAGTCGACGCGCCAGGACTTCGGACCTCATCTATAGCACCTCCACGTCGTTGGCTCAACTCTGTTCTTCGCCGAGTGCGGCTGCAGCGACGTACGTGCGAACTGAGTTCGACCACTGACGCCGTATCACCACAGACGTCGCCACGTACCGAGATTTCTCCGATCTGCACTACGAGACGCGTGTTGACGCCAAGGAAGTTCTCCCGAGTTACGAAGCTCTTGGCCCAAAATCGACGTCGATGGCAATGCCGTCAGGACGAGACAGGGCGTCTGCCACGCCCACGATCGAGCTCGATTCACCACTGCGCAACGGGCAACGCCGGCCGAAGACTTCAACTTCGCCAACAGTCACGTTCACGTGATCACAGCTCAAAACACCAACGAGCTGCACCACGAACACAGTCGTCGGACGCGCGTAGAGTTCGACGGGCGAAGCGACCTATTCAGTGTGGCCGCGACATCACGCACGCCCGGTCTACCATTGAGCGCACCTCTATTTGGTCAGTGGATCACGGATACCGTCGTAATATCGAGGCTCGATTGCAACAAACCAATCTGGTCGCGCAACTCAGTGTGCACCATCGCGTCAAGAGCCAACACGAGCTCATCAAGCAAGAGTACGCGGTGTTCGATCGAGAGCGCCATGTCGAGAGTGACTCTCAGTTGCAGACCCCCGGACATTTGGTTAAGGACTTAACGACTTGATCGGCGAGGTCGACCAGCTTCAGGAATCCTCCCGCTTTCTTGCGTCATACCGTTGCGGAGTCTTTGCGCATACGCGGACCAAACGCCAAGTTGCTGAGAGCGGAAACTTCTGGCAGGACAATTGCAATCCGACTTGCGACCGTCAACCGCCTTGGAATATAAGGAGCGGAAACTTCTGGTTAGGAATTTACGCAATAAGCGCGTGTCATGGCGGTCGTTGATCCATATTCGAGATGTCGAATGGTGCTAAACCGAAGTCGGGTCGTCATTCCGAAGACCGCCAAATCATTCGATGGGGGGAATCAATGTCTCAAACAATTGATCAATCAATGGAGGGCCGATCATCGGGGCCAAAGATTGCCGATCCCGGCGCTTGGGCCGTGACAGCCTTCGCGACAACGTCCTTCATGCTGGGCATGTATAACGCTCACCTACTGAGTGCGGGGGGATCTGCAATCGTCATACCCGTAGCATTCTTCTTTGGTGGCGCTGTGCAAATTATTGTTGCGATCCTTGAGGTCGCGCGAGGAAACGTTTTCGGAGCAGTTGTCTTTGGAACCTATGGTCCATTCTGGGTCATTTATGGATTCATCGCGCAACACTACGCAGGGATCTTGGCTCCTGCCTCCGTCGGCAGCGCTGTAGCACTGTTTCTGGCGATGTTCGCCGTCCTAACGTTCTACTTCTTTATTGCGTCTCTCAAAACCGATATCGTTCTGGTCGCTGTCTTTGCATTAATTTTCATTGGCCTCGTCCTCTTAGCTATCGGTTCAGGTACGGCAAGAACGACCTACACAGAGGCGGGCGGCTGGGTAACACTCGCATTCGCGGTTCTCGCTTGGTATCACGCCGCGGGCGACGTCATCGCACACACTTTCGGGCGTACAGTCCTACCAATGGGAAAGTTGAAGTAGAAGTGTCAGCGCCGACATATGGTGGACCGGCTAAGGAGAGCAAAGTCAAAAGGTAGTAGCCGATGCAAAGGTTCTCTGGAGACTCACTGGAGTTTTATCTCGCTTCACACCATTCGAGTGGCTGAACGTGCGATTCATAAATGGGAGTGGTCCGTCGTCAAGAATCGTCGATGGTCGCTTTGTCGATACTCCACCTCTTTGCGCCCGCGGGGCACAGTGAGAAGTAACGGCCACCGTCGAAATCGAAGGAGGTTGCAGGTTCTACACTTCCTTCAAACACGAACTGAATGCGGCGAGGATTAGCCTTCTATTGCTATGGAACTTCATCAACGACAAAAGAGCCGATGCCATCCACGAGGTCCACTGGTGTTGCTCATTCTCGATGGTGTTGGAGAAGGGAACCATGGATATTTTGACTGTGTCTTTCAGGCGTCGACTCCAAATCTCGACTTACTCATGCGGAGCGGCTTAGCAACAAAACTCGACGCGAGCGGGCCAGCGGTCGGTCTTCTTGGCGCCAGCGATATGGGCAATTCCGAAGTGGGCCACAACACAATGGGAGCCGGGCGAGTCTTTGATCAAGGCGCCAAATTGATCGACGCGGCTTTCGAATCAGGAGACGTTTGGCTGAAAGCGTGGCCAAGTGTCATCAAGCAGATCAGAGATACATCCTCAGTACTTCACCTTGTGGGTCTTCTATCGCACGGCCGTATCCATTCAGATAGTGCTCACCTCTACCGAATACTGGAACAAGCCGAACTCGACCATGTTGGGGAAGTGAGAATCCACATCCTTCTCGACGGTCGTGATGTAGAAGACTTCACTGCCGATGAATACATCACTGAACTCGAGGGCAAGTTGGCCGATTGTCGTCGCCGTGGTTTGGATTACAAAATCGCGTCAGGCGGTGGTCGGATGGTAACAACGATGGACCGATACGGCGCAAATTGGGCAGTTGTTGAAGCTGGATGGCAAGCTCATGTACTTGGGACGGCGAGACCATTCCCGTCCGCACTCGAGGCAGTCAACGTTGCTAGAGCCGAAAATCAGAAGATCAGCGATCAAAACATTCCGGCCTTCACAGTTGTGGGGGATTCCGGTTTGCCACTGGGGGCAATAGCAGACGGAGATATCGTCCTCGTCTTCAACTTTCGAGGCGACCGCGTTATCGAGTTTTGCAACGCGCTCGTCAACGATTCATTCGTTCATTTTGACCGAATGAGGATGCCCAAGATTCTATTGGTTGCCATGACTCAATACGAAAGGGAATCCGGATTCCCCGAGACATATCTCGTAGAACCTCCCCGAATCCGAGACACCGTTAGTGAAATACTTTGCGAAGTAGGGATCAAACAGTTTGCCTGCGCAGAGACCCAGAAATTTGGACACGTAACCTACTTTTGGAATGGCAATAGGTCAGAAACCTTTGACGCTCTTTTGGAAATGTACGTCGAGATCCCTTCGGACACCATTCCATTCGATCAACGACCTTGGATGAAGAGCGCTGAGACAGCAGACACAATCATCCGAGAACTCCGCGAAGGAAATTCCGATTTCCTGCGCGCAAATTTTGCCGGAGGAGACATGGTCGGCCACACCGCGAATCTTCAAGCCACAGTCATTGCGATCGAAGCAATAGATCTTGCGGTAGGCCGCATAATGAATGTGATCGAAGAATTCTCCGGATGTCTCATTGTGACGGCCGATCACGGAAACGCCGAGGATATGGTTGAAACGGAAAATGGTGCAATCAAAGTGAGTCAGGATGGAGATCCAATTCTGAAGACATCGCATTCTGTCAACAAGGTCCCTTTTGTAATCATGGATTACGGACGACGACCAATCGCCATGAAAATGAACATCGGATCACCAGGTCTCGCAAACGTGGCTTCAACGATTGTAGAGCTACTCGGATATGTTCCTCCCGACGACTACGAACCCAGCCTTATAGAGATTGGGGCGATTGGACCGATTTTGTAAACACCCTTGACCCGTGACTTGGCGCACCTGATGGAGAACCCACCTTGACTGAAAGTACTCGCCGGGTAGTTGCGCGCGTAAAAGATTCAGGTCGGTTTCAAAGAACACTGTCGCCAATGACGTTGTTGTGGCTTGTGAGGCCACCTGACTGTCGTCCCTTTAGCCAAAAAGACTACCGGATCGACACGAAAACCTTAAGGGCCTCGTGGTTGTTGGGGTAAACTGCTACTGGCGATGGATCCCGCCATACTGACGAAAGTCAGTGAAAGCGCCCGTGAGGCTGATGGTTCCTGCTCAAGGTAACAAGGGAGCAGGATATGTCCGTCGACCATACGCCAGACGTTGTCGATCAGATTGTCGATCTGTACAGTGAGTCCGGAATGTCCACGCGTCGAATTGCCGAAATCATGCAAATTGATCGACAGCGCGTCACACAGATTCTGTGTGATAACGGAATTGCCGTAGCGCCGAGAGGGGTCGGTCGTACGAGACCCTTGAGAGTGCCCAACGTGATTTCTAAGAATGATCTCGAGTATCTCTATACGACACAACGAATGAGTTCGGTCGAAATTGGCCGAGTTTTGGGTCTCTCTGATCGATTCATCCGAAGCCGGTTGAAGTTGTGGCGTATCGAGAGACGAACGAAGGGTGCCCTCAATCGCTACGACCGTCAAGAAGTCGACACCGGTGAACTCACCCGGCTCTATCTGGAGAAGGAGTGGGCGGCGTCGGTGGTGAGCGAGGAGTTGGGTACCTCGTTGGGCATCGTGTTGCGCTCTGCCCATTCCAGTGGACTCGCTATTCGCGCCGGGGGGTCTCCGCGCCCGTCACCGTCATACGATATTCATTTGATTGAGGCGCTCTACGATGACAGCGAAGTAGAGGCAATCTTAACTTTTCACAAGATTCAAGTGGTTCGATCACCTGGCCCGATATGGGTACGGTTTCCAACTCCCGCTGCATTGACGGAAGAGTTACTGACAGCACTTTATTGCGAGTGTGGGCTAGCGATCTTTCACATCGAACTCTTGACCGGTGCCCCCGCGTCAACCATTCTCCACAAACTTGAAGAGTATGGGATCGACCGCCGAGGACGTGGAGGCCTATCGCCTTTTATGCAGCGATGGCGCGCCAAGCAGAAGACAACAGCGATTCAAGGAAGATGGTCTCAGTCGTGCGTATGAAACATTCCAAATCAGACCGGACTCACCAACCGGCCGAGCAGATCCGCGAAGAGAAGATTCTGGTGAATCTTCGTTGTTCTGCAATGATTCTCCGCAATCAGAGCGTTCTACTTTGTCGTCGCGTACACAGTGACGACACTTGGGTACTGCCAGGCGGAACTCCGCGACTCGGAGAGGGTACGGCACTGTCTGCGCAAAGGGAAGTCCACGAAGAGACTGGACTTCAAGTTACAGTCGACCGCGTCGCATTCGTCTTAGAGACGACGAGCCCTGATTGGGACCATCACCTCATCGAGATCGTCTTCGTTGGCAAGGAGAGGAACCCGAACGCCTCGCCTGAACAACAGGAGGCTGGACTCGTGCCGTCATTTGTTCCGCTGGATGAATTAGACGGAATTGGACTACGTCCTCCCATCGCCGGGTACATCCGTGGCTATTCTCGGCACCGTAGAACTGGCCTTGAATCGCAGCAACTTTACACGGCAGCCTACCTAGGTAATTTGTGGCGCCTTCCCGACGACGATTGAACGGTCCAACCACCAGGAGCACCCAACTGATACGACTTCGAGAGACCGATCCGTCGAGAACCTTCACGCTGGTGTAGTAACAATTCCAATAACGATATTTCGCGCAAAGCGACGCTGGCGAGACATAAGTGGTTTACGGCCAGTGGTGGCGCTATTGTGAACTATAAGCGACTGGGACGATTTGGCCCGATGCCCTGGAGGGGAGTGTCCACAATGGATGAAATCGCCACCAAAGTCTCCATCTTCTTCAGTGAGGACGATCGACTGCACCACCACAGCTTGCACGAAGCTGTGCTCAATCGAGCCAAGGACTACGGCGTCACCGGTGCGACGGTCTGGCGCGGTATTGAGGGCTTCGGCAGGTCGGGGCACGTTCGCACGTCACGATTCCCCGATGCCAATACGGGACTTCCACTTGTGGTGGAATTGATTGACAGTCCCGAACGAATGGAAGATTTCCTCATGACGATTGGCGATCTGGCCCACGGATTCCTAGTCACCAAAGAGGAGGTTCGAGTCACGAGGATTCAGATACCCGCCAGCTAGTAACGGTGCGCAAACGAAGTGGACGCTCCGACGATTTAGGTCACTAGCCCGTAGGCCAAAGTACTCGCAGTCTCGATCTCTATCAGACGATTGTATTTGGCCACGCGCTCGCCACGGGCGGGCGCTCCACTTTTCAGATGACCACAACCGGCCCCGACGGCCAAATCGGCGATGAAAGTATCCTCGGTCTCACCTGAACGATGAGAAACAAACTGCGCCCACCCAGCGTCTCGACAGATTCGCATCGCCTCAAGTGTCTCACTCACGGTGCCGATTTGGTTCACCTTGATCAACGCGGCGTTACCGACGTGGCGACTGATCGCCTCTCGAATGATTACGGGATTCGTACAAAGAATGTCGTCGCCGACAAGTTCGACACGATCGCCCAGTCGGGCGGTGAGTTGCTCCCAGCCCTGCCAATCCGACTCAGCAAGTCCATCTTCTAACAACCACACCGGATAGGCCAAAATAATCTCCTCGTATCTATTAATCATCTCGGTGCTGGACAGCGACTCGCCGGCGACTTGGTACGACCCTTCGCGGTAGAATTCGCTCGACGCTGGGTCGAGGGCGATGGCCACACCGTCGCGACCTGGTCGGTAGCCTGCTTCTTCGATGGCGTGGACGAGAAGCGCTAGAACATCTTCGGGACGGTCAATCTGCGGGGCGAAGCCGCCCTCGTCACCCAGGCCCGTAGCGAATCCCTTGCCGGCAAGAATCCCCTTCAACTTCGCGTATACCTCCGAGCCGGCCCTGACCGCCTCGGCGATCGAAGGAGCACCGATCGGCGCCACCATGAATTCCTGAAAGTCGAGATTATTAGGTGCGTGCACGCCGCCGTTCACGACATTGAAGTGCGGCACCGGGAGTCTCGCTTTCACTCCGGTCGGCTGCAAATACTCCCAGAGCTGTTGTCCCTGGGAGGCAGCGAAGGCTCGAGACGCGGCGATGGAAACGCCGACGATCGCGTTGGCCCCCAATCGCGACTTGTTCGTCGTTGCGTCCAAGTCAATCAGCGTTTGGTCAAGTTCCTCAAGGTTGGCGAACGTTCTCCCCGCCAACGCCTCGTTGATCTCACCATTCACGTGTGCAGCAGCTTCGAGCACACCGGCGCCACTGAATCGACTCGGGTCGCCATCGCGAATCTCGACCGCCTCTCGTGAGCCAGTCGACGCGCCTGAAGGTACGCCCGCACGTGCCACGGTCCCGTCGCTCAAAGTGATTGTCGTAGCCAAGGTCGGACGGCTACGGGAGTCAAGTATTTGCACTGCCGCCACTTTGGATACCGTCGTCGCCATCTAAATCTCCTCATTGTTGGTTTCGTTGCCAGCCTCACGAGTCTTGCAAGACCAGTCCAATTCGTGAAAACTATTCACCGAGAAAGCGAGCCTGACATTCGGCCAGTTCCTTCAGAGCCACTTCACGGCCTTCGTAACCCTTGACCTTGACCCATTTCCCCTCATCAAGATCTTTGTACACGCTAAAGAAGTGACGAATCTCATCGAGGGTTCGCATCGGAATATGGGAGATGTCCGTCGCCTCTCTCCACTGGGGGTCATAATCGGGCACGGCAATGAGTTTCGCATCGTCCCCATGCTCATCAACCATAAGGAATACGCCAACGACCCGCACGCCAATGACGCAACCCGGGAAAGTGGGGTATTCGGTCAGTACGAGTACGTCGAGGGGGTCGCCATCGCCGCCCAGCGTCTCAGGGAAGAAACCGTAGTCAGCTGGATACCCCATCGAGGAGGTGAGGTGGCGATTCAATCGAATGACGTGCTCGTCATGGTCGTATTCGTATTTGTTACGAGTACCACGCGGAATCTCTACGACAACGTCAATCGATGGCATTCGTACTCCTTCAAAAAAGTCCGCATCACAAGCGCCACGTTTCGATGCTAGACCGGCACGAGCCGACGGCGCAGAGCGGTCACTTGTGGCGGAATTCCTCCGGTTGAAGTTGGGTGCCTCACCAATTCAGCCGTCGCGAAGTTTCAGCGACTGGTCGCTACGAGAGGAGCAGTACTCATCAATAGTCGCCGCGACAAATTCGAGCGGAATCGACTACAATCGGATGTGTCGGATGATGCTCCGGCGGACTTCGGTCCGAACCGCCTTCATGGCTAATGGCTTCTACGTTGAATTGATGGCGTGAGGGTGTGGACCATGATTGTTGAGACTAGAACCACGAGCAGTGGGTCATTCGTACTGAAAGTCTTTGGAGTTTCGCGCCGAAGGAAAATTGGTGCGAGTCCGTCTACTCGCCATTGCGTGCCATCGCACAATTCTGACCCTAGATTGGCGGGGTACACGAAATGACGACCAGTAACCGTCCCACTGTCGCGATCGACGAACTGAATCCCCTGGCTTCTTCCGTGAGTGGCGCACCGAGCATCTTGTACTTAGGACCCACGACCAGCGCCAGAGGCGATCATGAGCCGAAGTGCTTCCACGATCTCTTGCTTGATCAGGTATTCTTTTCGATCACTAAGGACCGAGGAGATTACCAGTTATTGCCGTTCTTCTACGACCATTTAGGCGGCGTCGATGATATTAAGTTCCGTCACGAGGTGTGGGGTGACCTTGAGGAAGCGGCTCTACTCGACGGCATCCGCGCATTCGCGAGCCAAATGCGCGACGTTCACCAGAGGCTCTCGTGGTCGGTCAAGTCAACCTTCGTCCAGCATCGACGCGCCCTGCGACTTGACGCGGCCGATCACTATTGCAGTGCGGTAACGAATCTCGCGAACGCGCTCGGGGCAGCTAACCTCAAATCCCGTGCTCTACTTCGTTATCGAGACTCACTCGCCGCGTATGCCTCGTCAATAGCGTTTGAGCAACTCGCTAGTGAGACGCGTTCGCTGAAGGACCAACTCTCGCAAATTCGCTATTGCATCAACCTCAAAGGCCTTCACGTTCGAGTCGTCAAGTACGAGGGAGAAGCGGACTACGGCGCCGAAATCGAGGAAACTTTCGCACGCTTCCAGCAGAGTGTGGTCAAGGACTACCGGCGCTCGATTTCCGACTGGCCCGATATGAACCACGTGGAGGCGATGATTGCCGACCGTGTGGCACTGCTCTTTGCCGATATATTCTCGTGCCTCCAATCCTTCTGCGAGCACGAAAGCGACTTCCTCGACGACACCGTGACTCTGTTCGAACGTGAGATCCAGTTCTATCTCTCCTACCTCGACTTCATCGCACCGCTGAAGTCACAGGGACTCGCCTTTTGCCTCCCAGATATCCAGGTAGAATCGAAGGAGATTTCAGCCAAGGAGACCTTCGACCTCGCCCTAGCTAACAAATTGGCACTGCAGGGAACACCGGCAGTGCGCAATGATTTTCACCTCGAGGGCGAAGAGAGAATCATTGTAATCTCGGGCCCCAATCAGGGGGGCAAGACCACCTTCGCGAGGACTTTCGGGCAAATTCACTACCTAGCAAGCATTGGCTGTCCGGTTCCCGGCCGGGCAGCCAAATTGTATCTCTACGATGAACTTTTCACTCACTTTGGCAAGGAGGAGGACCCGACGTACCACAGTGGAAAACTGGAGGACGACTTACTGCGGATTCGCGCCGTCTTGAATCAAGCCACAACGAACAGCATCATCATCATGAACGAGATTTTTGCGTCGACGACAACTCAGGACGCGCTCGCTCTGGGAACGAAGATAATTGACAAAATTATCAGCCTCGACGCGCTGTGCGTCGTCGTTTCGTTCATCGATGAGCTAAGCCTGCTGGGCCCTTCGGTCATAAGTATGACGAGCACCATCAATCCAGAGAATCCCATCGAGCGCACCTTCAAGATTGTTCGACACCCTGCCGACGGCCTCGCGTACGCCTTGGCAATTGCCGAAAAGTACGGCCTCATCTACGACACTCTTCGAAAGCGAATCACGTCATGAAAGCTCATCTCATGTTCCGCGACAAGGACTTTGACCTACTCCAACCGTTGCCTCCCAACGAGACCCAACTTGTGCATGACCTTGATCTCGACACTCTGTTAGTCGCCATGGCTGGGGCGGATGAGTTCTTGCGACAAGTGTCGCGGGTGGCCCTCTTGAACGGATTGAGCAACCCCGAAGAAATCGCGTATCGCCAGTCTGTTCTCGCCGACTGTGCATCGCATTCCGATGTTGTTCGCGAAATCTACGGACTTACCGTGAACGCACTCGCTGAGCAACACAAAATGTTCTGGTTCAACCACCGCGATAATCCCAGCAGCATGATGTTCCAGTCCCCCAAGATCATCGCTATGTTCATCGGCTTCCTACGACAACTTCGCAAAATTGCCGATGAGCACGCGGATAGCTTCGTTTCCGAGGGTTGGACGACTCTGTTCACAACCCTAAAGGAGGAGTTGAACGATGCCTACTTTGTCGCCGTTGACGACCACCTCAAACAATTGAACTTCCGAGACGGGACATTGATCAGCGCGAGGTTGAGCTTCGGCAACACTGGCATCGACTACGTGTTGCGTGATTCGCGTCACACCAAACAGACGTGGAAGGAGCGCCTTGGAGTCGGTGGACGAAAATCCTATTCGTTCGATATCAACCCGCGCGACGAGGCTGGCGGCAACGCACTGAGCACTCTCATGAGCAAGGGTGTCAACTCCGCTGCGAACTCGTTGACGCAAGCGGCGGACCACCTTTCAAATTTCTTCACTATGTTGCGTACCGAATTGGCCTTCTACGTGGCGACTCTCAATCTCGAGAAGAGTTTGTCGCTCCTCAATGGGCCAACATGTTCGCCCGCTGCACAACCTTGGAGTCCGGCACTTCTGAGATTCTCCGGGCTGTACGACGCGTGCCTGGCACTGCGAAGTCAAAAGGGCGTAGTCGGCAACGACACAGATGCCGACGGCAAAACTGTGGTCATCATTACGGGAGCGAACTCCGGTGGCAAGTCGACGTTCTTGCGCAGCGTCGGAATTGCCCTCCTCATGATGCGCACCGGAATGTTCGTTCCGGCCGAATCATTCACCGCCAGCGTCTGCGAGGGCCTCTTCACTCACTTCGTGAGGGAGGAGGACACTTCGATGACGAGCGGGAAGCTCGACGAAGAATTGGCTCGAATGAGCGACATTGCGGACGCCATCACTCCTAAGTGCTTCGTTCTCTTCAATGAGTCCTTTTCGGCAACGAATGAACGTGAGGGATCAGAAATCGCACGCCAGGTGATTCAGGCCCTCATTGACTCTAATGTGCGAGCAATTGTCGTCACCCACCTTTATGACTTGGCCCAGTGGTTCTACTTGAACGAGACAGAGTCGACTCTCTTTCTTCAAGCGGGTCGTGAAACGGACGGCGGCAGGAGTTTCAAACTCACGCCGGGTGAGCCCCTTTCCACCAGTTACGGTGAGGATGTGTACAACCGCATCGGTGGTTGGTGACGACTTGTTCGATTGGTTGACCTGAGTTGCTACACCAAGGGAGGAATGTTATTGGTGCTGACGACGTGCCACCCCTGGCCCGCGCGGTCGATAACGTTGTAGCACCCCGTTTCTTGCGCCACCGCACTGCCTTCGAGACGAGGATCGAGAGCCACCAACAATGGTCGATTGATGGCGTCGTGACTGACGATCAGCGCAGCCGTGACCCCGGATCGATCACCGACATCCATAAAGGCTGCCATCGCTCGATCGCGTACTTGGACCAGCGGCTCGACGCCTGGCGCATCGTCGATCGATCCCCATTCCCTCTCAACGTCGACCAGTGAACTCCCAGCCCAGCGACCATAGTCTCGATCAATCAGGCGCTCGTCAACCTCGATCGTAAGGTGCGCTCTATTGGCTATGGCTTGCGCCGTCTGCACGGCTCGCGCCAAGGGACTCGCCACGATCAACCCCACGTTCGCTCGCGCAAGAACGTAGTCGAGCGCTTTGGCCTGTCGAAGCCCCAGTGGCGTCAGCGGGGGGTCAAGTCGCCCGCGAAGCCGGCCGGCCGCATTGAGCACTGTCTGTCCATGGCGAGCGAGAAATATTCGTGTCGTGGAGGTGTCGACCACCACATCTCGACGCACGGATTGCGTCTCCTCCGACTTCGCCGTAACCCGACTTACCGTCTGCGACACTGCTACACCGCCAAGCCAATAGCGAAACCGACGCTCGCTCCGACGAGACCGACCACGAGGCTCACGACAGCGTTCAACGTGGCTTCGAGATACTGACCCACCTCGACGAGTCGCACGGTTTCGAAGGTGAAAGTCGAGAAAGTGGTGTAGGCACCGCAGAATCCAGTACCCAGCAAAGCTTTGGCGACTGACGAGAGGTGGTTGCTCAATGAGAGGCCGGTTAACAGCCCGAGCACGAAGGACCCTGAGATATTGACCAAGAACGTGCCCCACGGTAGGTCTGATTCGACTCGGTTGTTTACCGCCCGGTCGATGAGGTAACGAGACGGAGCGCCGACGAAGCCACCAAGAGCGACGAACAGGTAGATCATTGACGTACGGAAGAACTAACGAGGAACATCTACAGCTCCACTATCTCTATATCGGCAATTGTTGTCACAATATTTTGCAACAAGTCCGAGGCTTCCAGCAGAAAGGCTTGAATCCGCTCGGCGCGATCGATGATGACGATGCCAATCGGAGAATCGTCAGTCATCGAGTGTTTGGCGTGCGTCTGTCCCGACGCACCATATCCTTCGTACGCTTCAAATGCGGTGGCTCCGGCCAATTTTGCTTTCCTTGCGCGCTGCATCAAATGAACAAAGAGGGAGCCATGATGATAATGGTCCCTTGTCCCAAGCAAAATTGTGAGTCGTTGGGCTGGCTGCGTTGTCAGTTCTTGGACTTCACCCGTGTTCGTCATGTCTCTCCTTGAAGTAAGCGCTCTACTCGAATGATCAAACGAGCAACCTTCATCCCTAGCCACACTGCCAACAGCCCGGCTAAGAGACTTCCCATCATGTACGTCACAGCCACACCGATCTCATGATGACGAATGAGCAACAGAGTGTCCACCTGAAAGGTGGAGAAGGTTGTATACGCCCCGATGATTCCCGACCCCACGAATGGTCGCACCAGGCGCCCCTTAGGGAATTGCTCAATAAGGAGAAGAAGGAGAAATCCCAATACTGCGCTCCCGGAAATATTGATGACAAAGGTACCCCAAGGAAATTGTCCTGTCTGAGTGGGAATCGCCAATGACACCGCGTATCGAGCGATCGCACCTATGACCCCGCCACAACCGAGAGCGAAAACTATCACCATCTGGGCTCTCTGCGCTCGCGGTCGCCGCATCGAAACGAATGACCGACGGCCACTCGTTAGGGCAGGGCTTTCGGCGATGGAGCTCTCCGAATTCACTTCTGACGGCATCCTCAACTCCCCTGCTTGCTTGCACTGTTTCGGACCTGCAGATTCCTCTTCGCGCCCCGACCATCCACCATACGGATGAACGCTGATTCCTCTTCTGAAGCGAGTCGCACGTCGAACGAATCTCGATAGGTCGCCGGAGAACCAGATCCATCCAGCGGCGGATGATCAATTGCTCCGCCTACGAGGTGAGTCACATACGTCATTCGTCGGAGCTCCTGAGAGCAATCGTACTTGCGTCCTTCGTGCTGGGTCCGTGGTCCCGCGAACATTGGTCGGTTCCGCGAGGAGCGGGTCGCAACGGCAATCGCCCTAGATGACGCAGCGAACATTTACGCCTCCATCCGTACCGTCCGCACCTTCGAGCCGCGAACAACCAGCCAGTGACGTTGGCAGCCACGTGTGACTGAGCTCGCAATGCGCACAACACGAATCATGCGGCGATCCCCTTGCCCTCACCCACTCCGTGCGTCACGATCAACCAGGACGATGACACGAGCGAAAGCGTCATCCATCCTGCGGCGTAAATGAAGGCGACGGTCGGTGACATCACGACGTAGAGAATTCCCACAATGACTGATGACACGATGTCACCGGTCGCCTGAATACCGCCCAACACGCCAAAGCCGGTGCCCCGTAGAGCGTCGGGTAATGCACGAGCGACGAGCGCCGACTCGCACGTTTCACTTAGCCCAATCGCAGATCCGGCCAAAATGAAGCAGGTGAGAATGAAGAACCACGATCCAGTGCCGATTGCGAACCCAACGTAGGACAGTACGTACAGCAACGCTCCCGCAGCAAAGACTACTCGTGGCCCTGATCGATCTATCCAGTGACCTCCCGCCAGTGACACGCCAGCGGCGAACACATTGTGAGCAGCGTAAATCACAATCGCCAGGGAAGTTGCGGCCACCAATGTTCTTCCCTCCGAATGCAGTAATTGGGTGGCGCGAAGTATCAGTAATGCCGACGCCATGTTGCCGAACTCGAAGAAGGTAATGGGCACGAATGGTCGGGCCAATCCACCGTTTCTGAGCCCCGAAATATCAAAACGCAACGAACGCCGAGCACCCGGCGGCAGCTGGCGTGCTTCACGCGCGGCAACGACAATGGCCACGGCGGCCAGCGCACTCGGAATGGCCGCGCACCACAATGCGGGGCGAATACCGATACGAACGACGAGAAATGCCGCGAGTAATGGTCCCACGACCGCACCTAGATTGTCGCCCGCCCGCTCCAAACCGTACGCTCGACCGTAAGCGGCAGTGGGCGCCAGTTGCGCGAGAAGGGCATCTCTCGAAGGCGAACGGACGCCTCGCGACACCCAAGCAATCGACCGAAGCACACCCAGTTCCCACACTCCCGTTACCAGACCGATAGCACCCGTGGCCACGGCGGTACCAAGATATCCACGAACAGCAAAACGTCGTCGTCGTTGCGTACTATTGGCGGCCGGTCCACTGATGAGTTTGGCTACTCCCATGAGAGCGTCGCTCACTCCTTCAACGACACCCAAGCCCGCGGCGGATCCATGCAACACGGAGGTGAAGAAAGTAGGCAGCAAAGAGGTGGTGATTTCGTGGCCAGAATCTGAGAAGAAGCTGGCAGCGCCGACGCTGGCGACGCCCGCCGAAAACCATCGTGGAGCTTCACCCTCGGTGACGTCTCCCGTCGAATGATCGCCTGAGGGCACTAGTCCATCTTTTTGAGGGTCGGAATTGGGGAGGTCTGATTCGTCGGTCACGATGCAATGACTTCCATTCTTCGACATGGCGACGATCTCGTCGTCTCCACACGCCGTGAAGCTCGTCGAGGGCGGCTAGAGTCGAGCCACGCCGTGATCGTTGGATGGCAACACACGTTGCTCTCCATCGCCTATACCACCAGTACCGGGCACTCGTGAGCCCGAATAAGTTCCTCGAGTGAGTGTCCAACTCCACGATGCATCATCTGCTCTTGACCGTGTGTCCCGACGACGATCAGGTCAAAACCGTGTTCCTTCGCAAACTGGACGATGGCGTTCGCCGGATTGTTGTCGAACACCACATGGGAGAAGGGAGTCGCATCGCGCGCGTCCGTGGATTTCTCTGCGTCGAGACCTCGGGAGAGATTTGCCTGTTCCTCTTGCAACACGACTTGGCGTTCTTGCGTCGTTTCCGCATGCGCGCGAGGCTTGACAATCAAGAGAACATGCACATCGCCACCAACATCGGCGGCCAGCGAGCGAGCGACTCGGAACGCACGCCGAGCTTCGTTCGAGCCGTCGAAACCCACCAGAAGACGACGAAACATTCCGCTCGGCGAATCGCCTTCGCCCAACTTCTCATTTGTCATAAGAGTCCCTCCTCATCGCATCGTCGCCACGACCGTCAGTACAGCAAGAAGCGCAAACATCATGTACGCCACGTACGCGTTCAGTCGTCCCGATTGCAATCTCTTTGCGACCTTCGCGACAGTGACCACCGCGCTGCGTAGCGGACGATAAAGATACGTCTCCACTGGCTCCACAACCTCGCTACGAGATTCGATGAGTTCCCTTTGACTCGAGGTATCTTGGTGCTCGTCGCTCACACTCGACACAACCTTGGAAGTACCGAGGATGTTCGAGAGCACGTGGCGCAAGGGATTCGCGAATCCGAACGCAGTGTAACTGGAGGAACCACTCACTCCCGAGGTTGCCGAATGCCACGCAGCGACCCGGCGCACGCGAAAAACACGTCCGCTAGAAAGCACCAACGTAGCGAGAAGCACCGTCACGATAGCCGTGGGTAGGATTACCCATAGCCACGACGGTGACAGAATGGAAAATCCAGAAAACACTGGCTGGAGAACCCACGGTGACTTCAACGCATGCAACGTGACGGACTTCGGAACGATCGGAGTCAGCCCGCTCGCGATAAATCGCACCTCGAGCGGGCTCAGAGCCGCTCCGACGAGGCATCCAGCCCCGAGGATCGAGAGTCCCACCTTATTGAGAATGCCGAACTCTGACAAGCGCTCCCTCGACGCCGACGACTTACCAAGGAAGGTGAGCGCCAGGAGGCGAAGAAACACGAGTGCCGCCAGTCCCGTTGTGAGGGCCACGAGAGCCGCTGAGATGGCAAGTGCCAAACGAAGGGCCAGACCCGCCACACGAAATTGTTGCATCAGCGCCTCTAGAATGAACCACTCCGAGACGAAGCCAAGGGTGGGCGGAAGTCCGGCCAACGCCAGCGCACCCGCGCCAAATGTCGTACCGCTCCAGCTCATTCGTCGTCCAACCCCGCGAAGTTGATCAAGGTCATCCGACCCCTCAACTGCCTCCACGTTGGCGGCGGCCACGAAGAGCGCCGATTTTGCAATGGCGTGTGTCGCGGTTTGTAGAGTAGCAGCCAATAGACCCAACGCCACAAACGCTGACGAATGCACGATACTCCCGGTGAGAGCAACACCGAACGCCGTCAAAATCAGGCCAGCGTTTTCGATGCTGGAATACGAGACCACTCTCGTGAGAGTCGACTGAACTCCCGCGAACGTAATACCCAGTAGAGCGGTGACACCTCCGCAGATCAGCACGCTGATAACCAACCACACCGGTGGATAACCCAAAATACCCAGGAAGCGCCACAGCCCATAGACACCGACATTCGCGGCAATGCCGGCCATCGCCGCTCGTGCAGGACCCGGCGCGGCGGGGTAACCCAAGGGAATCCATACCTGGAAAGGAACCACACCCAGTTTCGCGCCGAATCCGGCAACGACCAACACCCATACCACGTCATGTAGAGCACCCTGACCCACCACGTGCCAACTCGCCAGCGCCAGATTCCCCGTGCGGCCGGCGAGCAACAGGAAGGCAAACAGCAGTGCGGCACCACTGAATTTTCCCATGCCGACCGTTGACCACGCGGCACCCGTCTGGCGACGTGACGAGCGAGTGATCGAACTGAGGAGGTAGAACGAGAGAGTCAATAGTTCCCAGGAGAAGAGGAAAAGGAACGCATTGGCCGCGCACACAATTGTCGCCACCGAACTGAGGAGGAGGAGGTAACCAACCGCAGTACCTCGATGAAGCACCCGCTCAGTGGGTCCGACCCACGAGATGAAGGATGCCGACACCGCGATCGCGAGACCAAAAAGGAGTGTCAGGAATAACCCCGCCAGTTGATCGATGTGCAGAGCATGATCTCCCGCTCCCGAGAGAAGAACGATATTGACAGTCGTGGGACGTGACACGGCGGCGTGAGCACCGAGAACGAAGAGACACGCGCTGCCAATGAGCCCCAATAAATAGGGCAATGCACGAACGGACCGAATTCGAACCCCGAATACGGTGTCAATCAACGCTCCCAGCAGAAAGCACCCGAAAGCTACTCCAACGAGGACACTATTCATTCGAATGTCTCCCACGACGAGTCCCCTGACTCACACCCGGGCCATCGTCGGAGTCACTAGTTGAGAGCGGCAGGAGATCAATGGCCATCAATATTCCGTGCAAGAGCCCAAACGGCGTCGCCGGAGAACCCGGGACGAAAACATCCACCCCCACAAGGG
>JARCRU010000092.1 GCA_029850535.1 Actinomycetota bacterium | reverse complement strand
AACAGACTTCGTTGACGAGCCACTTCGAAAGCAGCAACGGAGACGGCAACTCCTGCATTTAAAGAACTGATCTTTCCCAACTGAGGAATAGATACCACTGCTTCGCAGCGTTTTCTGGTTAAAGGTGCGAGACCCTTTTCTTCGCTCCCCACAACCAGTGCAACGGGCACTGATCCCAAGTCGAGGTCGTAGAGGGAATCCTTGGACTCTCCCGCGAGACCCACTGTCAACACTCCGGCCTTATTGAGTTGATCAATGGCCGTCGGAATTCCGCCAACGTCGCAGAAGGTCAAGTATTCGACCGCACCCGCCGCCGTCTTCGTGACCGTAGGGGAGATTCTCGCCGATCGATGCCGTGGGACTACGACGCCAGTCACCCCTGCGCCATCGGCGCTGCGTAGCATCGCGCCCAAATTGCGAGGATCAGTCACCCCGTCGCACACCAACAAGAAGGGGTGAACGTGTTCCAATAGGCTCTCCAAACTCACAGTCTCGAGACGTGAAGCGATCGCCATGACGCCCTGGTGGCCCTCAGTGCGCGCTTCTCGATCGAGTCGAGCCATAGAAATAACTTGCAGTGGCACGCGCTGACGTTGGGCTTCGCGCTCAATCGCGTCCAAAGTGTCTGAGGGGTCCTGGGCGTCGGCCACATAGATCTTCTGGATTGGACGTCGGCGAGCCTTCAGCAATTCCAGTACCGCGTGACGCCCCTCTACCTGCTCCCCACCGAGCCCCTCCTTTTCCCGACTTGGTGCGCGGCGTGGTCCACCCACTTGACCGCCGGTCATCGGGCGTCCTCCCTGACGTGACGGTCGACCTTGTGGGCCTCGACGAGGTGCGGGACGCGGACTCATGACAATTCCTCCAATAGAGCAACCGCCGTCGCGGCGATACCTTCGACTCTGCCCAGTGCCCCCAGCCCTTCAGCAGTGGTGGCCTTCACCGATACGACGCAGCCGAGCACGTCGGACAATTCTTCGGACATGGCCGGCATATAGAGAGCCATTTTTGGCTGCTCGGCGACGATGGTGACATCAGCTGAAATCGGACGAAAGCCCGCCATCGCGACACGATGCAGAGTCTCTTCGAGCAAGGCGCGCGACGCGACGCCCGCGAACTGAGGGTCACTGTCGGGGAAATGGCGCCCGATGTCCCCCAGATTGGCCCCACCCAAAAGGGCATCGATCAACGCGTGAGTAACCGCATCAGCATCCGAATGTCCAACGAGACCAGCGGCGCCGTCAATCCGCACCAAGCCCAATCGTAAAACCCTCGACGCGTCATCGCTAAAACGATGCACGTCGATCCCGTGGCCGATTCTCATTCGTTGTCCTCCAACGCTGCGGCCGCGCGCGCCAGGTCAGCGAGTTCGGTGATCTTGAGATTGTTGGTCTCACCCGCCACGATCTCGATGAGACCACCGGCCGCCTCCACCAGTGCGGCGTCATCGGTGGCATCGTGCTCCACCGCGTGAGCACGTTCCAGGACCTCACGACGAAAGGCCTGGGGAGTTTGCACCGTCACGAGTTCACTACGGTCCAGTGTGGCGACTGCGACCATTCGCCCGTCGCGCTCGGCCGCGCGTTTAACGGTGTCGGTGACCGGCAGACCAGGTATGGCACCGTCGGCGCCGGACCGCACGGCCGTGACAACTGCGTCGAAGAGCGCTCGGGTCGCCAGGGGGCGCGCAGCGTCGTGGACGACAACGACGTCACAGGTGGGGAGGGACGCCAGGCCCGCGCGCACGGATGCGGCTCGGGTGTCGCCCCCAATCACCACCAGGTCGGCCCCTTCGCCAGACCCGTCGTAGTCGTCGGGCACCACGAGTACCACGAATTCGGCGACGCCGCGAGTGGCCCGCACCGAGTGCGCCGCCACGCTCAGTTCGCCGAGGGGAGAGAACTGCTTAGGACCGCCAAATCGAACCCCGCGGCCGCCCGCCACGACAATGGCGGCGACCGACACGGTTAGGGCAGCACTGAGGCGAGCTTTTCCTCCGCCGCGTCAGTGTCCACGTTGAGTGCGAAGGTGAGCTCAGAGACCAGGATTTGACGAGCACGCGTCAGCATGCGCTTCTCGCCCGCCGACAGCCCCTTGTCCTTGTCACGAATGGAGAGGTTCCTCACGACTTCCGCGACCTGATAGATGTCACCCGACCGAAGCTTCTCTGAGTGATTCTTGAAGCGGCGCGACCAATTGGTCGGCATGCGTGCTTCCTTCTTACGCAAGACAGCGAAGACTTCCTCGACTTCTTCGTCGTTGATCACCTCGCGCAGTCCGACCGACTCGGCGTTGGCGACGGGAACCATGAGGATCAAGTCGGTGTAGGCGACTTTGAGCTTCAGGTAGTCCTGCTTGACGTCGAAGGCCGTCATCTTTTCAATCTTTTCGACCGTACAGGCCCCGTGATGAGGGTAAACGAGACGATCACCCTTCTTGTACTTGTGAGTGGCCATGACTCGGTTTCTCCTCAAAGAAAAAACGCGCAACTGCGCAATAGGGGATTAGATATTCTACCAAACTTTTCAGCGAACGTGTCAGATGTCGCCACCCCACCGGCACTGACGTGCCATCATGGCGGGGTCCGTCACCAATTCGAAGGAGCCACGTGACACGAGCAGCCCTCGAGAACTTTCCCCGCGTTCGCCTGACTTTTGGACGCTCGCCCCTGCAACGGCTGGACCGCCTGAGCGACTATCTCGGAGGCGACGTCGAGATTTGGGCTAAACGCGAGGACGTCAACTCCGGCCTGGCCTTTGGCGGTAACAAGACGCGCAAACTCGAGTATCTGGCCGCCGACGCACTCGCCCAGGGCTGCGACACGTTGGTCTCAATCGGTGGGGTGCAGTCCAATCACACTCGCCAAGTGGCGGCGGTCGCGGCCCACCTGGGACTCAAGTGTGTCCTGGTCCAGGAGCACTGGGTGGACTGGGACGAAGCGCACTACGAGACCACGGGCAACATCTTGCTCTCGCGCCTGATGGGGGCCGAGGTGCGTCTGGATCCGGCTACTTTCGACATCGGCTTTCGACCGTCCTGGGAGCAGGCTCTGGCGGACGTGAGATCGCGAGGCGGTTCTCCCTACGCCATTCCGGCGGGTGCCTCGGACCACCCCCTGGGCGGCCACGGTTTCGCCGGCTGGGCCTTCGAGGTCGAAGACCAGGAGGTCGAACTGGGACTGCACTTTGACCGCTTCATCGTCTGCTCGGTGACGGGCTCGACCCAGGCGGGCATGATCGCGGGATTCGCGCACTCCGCGCGCGCCCAGGACGTCATTGGCATCGACGCCTCCGCCACGGTCGCCACGACCCGCGAACAGATCAAGCGCATCGCCCAGCGCACCGCCGACGCCATCGAGTTGGGTCGCGAGCTGACCGATGATGAAATCGTCCTTTTGGATCGTTGGCACGCCGGTGTTTACGGCGTCGCCGATGAGAAGACCCTCGAGGCCATCAAACTCGTGGCTCGCCTGGAAGGCATGATTGTCGATCCCGTCTACGAGGGAAAGTCGATGGCGGGCCTGATCGACCTCGTCTCGGAGGGTGCCTTCACCCCCGGCTCGAAAGTCCTCTACGCGCACTTGGGCGGTCAACCAGCGATCAACGCCTACACGACCGCTTTCGCCGCGATCTAGCGGCGCGCCTCGCCAATCGCCTCGGCGAGCGAGGCGCAACGGTGCACGCGGAGCCCCGCCACCTCATCGAGCTCCCCGGCCGTCGGAACGAGCACCGTAGTGGCACCGAGGCGCTGCGCTTCACGCACGCGTCGGGTGAGTCCACTCACCGCTCGCAACTCTCCGGCCAGTCCGACTTCACCCACCGCGACCAGAGATCGCGGCACCGAGAAGCCCGCGGCCGCCGAGGCGACCGCCAATGCCAGGGCCAGATCCACCCCGGGTTCCGTGGCGGCGATCCCTCCAGCGGTGGCGGCGAATACGTCGGTGGCGCTCACGTCAATGTCACAACGCGACTCGAGGACCGCCAGCATCAGTGACAGTCGCTGAGAGGAAACTTGGTGCGCGACACGTCGGGGCGATCCCGAACTCGACGCCACTAGCGCCTGCACCTCCACGAGGAACGAGCGTGAGCCGTCATTGGTGACAGTAAAGACCACTCCGGGCACGTCGACGCCCCCACCGAGGGCCATCGAGGTTTCGGGAAGGTCACGCAAGCCCTCCCCGACCATCTCGAGCAGCCCCACTTCGCCCGTCGGTCCGAAGCGATGCTTGATCGCTCGCACCACGCGCAACGTACCGTAGCGATCACCTTCGATTCGCACCACCGTGTCCACCAGGTGTTCGAGGGCCCGCGGGCCCGCGAGCTCGCCATCCTTAGTGACGTGGCCCACCAAGATGAGCGCGGTCCCCACTTCCTTGGCTCGAGCACACAATCGCTCGGCCGCGTTACGAACTTGGGGTACTGATCCGGCCACGCTGGCGAGAACCTCGTCGCTCATTGCCGAGATCGAATCAATCACGCAGACCCGAGGTCGTCGCTCGTCGAGGAGCGAGAGCGCGACCGCCACCGAGGTCGTGGTGGCGACGTCGAGACCCTCGGGAACGGCGCCGAGACGCCGAGCACGCTGAGCCACTTGGGGAGCGGACTCTTCGGCACCGATCAGGAGTACCGATACTCCCGCCAGGGCCTG
>JARCRU010000091.1 GCA_029850535.1 Actinomycetota bacterium | reverse complement strand
AAGGCGACCTTCTTCCTCAGCCGACAAGTTGCCAACGCCATGTCACCCCAAGGCGAGGGAAGAATCATCCTCTTCACTTCTCAGAGTTGGTGGACGGGTGGTTTCGGGGGTTCGTCGGTCTACGCCGCGTCGAAGGGTGGCATAGTGTCGCTCTCGCGCAGTTTGGCTCGAAACTACGGAAGCGCGGGCATCACGGTCAACACCGTGTCACCGGGCCAGATCAATACCTCGATGCTGTTGACAGACCTCGATCCAGCGGTGTACGAGAAGATGCGCACGGAGACCCCCTTGGGTTACGTGGGCGAACCCGAAGATGTCGCGGGGGTCGTCGTGTTCCTCGCCAGTCGTCACGCTCGCTACATTTCGGGGGCCACCATCAACGTGAGCGGCGGCTATCTGATGTACTGATATCGCAACGCAACGTTACGATCAATCCGCAATAATTCATAGGAAATGGAGAGGATGAGATGGCAAGATTGCCGTTTGTTGACACTCACGTTCACTTCTACGACCTGCGCCGAAAGGACCTGGTCTATTCGTGGCTCCAGCCCGACTACATCCATCCCCAGCTCGGGGACATCAATGCGCTGAAGACCCTGGTGTACACCGCCGACGCATATCTAGCCGAATCGCGCTTCGCCAACGTGACCAAGGTCGTCCATGTCCAGGCGGCGCTCGGAGCTCCCGATCCGGTCGCCGAGACTGTCTGGCTTGAAGAGATGGCGCAACGAACTGGATGCCCCGACGCCATCGTGGCCCACGCTCCCCTCGCCGAAGAGAACGTCGAGGAGATCCTCGTTCGCCACCTCGAGGCGTCGAAACGGGTGGTGGCGATCCGCGACTTCGGCGAAGGGGACTATCTCACCACGACGCAGTGGCAAAAGGGATACTCACTTCTACAGAAGTACGGACTCCTGTGTGACCTCGACTGCACGTGGGAGAACATGGAGAAGGCGCGTGACGTGGCCCAGATGTTCCCGCAAACCACCATGGTCCTCGAACACGCCGGATATCCCCGTTCGAGATCCGACGAGTACTTCCGTGACTGGCGCACTGGACTCACCAAGCTCGCCGAGGCCGAAAACACCTGGTGCAAGATTTCCGGTCTCGGGATGTATGACCATCAGTGGACGGTGGCCAGTTTGCGACCGTGGGTGTTCGCGTGCATCGAGATATTCGGAGTCGAGCGATGCTTCTTCGGAACGAATTGGCCCGTGGATCGTCTCTTCAGCTCCTACGACCCGGTGATCGACGCCTACGAGGCCCTCGTGGGAGAATTCTCACTCGATGAACAAGAGGCGCTCTTCTCGGGCAACGCCAGTGCCGTCTATCGGCTCGGGTAGTTGGCGTCACATCTGGGGTCGTGACATTTGACAGCGGCACGCCTGCCCCCTATTGTTGGAATCGATTGTAGGCTTTCCTCGGCCGAGCGACCTGTGTATCCCACTACGTCACCTCTGCGCGGGGTGGGCGCAATGGAAAATGTCTGATTGAGGCGAGCGGGGGCAGCAGATGAGACTGCGAATGAACCAAGCGATTTCACTTGCGATATCCGAGGAGATGGATCGCGACGCGAGCGTAGTGGTCTTCGGAGAGGACGTCGCGGTGGCCGAAGGGCCATTTAAGACCTCCGAGGGACTCCTCGCCAAGTTCGGACCCGAGCGGGTTCGCGATACGCCAATTTCCGAGACCGCCTTTCTCGGCGCGGCGGTCGGCGCCGCCATGACGGGGTTACGCCCGGTGGCAGAGATCATGTTCATTGAATTCATGGGTGTTGCGTTCGATCAAATGGTGACCGAAGCCGCATTAATGCACTACTTGTCAGGTGGTCGCTACGAGGTGCCGATGGTGATGCGCGCTTCGGTCGGTTCGGGTCTGGGCTTCGGTTGTCAACACTCGCAAACCTTGGAACGCTGGATGCTCGGCACGCCCGGACTCAAGTTGGCGGTCGCCTCGGGTGCGCGCACGGCCTACGGTCTGACTAAGGCCGCGATTCGTGACAACAACCCAGTCGTTATTCTCGAGCCTCGCACCCTCTACGGCCAACGCGAGAACGTCGACATCGGAGACGAGTCCATCATCCCCCTCGGCACCGCCGAAGTCGTTCGCGCGGGCACCGACGTCACCGTGGTGGCACTCGGCCAAACGGTCAGCGTGGCTCTCGAGGCCGCTGACTCCGCCTCATGGTCGGGTGAAGTCATCGATCTTCTCTCACTGATGCCCTGGGACCGGTCCACCGTCCTCGAATCTGTTCGACGCACGGGACACTTAGTCATCGTCGAGGAAAACCAGCGCTCGGGTGGTTGGGGGACCGAAATCGCCTCGGTCGTGGCCAACGAGGCCTTCGGCGTTTTGCGAGCACCGATTCACCGCATCACTGCGCCGGATGTCCCCGTACCGTATGGGCCCGAACTCGAAAAACGATTTCTCCCCTCAGCCGCCTACGTCCAAGAGCAGGTCAGTTCACTGCTGTCCACGAAGAAGTCACCATCATCCTGGTGGGAGGAGTTGGTATGAGCGACACCGCGAGCCCCGAGGTGCCTCAGAGCACCCAACGCCGTCACGAGGTGAACCAGAGTCCCATCGCGCGGCTCGAACGCATGATTGAGATTCGCCTGGTCGAAGACCGGATACAGGACCTTTTTGCCCAAGGTCTCGTGAGCGGCACGACCCACACGTCACAGGGCCAGGAGGCTGTCGCCGTTGGCCTGGCCGCAGCGACGCGCGCGACCGACTTCGTCTGTTGCACTTATCGCGGACACGGGCACGCCCTCGCGCTCGGTATGCCACCTGCCGTGGTGCTCGGCGAAGTACTGGGGCGCCAAATTGGATGCATGGGTGGCGTCGGCGGCTCGATGCACCTTAGTGATCCCGACGTTGGACTGTTGCCGACTTTCGCCATCGTGGGCGCTGGTACCCCGGTCGCCGTGGGCGCGGCGCTTCAATTCGCGACCAAGAAGACCGACGGCGTTGCCCTGAGCGTCTTCGGTGACGGCGCGACCAACATCGGAGCCTTCCACGAGGGACTCAATCTGGCCGCGGTGTGGAACCTTCCTGTGGTTTTCGTCTGTGAGAACAATCTCTACGGTGAGTACAGCCCGCTGGAGAGCACCACCGCGGTGACCGATATCGCTGATCGCGCGGCCTCGTACGCCATGGCCTCGGAAATCGTCGATGGTCAGGACGTCGACGCGGTGCAAGCGAGCATCGCCCGTGCCGTCGCACGAGCACGCTCTGGGGGCGGACCTACCTTGGTCGAGGCGAAGACCTACCGCTACGTTGGTCACTCGCGTTCGGATAAGGCGCCCTATCGTAAGGACGGCGAACTCGAGCAATGGCTCGCCCGCGACCCGATCGAACTTTTCGCCGGGCAACTGCTCGCGAGTGGTGAGCTAAACCCTGACGCACTTGATGCGATGCGTCACCGCCAACTCCAGCTGATCGATGAAGCCCAAGAGCGGGTTCTCGCGAGCCCCACCGCAGCGATTCCACGAATGTTCGAGAATATCCTTTCGCCCTCGCATTCTTGACCGTTAGGAGATCACCCGATGAGAATCACCGTCCCATTGCCCGTCTTGGGCGACACCACTCAGACCGGTGTCATCAATGAATGGATGGTCGACGTTGGCGAACACGTGAACGCAGGCGATGTTCTGGTGGTCGTGGAGTCCGACAAAGCCGTTGTCGACGTGCCGTCCCCCGTGACGGGGACAGTCCTCGAGCACCTCGCGGCGGTGGAGGATGAGATTGAGATCGGTGCGCCGATCGCCGTCATCGACGATGGAGCACCGTAGTACCGCAGGCAAGGCAAGGAGGGTGGGGAAGTTATATGGCAAAGCTACGTCTGGGAGTAATCGGCGCTGGTTCGTGGACGGTGGCGTCACACTTACCCGAGCTCTCGAAGCGTCGCGATGACGTGGAGTTTGTAGCGGTCGCTCGCAAGGGCCCTGAACTGCTCGACAAGATCAAGACCGATTGGGGATTCCAGATTGCGAGCGAGGACTATCACGATGTTCTCGATGCGGGTGTCGACATCTGCCTAGTGGCCAGTCCCAGTGGTCTGCACCACGAGCAGGCCAAGGCGGCCATTGAAGCGGGTGCTCACGTACTGGTCGAGAAACCCATGACCATCCGACCCGACGACGCGTGGGACCTCGCCGACACCGCCGACGCATTGGACCGACACCTCGTGGTCAGTTTCGGCTGGAACTACAAGCCCATGATGCACGAGGCCAAGCGCCTCATGAGTGATCACGGCATCGGTCGTATCGAGCACCTGATGCTGCACATGGCGTCGCAGACCAGGGAATTGCTACTGGGTACGGGGGCGTACCCCGACGCCGCCCCCGACTCGATTCCTGAGGCCCGCACGTGGACCGACCCCGCGCTCTCCGGCGGTGGTTACGCCCAGGCCCAACTGAGTCACGCGCTGGCGATGGCTCTCTGGCTGACCGATCTTCGCGCATCCGAGGTCTTCGCCTTCATGTCAGGACCGACCGAAGCTCCCGTGGAGCTATTCGACGCTGCGGCCATTCGATTCGAAGGAGGAGCCATCGGCACGATGGATGGTGGCTCCGACCACTTGAACGCCGGCGACAATAAGCACCAACTCGAACTTCGGGCCATCGGTTCCGAGGGTCAGTTCCAAGTGGACTTCGAACGTGAAGCGCTCTGGCTCTTTCGCGCCCCCAATACGAACTATCGCCCAAACCTGGACGCCAACGCAGGTCTTTACGACTGCGTGGGGCCACCCCACGCGTTAGTCGACCTGGCACTGGGCAAGGACGTCACCAACTGCTCTCCGGGGTGGCTGGGCGCACGAACCGTCGAGATACTCGATGCCTGTTATCGAAGTGCCGCCAGTGGTTCGGTCGCGCACATCGCGGGCCGACGCAGAAAGGGAGAATAATGCAACGCCAATGCTTCTCATTCCAGATTCGACCGGGAACCCTGGACGAATACCAGAAGAGGCACGATGAGATCTGGCCCGAACTGGTCGCCGAACTCAAGGATGCCGGCCTCTCGAATTACACGTTGTTTCGCTACGACGACGAACACGTCATCGGTTACGTGGAGTGCGAGCCCGATGCCGCTACTTGTTTTGGCAAATTGGCTCACGCCGACGCCAACACTCGCTGGAGCAAATGGTTCGAGGACATCATCGTGTCACTCACTGACGACGAAGGAAACATGCACTCGATGAGGGAACTGTGGCACCTGTCATGAGGAACCTCTGATGACCATCGTACGCGTTGACGCCATACCGGTTGCGTACACTGAGCCAAACGACTGCAACTCTACGCGCTCGCTACTCCTATGTCGCATCGAGACACGCGACGGCGTAGTGGGCTGGGGCGAAGCCATCACCCAGTTCTCCGAGGCGTCGCGGTCCGCCGCAGTCTTGCTGGAAGGTCTCAGCGACGTCCTCATCGGACGCGACCCGCTGGAGCATGCTGCGATCCTCACCGAACTCAACAAGCGTTCGTGGTGGTACACCTATGGTGGCGGGATTGGGGCTTTCGTGCTCAGTGCGCTGGACATTGCCCTGTGGGACTTGCGCGGCAAGATTCTCGGCGTCTCCGTCAGCGATCTACTCGGCGGCGCCCTGCGACGAGAACTTCCCGTAATCGCCTCCACCCACGCCTTCAACGCCAGCCTGGACTTCGAAGTAGAGCGACACGGCGCCTACGTCAACGACGAAGGGTACAAGGGCATCAAGATCGGCATGGGTAAACGCGGTGACGCTCGCCTCGGATACGAGATTGAACGAGACGTCGATTTTGTGGCGAAACTCCGCAACGTCATCGGGCCCGATGGGTTGCTCATCATGGACCGTGGCCAGAGCCTGGCGTGGAGCGTAGCCGACGCCATACGTCGGACTCGAGCATTCGATGAGTATCAGTTGACCTGGATGGAAGAGCCCCTCGAGCCCTACGACGTGGAGGGCTTTCGCCGGCTGCGGGGCCAAGTCGAGTGTCTCATCGGAACGGGTGAGCGAGAATTCACCGTCCGCGGCTATCAACGTCTCATGAGCGAGGGAATCAGCGACGTCGTGGGATTCGATCCGGCCCGAGCTGGAGGTATTTCTGGAGGGCTCGAGGTCATCAAGCTGGTGGAGGCGTCGAACTCCTGGTTCAACGCGCACGCGTGGAGCAGCGCCATCACCACTGCCGCCAGTGTCGCACTCTCGGCGAGCACCAATCGTTGCCTGCTCTTTGAGATGAAGCCCTTGGCCAATCCCATGCAGAACGAATTGGTGATCGACCCGTTCGTCCAAGTGGACGGAGTGATACAGGTGCCGACTGGACCCGGTCTCGGTATCGAGGTTATCGAATCAGTCGTAGATCACTACCGACTGAAATGACATCGTTTACACTCGACCATTCGAGTCACGTAGTAAATCTTTCAACGCCTGAGGCATCACGTTTGCGGTGGTGTCGATGAGCCAACTCATGCGTCGCCAGGGTGACGTACCAACCACGAGGAGAATTCGATGAGCTTGGACCGGGAACTCGCAACATATCTCACCACGCCTTTTCCCAACAACTTCGACGACATCGAATGGTCGCGACGCGAACAGAGCAGGTTGGCCGACGCCAGCCCAAGAGCGAGTGCACCGGACTCGGTGACCTGGGCCGATCAATCCATCGCTACCAAGGAGTCGGGTGAACCGTTACGAGTGAGGATCTACCGACCACACGCAGTGGTGGGGCCGGCCAGTGCCTTGTTGTTCTTTCACGGGGGAGCATTCGTCTTCGGTGGCCTGGAGTCAGAACACTCTCGTTGCGTGCGATATTGCGTCGACGCGCAGTGCGTGGTCGTCTCTGTAGAATACTCATTAGCCCCCGAGTATCCGTTTCCCACGGCGTTCAATGAGGCAGTGAGTTCGTTGCAGTGGCTGTGGGACAACGCCGCATCACTCGAGGTCGACCCATCACGCATCGGCGTCGCCGGAGTGAGCGCGGGAGGTGCCATCGCCTCTGGGTTAGTGCTGCACGCTCGCGACACAGGTGGTCCGACCGTACGCGCCCAACTACTGGTCTATCCCGTGACCGACTCCAGCACCAACACCCCTTCGATGAAGGAGTTCTTCCACGCCGAACCATTTGATGGAGAGAGAGCCACGAAGATGTGGAATCTCTACGTGACCTCCACGTCACAAGATGTCCCCCCGTACGCTTCGGTCGCACGCGCCAATGAACTGCGAGACATGCCACCCACCTATCTCGTCACTGCCGACCTCGATCCACTTCGCGATGAGGGCCTCGCCTACGCTCTGGCCCTCATCAATGCGGGCAACACCGTGGAACTGCACCATTTTCCTCGGACCTATCACGGCTTCGACGCGGTGGCACCGGATGCTCGCCTCAGTCGACGGGCGCTCACCGAGCAGTGCCTCTTTTTGAGCGAAGAATTGGGTGATGCGATCGCCTGAGTGATGACGTACAACACTGAAGCCCGGGTCCTTGCGGCCCGGGCTTCAGTGTTGTACAACGAATTGAGTACTGGGCTACTTAGAAACCCGCACTCCCGACGTTGGCCTTGGTGAAGATTGTGGCGTTACCGGCACTAATGGTCTGGCCAGGAAGAACAACTTCCTTCACGCCGTCACACATGAACGACTGCCCGGTCTTACCCGTCAGCTTGCCCGACAAGACGTTACTCATAGCGCACGCGGCAACCTTGCCCTCTTGGGTGAAGTTCCACAACGCAAAGCTGTGCACGCAGTTGTTCGACATGAACGGCTTCATCTGGTTCGGGTCACCCAATCCGGTCAGCACGTACTTGGAGCACAACTTGTTCGTGGTCAGGTACTGAGCAGCCGCAGCGATTCCCACAGTGGTCGGCGAGATGATTCCCTTCACACTGGGGTCTGAAGCCAACGCGGCCTGCAAGCTTGAGGTAGCGTCCGAAGCGGAGTCCGACGGTGGGTTAATAATGGCAGCCAACTGCATCTTCTTGTACTTCGGGAGTTTCAAGTCAGCCTTGACTTGATTGTTCCAAGTCACCTGGTTGGAGTCTGTAGCCTGAGCAGACAAGATAATGAACTTTCCTGTAAACGCAGGCTTCATCTGCGAACCCACCATATTGAGTTCCGTCAATGCGATGGACGCGGTGCTGGTGCCCTCAACGTAGACCGTGCGGCCAGAAGGCAGCGAGTCAGAGTCAAAGGTAACGACCTTAACACCGTGCTTCTCTGCGCGAACGAGAGCAGGATTGGCGGTTGCAGCGTCGTCGTTGGAAATGAAAATTCCCTTGTCCCCCGCAGCGACAGCATTGTTAATGAAGTTGACTTGGTCAACAGCAGAAGCTGTGGTCGGCCCACCATAGAGGCAGTTCAAACCCAGCTTCGCGCCTTCGGTCTTACAGCCCGCCGCCGCCTGGGTGAAAGGTGCGACGCCCGTGAACTTGGGAATCATGAATACCTTCACTGAACCCGCCGCACCGGCGCTGTTCGCGCCTGCCAACGCAACTGGCAACAAGGAGGCGCACATGACGGCGGCCCCAACAGCCATCTTTAAATAACTTCTTTGATTCTTCATCTATCCCCCTAAGGTCATAACCGAAAGCCATCTGGGATTCGGTGTCATTGCAATGCGTTTACTACTTTCCCTCCTCGCTACCACTCAATGAAGCATTAGCGATCATCAATGGACTGGTGGAACGACGTCGCTTCCAGTCCTGATACTTGTGAGATATCGGTGGGAGACCGATGGCGATGATTAACAAGAAGCCCACCGCCATCGTCTGTCCTTCGCCCGAGAAATTGTGCAAACCCAGGGCTGACTGCAACAGTGCCAATAAGGCGGCGGCCAAGACAACGCCCGGTATCGTTCCCGTTCCGCCATAAGCACTCACCCCACCCAAAATGACTGCGGTCACTGCTGGGAGGAGTTCACTCGCACCCATGCCCGCTTGCGCCGTCTGGTAATTTCCCAAGAACAAGAGGCCTGCGATACCGGCCATCAGACCCGAAATGACGAACGTCAGGATTCTGACGCGATTCACTGCGATACCTGAAAAGAGGGCGGCCTTACGACTTCCACCAATGGCGAACACTGCCTTTCCAAAGACGGTGCCGTGAAGAAGAAATGTCATGATTACCGCAAAGACAAGGAGGAGGACAACGGCAAAGGGTATCTGAGTCCCCGTGAGATTGGAACTCCCGATTGAGACGATAACGCTTGGGAACGTTGAAATGGCTAAACCCTTGAGGATCAAGAACGAGACCCCCGTGTAAGCCCCCGAGGTTCCCAAAGTCACGGCTAACGCGGGCAAGTCGAACAACACGACCAACAGTCCATTAATGAGGCCACACAGCAACGAGATTGCTAGTCCGATGCCAATAGCCAGCCACGTATTTACACCGTGAGCCGTCATGTCTCCAATAATGACCCCCACGAGTGCCAAGGTTCCCACTACTGAGAGATCAATATCACCGGTCATAATGACGGGGGCTAGTCCCAAAGCAAGGCACAGCAGAATCACGCTATTCAGCGCTGTTGTTTGAAGGTTGAAGCTCGACAACAAGTCGCCATCGGCGATTTGACCCACTACCATCACGATGACGATCAGGACGACTAAGCCCAATTCCCATCGGACCAACAGTTTGCGCAGATTATTCATACGATCCACCGTCCACGGCACCATCTCCGCTGCGGGCGGGCTCCACCTGTGTAAAAGATTCCACCACGTTCCCCGCCATTGCCTCTCGACGCACTGGCCGACGCAAGCGGCGACTCACCACCGCGTACACCGCGACCGCTACCACAATCGCCACACCTTGCAATGTCTGCTCCGCGAAGACCGAGATGTGCGTAAGTTCAAGAATGTTCTGGATCTCGCCAAGCAGAAGCGCACCTAATACAGCGTTGAGCGCGGTGCCCGAACCACCAAAGAGGCTGACCCCACCCACCACGGCTGCCGCAATAACTGTCAAGTTCATTCCACTACCCGCTGTCGCATCCACATTCCCGAACTGTGATACGTAGAGCAGTCCGCCAAGACCAGCGAGGGCACCACAAAGCGCGAAGAGTTGATACGTGCGGAGTCGGACCTTTACGCCTAGGTATATCGCTGCTTCGGGATTGGAGCCGAGTGCGTAGACGTCTCGCCCGAATCTTGTGCGACGCAATATGAAACTGACCACCGCGAGGCAAATGAGTGCGATCCAGATGAAGGTCCCAATTCCGAACCAGGTATCGCCGCGCAGTCCAGCCAACCACTTGGGCACTTGCGTCAAATACAGCTGAGAACCATTATTGACAAAAATCTGTACACCCGTATATATAGAGAGAGTTGCCAAAGTGGCGATGATGGCGGGCATCTTCAACCCGTCAATCAGCAAGGCGTTGCCCAGACCCAGCGCTCCGCCCAGAGCTAGCGCCATCGCAACGCCGAAAACAGGTCCGAGTGGGCCCGAGACGTGGCCGCTCGCTTCACCCACCAAATAAGCACAAATTCCAAGAATGGCGCCAACCGAAAGGTCAATTTGGCGGGCCAGAATCGTCACCGCTTCACCAATCGCCACAATCGCCACCAGTGCCACTGTGTTGAAGAGATTGCTGAGGTTACTGAG
>JARCRU010000090.1 GCA_029850535.1 Actinomycetota bacterium | reverse complement strand
GCATACCGAAACCCGCGTACGGAACCTCGGCTCGGATCACGGTATTCTCGAGGACTTCGAAGTTCGCTACGGCGATGTAGCCGCTCTCTTGTCCACCTTGGTGGGTCGGGCACACGATTCACAGGATGACGGTCGAACTTTCGAGGGCGTAATCAGCATCACGGATCAGGTGTTCGCGGTAATAGCGGAAGACTTAATCACCACCAACGAATCCGCCGCCTCTCCGAAGGTGCTAGTCGCGACCCCACCCCACCGCGCATCTGTCTGTAAGGGATTCTATACAGACACTTATGTAACTAAGTGTCTGTATAATGGAAGCATGAAGACACCTCGACAACCAAAGGGAGTCAAAGAAGGCGAAGAGTTTTCTGTATCAGCGAACCCGGAGTTAACCCTCGCCCTGGCACCGAAAGATTCCTCTTGGCCGTCAATCACCTACGAGGAGCGCCACCTCGATTACGGGGACGAAGAACTCGAAGCTTACGGATCGAATCGCAATCGTAAGTTATCTAAGGGGCCGTATCGCGCGGCGATCACGCCCGAGATCGCCGACATTCCCTCCATCGACGTTCCTTCTGACGTGGCCGCTCTTGCCGCAGAAGCGTCTGTGGAGATCGCTAGGTTCGACCAAGAGATCGGTTCGAAGTTCGCGAACTTCACATCCATCCTCCTTCGTTCGGAGTCGGCGTCATCTTCGCAAATCGAAAATCTCACTGCCGGCGCGAAGGCGATTGCTCTCGCCGAGATTGGCGACGCCTCCAAACGCAACGCCTCGATGATCGTGGCGAACACGACGGCGATGAATCGTGCGCTCGAGCTCGCCGATCGCCTCGACGAAGAGTCAATTATTTCGATGCATGAAGCGCTTCTTCGAGACACCAATCCCGAGTGGGCGGGTCACTGGCGCACTGACCAGGTGCGCATCGGTGGCGCCTCAGTTCATACCGCTCGCTTCGTCCCGCCCCATCAAGACCGTGTGCCGGCAGCCATCACCGACCTTGTTCAATTCGTCCATCGTCTTGATGTGCCTACCTTCGAGATGGCCGCCGTCGCTCACGCACAATTTGAGACGATCCACCCATTCCCCGACGGCAACGGGCGCGTTGGCAGAGCTCTTATCCATGCGATCTTTAAGAACCGGGAACTCACGCACAGCGTGACCGTGCCCGTATCAGCCGGGCTCCTATCGGATACCGGTGCTTACTTCGATTCGTTAAACGATTACCGCTCCGGCAATCCGGTGACGATAATTGAACTCATGGCAAGTGCATCGTTCGCTGCGATCGACAACGGTAGGAATCTTGCCGCCGACCTTCACGGCTACGAGGAAGACTGGCATGGGCGATTGAAGGTGCGGTCGGACTCATCGGCATGGAAAGTTGTGGATCTCATATTGCGTCATCCCGCAATCGATTCTTCTCTCGTGCAGCGTGAACTCTTTGTTGCGCAACGTGTAGCGGACAGATCCATTAGTCAACTCGCCGATGTGGGAATACTGACAGAGGTTTCGGGCTACAAGCGCAATCGACGCTGGGTGGCTACTGAAGTAGTCAGCGCCCTCGACGCGTTCGCGAAGCGTGCCGGAAGACGTCGAGCGCGCTAGCCACGTTCTCAGCAATCGCGATCGCCATTCAGAAAATCCCACGGAAAATCCCACATACCAATCTGACACCACCGGACAGATCCGACACCACCAGACGAGTTTTCGCTCAAATCCGGACAGATCCGACACCAACGGACAGATCCGACCGATTGCAGCCACCTCATAATCCCTCGGTCGTGGGTTCGATCCCCACCGGCCCTACCAGGGGGGTTTACGAGAATTCGGTGACTCCGTTACGAGAATTCAAGCGTGAACGAATCCGACAACTCAGACCGGCACTGCGATCTGGTAAGGCTCCAAGTCCCACCACTTCGACATCGGGAGGCGCTGGACAGTTGCCATGGCCCCGGCGGCATCGTCAGCGGAAACTTCCAGGAATACCTTGTCGCGTGCGACCGAGACGCGTACCGCGCTGAGAATTCCCTCTGCTTCGAGAACCTTTACGACGGCTATTTCTTCAGGCACCATCGCGGTTACCTCATCCCACACCATGTCGGGCCTAAAGGTGCAGACCACCATGTATTTGTTCATTGCCAATCTCCGTGTACTTGTCGTTGTGTCCTGGGAATTGCGGGGTGGATCTATCTAGCCGACTACTCGGCGTTCCATCTTCGGAATGCCCGGCGTTGTGTCGTTGATTCCCCAGCTGATGATGACTTGAGGGCTGATTCGGAATCGTGGGTCGCCGTCGTGGTCTTCGACCACAGCAGTGCCCATTACTTTGATGCCTCGTGGGCTCCACGGGTTGACCGAAGCGAGGTCGTCGATAACCACCGTCGTTCGGGGGTTTACCGAGACGTTCTTGTAGCGGACAGTGTGGGTGATATCGAAGCCGGCCGTCACGATGCTGTCACCGTCGACTGAGAAGACCACCGGAGCGACGTCGGGCTTGCCGTCGGGCGAAGCAGTCGCGAAACGCATCAACGGCTGGGCATCGAGGTAAGCGAGTTCGACGTCGGTAAAGGCGCTCATCGATGGTTCTCCTTATTGTCGCGCGTGCGAAGAGCAATGCTCATCCGCAACATGATAGCCCCTTATTTGTATGCGCACGCACTAATCTAACGACATGGCAAAAGCACCGATACCACCTTTGAATCCGAGTGAGGAGTCGGCGTGGCGCGCCTTGACCTATGTGGCGAACCACTTGGTCAAGACTCTCGGTGAGGACCTTGCCAGTGGTGCCCCGATTTCGGTTTCCGAGTATGTGGTGCTCGTCCACCTCTCCGAGGCCGAGGACCAGCAACTTCGAATCGGCGACCTGGCATCGATCAGTGCGCTATCGCCGAGTCGTATGTCGCGACTGGTCGACGAAATGGCGGTGAAGGGCCGCGTCACGAAAAGCCGCGTTGCGGACGATGGTCGATGCACGTTGGCGAACTTGACACCCTTGGGACTAAGCACCTTGAGGGCGACGTACCCAACCCAGTTGCGAAACGTTCGTCGTCGCGTCTTTGACCTACTCACAAGTGAAGAGGTCCGAGCGCTCGACACTGCACTGTGGAAGATTCGAGATGGCCTGGAATCGTCGAACCGTGCCGCCGGCCCAGAGCTCAGTCGGCTCTCCAGTACCCCAGGGGCCGCACCGGACTCAAAATAGCGACAGATCACGCGACCAAGGTGAGTTACGAGAAATCACTTGTGAAATCCTCGTCCAAGAGGTGTGAATGTCTCAGGTGAGTAGTGACGAAAGTCCATCAACCCCAAGGGCATTGGTAATTCCCGTAAGTCCCCATCAGATCAAGTAGTGAGCATTCATGCCAGCGACCGTCCTCGATAGATGCCTTTACCCATGGGGCCCTCTCGCAACTTCGCTGGCAGTTGCCTCAGTTTGCATTTGTGCGAAGCTCGTCTCGATTACTAGTCGTAGACATGACGATGACGAGAAGTGGGACAAGAAGTCACCGACCATGAGGGACAGCGAATTGATGGCGACCGGCCAGCAGTGAAAGCAGCAACAGCAGAGTTTTCTCCGTTAGAGAGACGAACTAGACAGCAGGGTGCGACAGTTGGTGAGAAGAAGTCGTTTGGAAGAATCCTCGGAGGCAGTCCTCACCCGAGTTCCCTATCCTCGCGGCGTCCCACCGTGCTGGCGAACCGAAGGCTGAATCTTTTGCAATATTGTCTACTCTAAAGTAGTCTACCCTGTAGTAGGCAAAGGAGAGACATGGCTGAGCCTCTGTTCCATTGGTCTGCTGTCGACGAATTCTTGAATCGCGAGCAAGAACTCGCGCACCTGGAAAAGTGGTGGGCGAGCACCAGTCGCGAGCCCCTTTCGCTGTACGGTCGTCGCCGTTCGGGCAAGTCCTGGCTCTTTCGCCGCTTCGCCCACGAAAAGCCGGCCGTCATCTTGGTAGCTCGGCGCAACGCACCAGGCGCCCAACTCGCCGAGTTCGCCACGCGCCTTGAACCCTTACTCGGAGTGCGACCCGCTCTTGGCAGCCTGAGCGAACTATTCCGCGTGATCTATCGCGCCGCGAGCATGAAGAAAATTCTCGTGGTCATTGACGAGTTCTCCAACCTGCTCCCGACGACCCAAGCCGAGATCGAACGCGAGCTCACCGCGATCGCCGCCGTTATGGAGGACGAGCGCGATGGCTCCAAACTGAAACTCATTCTTTGTGGTTCGTTGGTCAGTCAGATGGAGGCCCTGTTCGCCGTGCGCAGCCCCCTGCACGGACGCCTGGTACCACTTCAACTCCAACCCGTTAGTTACGAGGAGTCCCGGCTCTTTACGCCCGACCTTGCCCCTCTCGCGCAGTTCGAGCGCTTCGCGATCGCCGGCGGCATGCCGCGCTACTTGAGTGCCCTTGGCACCGGGAACTTACGAGAGGTGATCTGCGAAAAGGTTCTTGATCCGAACGCGGCTCTCTGGGACGAGGCCCGCACGATCTTGGACCAGGAGCTGCGCGAGCCAAAGATCTACTTCTCAATCCTCCAGGCCCTCGCCAGCGGCGACAGGGAGTTCGGCGAGATCGTCGATGCCCTTCGCGCGGATCGCAAGTTCGTCTCCAAATATTTAAGCGTGCTCGAGGAGATGCGAATCATCGAACGCCGACTGCCCGTAAACGCCGAACCGGGCAGTCGCTCGGGACACTGGCACCAGCGCGACCCCTTCTTTCGCTTCTGGTTTCGCTTCGTCTTTCCCTTCCAAGATGACCTCGAATCGGGTCTCGCTGCTACGACCCTGTACGACACCGAGATCGAACCGGTCCTCGCTGATCATGTTGGACCTGAGTTCGAGGAGTACTGTCGCAGTTGGGTGCGCTCTAACGCACCAGCACCCAAGGTCGGCTCGTGGTGGGGGCCATCGCTGAACGAATTACGCAAAGCTGGCACACGCACGACCGAGGAGATCGACATCGTCGGGGTAGTTCGCAGCAAGGTGAGCATCATCGGTGAGGCTCGCTGGCGAAAGCGCCCGATGGACCTCGGCTACCTCGCCATGATTGAAAACTTCAAGATCCCTGCTCTGCGCCAAAGTGGAATGAATGTGGTCACGACTCCCATCATCTACCTCTTCAGCCGTGGTGGCTACGCTGAGCGTCTCGTCGAAGTCGCGGCCGACCGCGAGGATCTGATTCTCGTGGATGTGGCCACCGCATTAGGACAGTAGCCTACTCTACGGTAGGCTACTGTCGATTAGACAAACTTTGCTCCCACAGGGCATGTAGCCTCCAGTCGGATTGAGTATGTCGGCACTCCGAGGTGAACTCGCACGCGATTCTCAACGAGAAAATCCCACGAAAAATCCCACATACCAATCCGACGTCACCGGACAAATCCGACCGATTGCATCCACCTCATAATCCCTGGGTCGTGGGTTCGATCCCCACCGGCCCTACGATGCCCCAGCGCTGCCTTGATCGATTCGGCGAGGACGACTTGGAGCCTCGCGAGAATTGTCTCAAGAGCTTCGAGATTCAAACGAGCTCCAGTCTCGTTGTAGCCAGTGCCAGGTGCTGCGACAACGTCGGCCAAAGGGCGCGCGTCTTATTTAAGCGCTCCTTATCTAGGTCCTACGTCAGGTTCAACGACTTGGGACCTCGACTACCGTAAGATGAGCCATCTTCGAAATCGCAAATCCCCGGCGCGTTGACGCGATGACGGCAATGACCTCGTGACGAGCGCCGTCTCGATCCTTCCGCCGGGAGACGCATTCGACGACGCGATGATGCTCTCCGACGTGGTCAGGGGCCTGTCCGACGCCCAGATCATCGGTGACGGTGAGATCCGTGGCATCGCCTTCGATAGCCGCGCGGTGCGTCCTGGTGACCTTTTTCTCGCCTACTGCGGTGAACACCGTGACGGGCACCTCTTCGCCGCTGACGCGGTGAGGAGAGGAGCGACGGCGCTGGTTGTCGAGAGGGTGCTGGATCTCGCGGTGGCGCAGTGCGTCGTCCCCTCGGTGAGCCGAGCCGCTGGTCCGGTCGCCTCGCGTTTCTACGGGCACCCCTCGTCACGCATGAGTGTGGTGGGCGTGACCGGGACCAACGGAAAGACCACCACGTGCCAGTTGCTTCGCGCCTGCCTGGGCACGGACGATCACCCCGCCGCCCAGATCGGAACGACGGGCTCCTTCTTAGGCGATGAGTTGCTGATGCACCCCAGCCTCTCAACTCCCGAGGCTCCCGTTCTGCAGTCGCTCTTCGCACGACTCGTCCAGCGTGACACGCGTCGCGTGGCGATGGAGGTGACGTCGCACGGCCTCGATCGTCATCGGGTGTCGGGTACTCACTTCAACGTGGGCGTCTTCTTGAACCTCTCGCCGGAGCACCTCGACTACCACGGTTCGATGGAGCGGTACTTCGCCGCGAAACGACGTATGTTCGAGCCCGAACACTGCGACGCGGCGATCATCTGTGTCGACGACGAGTGGGGACGTCGTCTCGCCGACTCGTGTTCGATTCCGGTGGTGACCTTCGGGCGCCACGCCTCGGCCGACGTGACGATGAGTACGACGTCGCGGGGGCTCGAGGGATTGCTCGTCCACTTAGACGGTCCCGACGGCACGACCGAGATTTCGTCACAGCTGATCGGCGAGATCAATGGCAGCAATGTGGCCGCGGCGTTCCTGGCCGCGAGATGGCTGGGGGTCGAGGCGTTGCGCGCAGCTCGTGCCATCGCCGAGTGCGTTCCGCCACCGGGTCGATTCGAGGTCGTGTCACGCGATGAACCCTGCCTGGTGGTGGCCGATTACGCCCACACCCCCAACGCGCTGGAGGCGCTGATCGCTACGGCGCGAGAAGTGTCGCGGGGCGAAGTCCACCTCGTGCTCGGTGCTCGGGGCCAGCGCTACACCGCCAAGCGACCGGAGATGGCGCGGGTGGCGGCGCAGGCCGATCATGTTCGACTCACGACGGACAGTCCCTGCGACGAGGACCCGCTCGAAATCATCAATCAGATGTTGCCGGGGGTTCCCGAGGCAATGCGCCCGCGAGTCAGGGTCGAGGCCGATCGGGCCACCGCCATTCGTCACAGCGTGCGCGATATGCAGTCCGGTGACGTCCTGCTCATCACGGGACGAGGTCCGGAAGGTACTCAGCGTTTCGGTGAAGTCGACGTCGTGCTGGACGACCGAGTCGTCGCTCGTCTCGCACTCGACGCGCGCAACGGGGAACCGAGTGCGTCAGATCCCGCGGGTGTGTCCGTCGTGGTCGTGGCCAACAACGCGGCCGCCACCCTCGCCGCGACCCTCCGATCCGTCGCCGACCAGACGGTGAAGGTTCGCGAGGTCATCGTGGTGGACGACGGGTCCACCGACGCCACGGTCGACGTTGCCCTCTCCTTCGCGCCGCTCGTACGCGTCGTGCGCCAGCCGCGTTTCGGATTGGCCGCCGCTCGCAACGCGGGGGCCGCGCACTGTTCATCTCGGTGGGTGGCGTTCATCGATGCGGGGTGGCGCTGGCATCCTCAGAAGATCGAACTTCAACTTTCGGTCCTGTCGAATTCTGAGGCGCTGATGTGCGCGAGTCGCTGGTCGACGGAAGAAGTCGACGTCGAGATCGTCGATGACGGGTCGCGCGGAGTCACTGAGGCCCTCGACGAGTCGATGATTGAGCAGATCCATCCTCGTACGGTGCTCGTGCGACGCGACGCCTTCGGTCGTACCGATGGCTTCGACCAGAGCTCCGACGGTGACGACGCCAGCGTATGGCAGCGACTGGCGGCGCTCGGGGCGGGGCGCATGATCGAGAGCCCCCTCGTGTTCGTTGCCGTGCCCGAGATCAGTCTCGTACGTTCATAGCGGTCGAAAGACCGGTCGGTGAGTCTCCTGGGTCGTGCCCGGTGGCGTTCGATGCGATTCTCGTGACCCAGCGGGTGGGTTGAGTGTCTCGCGCATCGCGTGGGGTTGCGTCCCGCGTTCGAAGTTCCCACGTACCTGGGAACGCCCCTCGACCACGCCGGCGCGGAGCGGACGGCGCGCTCAGCTCTGGTAGAGGGCACCGCGTAGGAGCGTCCAATACGCCGTGGGCAGTGTGACGAGGTCATCGGGCGCCAGACTCCCGGGTTGGCTCGACACACCGTCGAACACGGTGGCCGGCACGCGCGCTCCCCCCAGCAGCCTTTCGAGGTCCTCCAGGGTCACCGAGGCCAGACCCACCACTTCGCCGTCGGCGAAGGCGAAGGAATCGAGCGATCGTCCACTACGCCACACGTAGACCCGGGGTTTTTCACGGTCGCGTCCGCCGGGCAGTGGCGAGTCAATGGTGGCGATGCCCACGAAGTCCATTTGATCGAGGTTGACCTCAACCCCCAGTTCTTCGGCTACCTCGCGGGTGCCATCTTCGTCGTGGCGCAGGTGGCCACCCACCGAGACGTCCCACTGGTCCGGGTAGTGCTCCTTCGCGGGCGACCGGTGCTGGAAGATGAGACGTCCGAGATCATCGAGAATCCACACGTGGATCGTGGCGTGCCAGATCCCCTCGCGGTGCGCGAGCGACTTGGCGACCTCGCCCACGATCTCGCCGGAGTGGGGATCCGCGCGCGCGATACGTTCATCGCTCGTCTCGACCTCGGTACTCACGGACAACCTCTCCTAACGACACTCGAGGGTGAGTGCATCCTTTGAGGTTAGTGGGCGAGGTACGTATGCTGACTCTGGCGAGTTGAGACACGTTCAGTGTCCGAGGTACTGGGAGTAGCGCGACATCACCCGCGTGACGCGTCCCGTAACATTGACTTTCCATGAAAAAGTACGCCCTCGGCATCGACGTGTTGCTCCTCCTCTTCTTCGTGGGCGTGGGACGTAATGCGCACCAACACGGCATCACCCTGGCGGGCATGGTGTCGACGACGTGGCCCTTCGCCGTGGGACTGCTCGGCGGTTGGCTCACGGTGACGCGTGCTCGGCGCGCGCCTACCACGCCGATGAGTGGGATCGTCATCGTGTTGGTCACCGTGGCGCTGGGCATGGTGCTGCGGGTCGTGTCGGGTCAGGGAACGGCGTTCGCCTTCGTGATCGTGGCGCTGGTGTTCTTGTCGTTGTTCCTCGTGGGATGGCGCGCGGCGGCGGCGTTGATCTCGCGTCGAGGCTGATCTGATTCAGCGCGAGTCGCGTGCCAGCACGCGACGAGGTCGCGAGTTCAGGGTCGTGCCCCGCACGGCGAAGACCGCCACCAACGCGGCGAACCCGGCGGTGCCGCCCACCCCGGCGAGGTAGGGGCCGAAACGAAACGCCAGCCAGGTGAAGAGCACTCCGGCGAGGGGGACGGCCAGAGCGGGTCGACTGAGCCGCACCGGGGTGGTCATGCCCACGAAACTCGAGCCGAACCAGAGGTAGGAGAGCACGGCGCCGTGGACGGGCCACGTGGCCGGGGTCAGTGACACGGCGAGTGCGAAAGCGACGGTGGGCACCGACGAACCAAGGACGGCACCCCAGCCCCGCGAGTGTGAGAGATAGAAAGTGAGAGGGGCGGCCCCGGCACCAATCATGACGGCCAGAACCACAATGCCGTGGGCATCGAGTGCACGAGTGCCGGGCCCGCGCTGGTGGAACTCACGCGCCACGAGCGCGACCCCACTGGTCGCCAGCAGGGCCATGGTGCCCATCTTTCCTCCCACTCCGACCCAGGCGTCACGACTCAACGACCATACGACGCCCGCGAGGAGTCCCGCCGCGAGCACCCATCGGTCGTCGCGCAACACCAGGGGCGAGGTGATGCCAACGAACGCCCCGACGTAGATCGGGGCGCCGTGGTAGTCACGGGCGCCCCGGAACCAGCGCACGCCGAGTCCGCCTCCGACCCCGATCAGCGCGGCCGCGAGTATCGGCGCGGCGTGCCCCGCGCGCATCAGCGTCAGGGCGCCGGCGGCGCCGATCAGGCTGAGGAGGGGATCTTCCCGGCGCGGGCGTTCGAGGTGGCCGGCGTCGCGAGTCAGGGCGACGCCGCGCAACGCGAGGAGGATCACCGCGGCGAGTAGCCCCCGATTGGTCCACGTCTGGTGCCGCCAGAAACTGACCACGACGACCACGGCGAGGGCCGTCCACAGCAACGAGTAGTGCACCCAGCGCGACGTGGAGGTGCTGCGCGTCGGCATTTTCATCTGGGCGACGCTAACACCACGGGACGCCGAGTCCTTCACGGTCTCGACGTCAATGCGATTCGCCGACGTCGCCACTCGATAGTCTCGCTGCATGCGAGTACCGGCGATCCGAGAGCGACCTCGCTTCTCCGGCGCTCCGCGACCGAGTTCCCCGAGGATTGCCGCCGCCATCGCCCTCGTGATCTCAACGTGCTGGGTGACGATTCCCCTGGCCGGTGCGTCGACCAGCACCGCACCGAGCACGGAGTGGTGGGGCTATCACGGGGGCGCCGATGGTGCGGGGATCGCGGCCGACATCACGGGATTCAACACCAGCACCCCCCGCTGGCGCTCGCCGCTACTCGACGGCTCGGTCTACGGCGAGCCGCTGGTCGCGGAACACGAAGTCATCGTCGCCACCGAGAACGACTCGGTCTACGCCCTCTCAACGAACAGTGGCGCGGTCCTCTGGCGTAGGCACCTGGGCGCGCCGGTGCCCGCGAACACTTTGCCCTGTGGCGACATCTCTCCCGACGTGGGCATCACGGGTACCCCGGTCATCGATCTACTGCGACACGAGGTGTTCGTACTGGACTTCGAGGCGCGAGCGGTGCCCGTGCATTTCCTCGTGGGACTCGATCTCGCCACCGGAGACCTGATGACGCGGGTGGCCCTGCCCACTCCGAGCGCCGACCAGCGGACGTACCTGAGTCGTAGCGCCCTCACCCTCTCCCACGGCGACGTGGTCTACAGCTTCGGGGGCAACTACGGCGACTGCGGGAACTACCACGGTGTGGTGGGGACGGTCGCGGAGAGCGCGCCCCACCGGATTCGAACATTCGTCGTCGACGCGAGGCCGGGCCAGCGCGAGGGCGCCGTCTGGATGGGCGGAGCGGCGCCCGCCGTCGACGCCGCGGGCGACGTCTGGGTCACCACGGGTAACGGCTCGGTCACCTCGCCGCGACAGCCCTACGACCACAGCGACGCCGTCCTGGAGCTATCTCCGCAGATGAAACTACGGGGATTCTTCGCCCCGTCGACGTGGTACCAGGACAACGCGGCGGACGCCGATCTCTCGTCGGAGCCGGCCCTGATGGGCCACAACCTGGTCGTGGCGACGGGTAAGGCCGGACGCATCTACCTGCTCGACACCCGCCGCCTCGGCGGTATCGGCGGTCAGATCGCGGAGATTGACTCACGTTGTGGTGACGTGCTCGACGGGGGAGTGGCCATCAACGCCGACACCCTCTTCCTCCCCTGTGCCGCGGGCACCGAAGCGGCGAGGGTCACGTACTCGCCCGCGACGATCCGCGTCATCTGGCACGCCCAGGCCGGCGCTGGTCCTCCCATAATGGCTGGTCATCGCGTGTGGACCATTGGTGCCGATGGCATTCTCTACGGGTTGAATCCCGCCACCGGCGCGGTGCTCCAGCGGGTGTCGCTCGGTGTTGAGGACAACCATTTCGCCACCCCGAGCGTCGGGGCGGGATTGTTGCTGGCCCCGCTCGCGCGCGGGGTGGTGGCCTTCGCGGCCGACTGACCCGGGCGTCGAGGCTGGGACCAAGGTCCCCCATGCGTCACAGCGGTGCGAAAACTTGATACCCTAGGGGGTATACAAATTCGAATCGAAGGAGAACCCATGGCGGCGACGGAACCCGTTCACATTCTGGAGGACGAGGCGCAGCTCACGCAGATTACCCTGCGGGTGAAGCGTGCGCACGGACAGATGGGCGCCGTCGTGCGCATGCTCGAAGAGGGACGGTCCTGTGACGAGATCGTCACCCAGATGGCGGCGGTCTCCAAGGCCGTTCACACCGCGGCCTTCATGCTGATCTCCTCGTCGTTGCGCGAGTGCATCGCTGATCCCGGCATCGATTCCGAAGTCGTTTCAAAGAGACTCCAGAAGCTCTTCTTGAGCCTGGCGTAGGAGGCGGTCATGAATGTTGTCATCATTGGAGGAGTCGCCGGGGGAATGTCCGTCGCGACGCGACTACGACGCTTGGTCGAGGACGCGTCGATTGTGGTGCTGGAGCGAAGCGCTCACGTGTCCTACGCGAATTGCGGCCTGCCCTACTACGTGGGTGGCGTCATCGAGGATGAAGCCGACTTGCTGTTGCAGACTCCCGAGTCGCTGCACGAGCGATTCCGCATCGACGTGCGCGTGCACACCGAGGCCCTGAGCATCGACGCCGCCGCGCGACGAGTGCGGGTGCGCAACCTCGACAGCGACGAGGAGTACGAGCTGACCTACGACGCCCTGGTCCTGAGTCCGGGTGCGTCACCGGTGGTGCCGCCGATCCCCGGAATCGAACGGGCCTACCCGTTGCGCACCGTGGAGGACGTGGAGCGGCTCAGTGCCGAGGTGCAGGATTCTCCGCGTCACGCCGTCGTCATCGGTGGAGGCTTCATCGGCCTCGAGATCGCCGAGAATCTGGTCCATCGCGGTATCCCGACCCAAATCGTGGAGGCGGCGCCGCAACTGCTCGCGCCCCTCGATCCCGAGATGGCGACCCTGGTCGCCGACGAGGTCCTTCGACAGGGCGTCGGACTTCACCTGGGCACCAGTGCCAACAGCGTGGCCGCGTCGTCGGTGCACCTGTCCTCGGGTGAGGAGATCGACGCCGACCTGGTGGTCCTGGCCATTGGGGTGCGCCCCGACACCGCCCTGGCGCGCGGCGCGGGACTCGAGATCGGTCCGCGCGGAGGCATCGCGGTCAATGGCTTCAATCAGACGAGCGAGCCGACTATTTACGCCCTGGGTGACGCGGCCGAGAAGATGGACGCGCTCGACGGGAGCGCCACCCTGGTACCCCTGGCCAACATCGCCAATCGCCACGGCCGCCTCGTCGCGGACCACATCGCCGGCCGTGAGGTGCGACCGCGTACGACGATCGGAACCGCCATCGTCAAGGTGTTCGACCTCACGGTGGCGACGACCGGCTGGAGCGAGAAGCGGCTCGTCGCGGCGGGTCGCCCGGTGGTCGCCGTCCACACCCACCCGAGTTCGCACGCCGGCTACTACCCGGGGGCACGACCGATGTCGCTCAAGATCCTCGTCGATCCGACCTCGGGGGCCCTGTTGGGGGCCCAGGGGGTGGGCACCGAGGGAGTGGACAAGCGCATCGACGTGCTGGCGACCGCCATACGTGGCGGCATCGGTGCGACGGAACTCGCGGACCTCGAACTCGCGTACGCCCCACCCTTCGGCTCGGCGAAGGACCCCGTGAACATGCTCGGCTACGTCGCCGGCAATGTCCTCTCGGGTCTCGAGCGCACGGCCCAGTGGCACGAGGTGGAGGAACTGCGCCTGGAGGGAGTGACGCTGCTCGACGTGCGCAGCCAGCGCGAATTCGAACGCGGCTCGCTACCCGACGCGATCAATATCCCCGTCGACGAGTTGCGTGAGCGTCGAGACGAGGTCCCGGCCGGACCGATGATGGTCTATTGCCAGGTCGGTCAACGCGGACACGTCGCCACCCAGATCCTCAATCAGTGGGGACTGGACGTGCGCAACCTTGACGGTGGCTACGCCACGTGGAGTCATTCACCGGCGTTCACCGTCATGCTCGAGGCCCTGAGTCACTGAGCGCCCCACGATTCGTCACCCGAACCATTTCAACCAATAAAAAGGAAAGTAGGAAGTATGTGTCACCGGACCACCTGTCGTCGTTGCGGTAAGCCCACCTGGGCGGGATGCGGCAACCACATCGAACAGGCCCTCAAGGGCGTGGCCAAAGCTGATCGTTGCTCGTGCGCCGACGAACCCTCCACGGGCGGCTTCTTCTCGCGACTGCTCAATCGTTGAGCACCGCCGCTGAGACTTGGGCCCGCGACCTTGGGGCGTGGGCTATTCCTCCAGGGATTCTCGCACTCGCCAGCGAGAGTCCCTGGATCCACCCGCCCGTCCTCTTCGAGGTGCCCGACGTCATCACCACCAGTCCCTCGCACGAGCGTGCTCGTGAGGTGCTGGGGGAGTCCGCGACGGTCCTCGACGTGGGCTGTGGCGGCGGCATCGCCGCGTTCGCGTTGACGCCACCGGCCACGCACGTGGTGGGCGTCGACCACCAGGACGAGATGCTCGAGATGTTCACGCGCAACGCGCGAGCGCGGGGGCTGCAGGTGCAGACCCATCTGGGGTTCTGGCCCGCGCTGGCCAGCGAGGTGGCAGTGGCGGACGTGGTCACCTCGCACCACGTGGTCTACAACGTGGCTGACATCGTGCCCTTTGTGCGCGAGTTGAACGATCACGCCACTCGTCGGGTGGTGCTCGAACTGCCGCGTCAACACCCCCTGGCCAATCTCTCGGACGCGTGGCGCCACTTCTGGCAACTCGAACGTCCGACGGGGCCCACCCCCGACGACCTGATGGCGGTCGTGGCCGAAATGGGCATCGAGGCTTCGATGGAGTTCTGGGAGGGCCCGATGCGCGTCGAGCAGGATCTGGTCCAAGCGGCGCACTTCACGCGCGTGCGACTATGCCTGCCCGAGGAGCGAGAGGGCGAAGTGCTCGAGTACCTGAAGAAGAACCCACCGGCG
>JARCRU010000089.1 GCA_029850535.1 Actinomycetota bacterium | reverse complement strand
CGAACCGTCCGGCTCCAGCGAGAAGATGAACGACTCGTCAGTGATCTCGGTGTCGGCGAACTCGGCGAACTCAATCGACAGAGCTTGCTGCGCGCGCAGGACGTCCACGGTCGCCGGGTCGAGCGCCATGCGCCGAACCTGGTGGGTTTTCGTGTCCTTTTCGAACGCTCCGCCTCCGGGCACCTCGACGATAGCCCTCTCGATGGTCACTTCTCCAGCATCGAGATTCACGTTGTACCACCGCAGTGCGCACAACTCGCCCCGACGCGCCCCCGTAGTCGCCGCCAGATGCACGAAATGTCCGAAGGCGGGATCCCACTCGAGCGCCGCCTGGATGAGCTGGCGAACCTCTTGCACGTCCGGAGGCGACACGTCAGGTTTGACCAGCCGCGGTGGTGTGGCATTGGTGGCGGGATTGAAAGTCACCCATCCCCACATCTGTGCTTGGCGAAAGGCCCGGCGGATAATCGCGTGGATCTGGCGCACTGTGGACGGCGACAGCCTCCTGTGGCGTACAAGACCTCGATAGAACTGGTCCAGATCAGCCGTCTTGATGTCCTTCACGGAGATATCGCCGAAAGTCGGGAGGATATTCCGATTGATCGTCTGGCGGTACCCCCGCAAAGTCGTCGGGCTGCGGTCTGATTCGACCAATTCCAGCCACTGATGGAGCAATTGCCCCAAGGTGACCGACGCGCCTCCATGGCGCCCCTTGTCCACCTCGACCAACAACTCGTTGAGCACTCGTTGAGCCTCCCGCCTCGTTCCGCGGATGGTTTTGTCGACCCTTCGACGCTTGCCCGTCAAGGCATCACGCGACTTCTCAACCCGCACGCGCCAGACTCCTGGCGAAATTTGACGTAAATGTCCACTCACTGGAACAAGGTTACAAAAGCGGAATAACGCTCAACGGATTCTTCAGAGTTGGGCACGTGGATGGCACTTTTTCCACTATAGTTACAGACGTCACATACTTTTTTGCCTCGAAAACCCTTTGTTTCCAAGGCCTTTACTGCGCTGGCGGGGGAGGGCTCGAACCTCCAACCTACGGATTCAAAGTCCGCCGTTCTGCCAATTGAACTACCCGCCATCTAGGGTAAGAGCAATCTTCCTTGATTCTTAGTGAATCACGAAAGACCATTAATACCAACACGCAACACTAGAGCCTGAACGCCTTGCAAAGGAAAGCCCGTGACCAACCTACCCAACCCCAACGCCTACGTCGCCATCGTCGATGACGACGCGGCGATCCGTACGGCCCTCGGGCGCGCCCTGCGGATGGAGAATTACGACGTCGAACTCTTCGAAGACGGCTTGAGCGCGCTGCGCGCGGTCCAACTGCGCGCGCCCGACGCCATCGTGCTCGACCTGCAATTACCCGACATCGACGGACTCGAGGTGTGCCGACGCATTCGTCGCGCGGGCGACGCGACACCGATTTTGATGTTGACCGCGCGCGACGCGGTCAACGACCGCGTCGAGGGACTCGACGTCGGCGCGGACGACTACCTGGTCAAACCCTTCGACCTCGCCGAACTCTTGGCCCGGCTGCGCGCGCTCCTGCGTCGACGCCAGGTCACCGACGGCGACGACACCGTCCTTCGCTTCGAGGATCTCACGCTCAACCCCGGAACGCGCGAGGTGCGCCGCGGCGAGCGCGTCATCGAGCTCACCAAGATCGAGTTCGACCTGCTCGAGTTGTTCTTGCAGCACCCGCGCCAGGTACTCACCCGCGACCAGATTCTCGACCTCGTCTGGGGCTACACCTTCGACTCGGGCACCAACTCACTCGCGGTCTACATTGGCTACCTGCGCCGCAAGCTCGAGGAAGGTAACGAAGCGCGACTCATTCAAACGGTCCGCGGCGTGGGCTACGCGCTGCGCACTGCATGACCTTTCGCAGCCGCGTTATCGCCGCGACCGTGATCGCGGCGACCCTAGCCGTCGTGTTGGCGAGTCTCGCCTCCTTCCTCACCTCGCGCAACGCCCTCACCCACTCGGTGGATGAGTCCTTGCTGCAGGCCTACCAGCACAGTGACGAGAACTTCGGCGGCACGCCCTCCTTCCTGGTGCTCGCCAGTGGCACGATCAGTCCCGTCAACACCAACACCGCACTCGTCGACGCCACGGTCAAGGCCTACTCCAAGGGACAGCAGAAGGGCTACACCTTTCGCACCATCGAGTTCAACAATCAAGCGCTGCGCGAACTCATCGTCGGCTTGCCCGTCGGCACCGTGGTGGCCAGCGGCAACACTGACTTCTCGCTGCCCACGACCGCGGCGGACGTCTTCGTCGTCCCCTTCGAGGGTCAAATCACCGAACTGCGTGGTCTGGTGCGCACGCTGTTGTTCGTGTCGGCCGGGGTCCTCTTGATGGCGCTCTCGCTAGGCGTCATCCTGGCGCGAGCGGCCCTGCACCCCCTCGAGGACGTGACCGATGACATCGAGGACATCGCCGAGACCAGCGACATGTCGCGGCGCCTCATCGAGGGGGACATCGACGAACTGGGCCGTTTGCGGCGCACCTTCAACCGACTCCTGGGCACGGTGGAGGACTCCCAGCAGTTGCAGCGTCAGTTGGTCCTGGACGCCTCGCACGAGTTACGAACCCCCCTGACGAGTCTGCGCACCAACGCCCAGGTCCTCTCGCGGGCCCAGCAATTGGCGCCCGAAGACCTGGAGCAGCTGACCAACGACATGGTCGCCCAGGTCGACGAGCTCGCGGCGCTCGTGGGCGACCTCGCCGAATTGGCCCGTGGCGAGCGCTCGGAGGGACCGGTCCAGGAGTTTCGCCTCGACGACGCCGTCGAGGAGTGCGTGGAGACCGCGCGCACCTACGCACGTATCAAGAACATCATCATTGAGGTCGACCTCGAGACCTCCAAGGTGGTGGGACGCCGCGACCGACTGGTGCGCGCCATCTCGAACCTCTTGACCAACGCGATCAAATTCACCCCCGCGGGAAGTGAAATCAGGGTCTTCTCCGCGGCGGGCGTGATCACGGTGTCGGATTCGGGTCCGGGTGTCGCCGAAGAGGACGTCCCCTTCATCTTCAACCGATTCTGGCGATCACCCTTGTCGCGTGGTCTGCCCGGTTCGGGGCTCGGACTCTCCATCGTGGACCAGGTCGTCTCGGAACTCGGTGGATCGGTCGTCGTCGATCGCGACCCCCAGCTCGGAGGAGCGCGCTTCTGTATCACTCTGGCGACCGTCTGATCAACCTCGCGCCCCTCGAGGAGCCACCACCGCGCGCCAGTCACCCGCGCCGACGGCGACCCGGCCCGACGTCGCATCGTGTCGAGCGCGGGACTGACTTCCTTCCTAAATTCTTACTTTTCACTTTCTAGGGACTTATTTCGTCCTGCGAGACTGAGTGACGTGACACCTTCTCCCCGTACGACTCACCAGCGCGACCGCCGATTCGCGCGCGTGCGCATGTTGACGCGCACCATCTTCGTTGGCTCGGGTGTGTTGTCGGTGGGAATGGTCGGCTACCTCGCGAGCGTCACCAAACTGCACACCACGACGCACCCGACTCCCCCGACGACCGCCCCAGTGGCGACGACCACAGTGGCTCCCGCCGGTGCGACCGGTTCCAGTGGAGCGGTCGCGGCGACCACGACGACGACCGTGCCCGTCACCACGACGACGACGTGCTACACCTCGCCTTCGGGCAACACTTTGTGCAATTAGGACACCGATGAATTTCTCCATCTGGGGCCTATCGGGCTCCTTGCACACCGAACACGAAAATGCGTTGCCCTTCGCCGAGGATCGACTGCACTACTGGCTCGACGTCATCGACCAGGCGTGCAACCGATTCCGCGCCGATTCCGAGCTGAGCCTTCTCAACGGCGCGTTGGGCGAGGTGACCCTGAGCGACGGTCTCACTCGCGCACTGGTCGCCGCGCGGCGCGCGAGCGACCTCACCGAGGGACTCTGCGACCCCACTGTTCTCACGTCACTCGAAGCCTTGGGCTACGACCGCGACTACGACACGATCGGCCAGATTGACGACACCCCGGTGGACCTTCAGCCAGCGCCGGGCTTCGCGGCGCTCGGTTTCGACGAAGCGGCGCGCTCGGTGCAGAAGTCACCCGGGTGGCGCATCGACTTGGGCGCCAGCGCCAAGGCGCTCGTGGCGGACTTGGTCGCCGACGACGTCGCCCCCGTCGGTGGCGTCCTCGTCGAGATCGGGGGCGACGTGAGCGCTCGTGGTCGGGGTCCGCAGGGTCCCTGGGTCGTTGGCGTCGCTTCGACTCTCACCTTCACGGGCCGTGAACCGCGCATCACCCTGGAGAACGGGGCAGTGGCGACCTCGTCGAACGACGTGCGAACGTGGCGCCGCGGCGAGACGGTCGTGGGTCACATCATCGATCCGCGCACCGGCCGAAGCGCGGTGAGCCCCTTCGCGGCCGTCAGCGTCATTGACGCCGACTGCGTGGGCGCCAACGCCTTCGCCACCGCCGCCCTCCTGTGGGGTGAGGATGCCGCCTGGCACATCGCCCAGGCGGGACGTTCGGCACGGCTAGTGCGACACGACGGGGGCGTAGAATTCGTGGGAGCATGGCCCCGAGAGGAGGAGGCGTGATCGCCCTGACCACTCCGTATCTCTGGTACACCACCCGCGCCACGGGAATCGTCGCGATGCTCCTGTTCACCGGCGTCGTGGCGCTGGGCACCCTGGTCGCCAATCGGGTCGGGGGCACCTTCATCGGTCGCTTCGAGGTCAATGAGGTGCACCGCTCGCTGTCGATGGTCGCGATGGTCTTCTTGTTCATCCACATCATCACCACCGTGCTCGACAGCTTCGTCAACACGGGACTGATCTCGGCTGTCATCCCCATGACCTCGACCTACAAACGCGTCCCGGTCACGTTGGGCGCGGTGGCGTTCGACCTGTTCCTAGCGGTGTGGATCTCGAGTCTGTTGAAACTGCGCATCAAGAACCAGTCCTGGCGTTTCATCCACTGGTTCTCCTGGCTGGCGTACTCCACGTCGCTGGTGCACGGCTACCTCACCGGCACTGACGCCCACAAGGGGGTCGGCATGCTCCTGGTAGCCGGCTGCGCCGGTTTCGTCGCCCTCGCGGGCATCTGGCGCTTCCTGGGACGACCCACGCGAGCCGCCGGCCGTACCGCCCTGTCGCCGCTGGCGTCGCCGCCGGTGCCCCCGCGACCCCGTCTACCCGAATCTTTCCCCAAGACTCCCCCGCGCCCCCCGGCGTCGCGAGGTCGCCGATGATCCAAGCGCACACCCTGCCGCGTCTGTTCGCGGGGGCCACGAACAAACCGCTCTCCCTGACCGAGCACGAGCGGATGTTCGAACCCTCCGGTGACGTGTCGAACCTGCTGGAGGAACTCGACGCCTCGGGTCTCGTGGGACGCGGCGGGGCGGGTTTTCCCACCACGCGAAAGGTGGACCTCCTGCGTCACCAGCGCGGGCACAAGTACGTCGTCGTCAACGGCATGGAGGGTGAACCGGCCGCGCACAAGGACAACCGCCTCCTGTCGACCAACCCCCACCTCGTGCTCGACGGCGCCGAGATGCTGGCCCAGATGATCGGGGCCAGCCGCATCGCCATCTGCGTGGCGCGCGACAACCCCACCGTGGTGAACCACGTCGAACGCGCCATCCACGAGCGGGCCCGACGTAACCTCCGCGGTCCGGGCATCGACCTGCACACGCCCCCGTGGCGCTACGTCGCGGGTGAGGAGTCGGCCCTCGTGCACTGGCTCGACGACAACGAATCGCTTCCCCAGTATCGTCCGGGGCGTCCGCACATCTTGCGGATCGGTCGCGGTCCGACCCTGGTGGACAACGCCGAGACCTGCGCCAACGTGGGCCTGATCGGCCGTTACGGGGCGCAGTGGTTTCGCTCCCTCGGCACGAGCGAACACCCGGGCACCGCCGTGGTCTCGGTGACCGGCGCCGTCGCGCGCCCCAACGTGCTCGAGGTCAACCTCGGCACTCCCCTGACCAACATCCTCGCCACCGCCGGTGCGGATACGTCGCCCCAAGCGGTGCTCCTGGGTGGGTACGGCGGCGCGTGGCTGCGCGGTGATCAGATCAACACCCCCTACTGCAACGAATCGCTGTCGGAGTTCAAACTCTCCGTCGGCGCCGGCATCATCGCGGTGCTGCCGCGTCAGGCCTGCGGCGTCGCCGAGGCGCATCGCGTGGTGAGGTGGATGGCCCACGAATCCGCCCGTCAGTGCGGTCCGTGCGCCTTCGGTTTGCCCGCTCTGGCCGACGACCTGCTCACGGTGGTGCGCGGCGGTCGTGACGGCGTCGCGGCCATCGCACGGCTGCAGGACCGCTGCGGCGTCATCGAGGGGCGTGGCGCGTGCCGCCACCCCGACGGCGTCGTGCGCTTCGTGCGCTCCAGCATCGAAGTGTTCGCTCACGACATCGACGACCACTTGCGCGGCGGGCCCTGCGCCGGGGCTCGTTCGAACCAGCGCTTCCTCACGGTACCGGCGCTCGAGCACGAGGAGGAACTCATATGGGAGTGATCCGCCGAACGGGTATGTTCATCCTGCAGGTGAATCCGATCCTCTGCGACGGATTCGGCCACTGCGCCGAGCTGGCGCCAGAACTGGTGCACCTCGACGAGTGGGGCTACCCCATCATCAGTCAAGAGCCCGTGCCGATGGCCGACATCGGTGCCTACCAGTCCGCGCGCTACGCCGAGCGCGGCTGCCCCCGTCAGGCCCTGCACGTCACCAAGATGAGCGCTCCCGCCCCGGTGTCGAACGTGCCGTTGACGCGAGCGCGGCCGGTTTCGCGCGAACGTCGCACTCTCTAGTAGTGTTCTCTAAGCCATGGGATCGTTAATCAAGAAGCGCCGTAAGCGCATGCGTAAGAAGAAGCACAAGAAGATGTTGAAGCGCACCCGCTTCCAGCGTCGCGCTGCCGGTAAATAGTCGTTGCGGCTACGCCGCTGGCGTAGCGAATGTCTGACACCACTTCACTGCTCCGGCGGGACTGGTCACGTCCCCGCCCGCGGTGTCGAACACGTGACCCTCGATGAAGACCGTCGAGCCCGAACCCGCCAGTTGGGCGTCGCCGAAGTGCGCGCGCGCCCAGTCCAGTAAGAGACCCACGCGCGGCTCCACGACACGGGCCGGCGCCTCCAGGTGGTTGACGCCCCCGGGTCGTTGACCACTCGCGACCAACTCATCGAAGGCGCGGTACACGAGCGGCGTCGACACCTCGAAATCTGCGAGCAATAGCGTCAACGCACGCTCCTCGAAGGCCAGGGGGGTCACCACTTCGCCGATACCTTCGACCAACGCGCGACCGCCGACCTGGCAAAAGGGCACGTCGCCGCCGAGTCCGACCGCGTCGCGCGCGCTCACTCCCCCGGCCCAGCGCAAGATGGCCGCGGCGTCCGAGCTCCCGCCCCCGAGTCCGCCCCCGGTGGGAATCGCCTTGTGCAGCGTCACGCCGGCGTGTCGTCGTACCAGGCGTAGGGCCCGGCGGATCAAGTTCGAATCGTCCGTCGGCACCGAGTCGGGTCCGTCGACGCGTAGGTAGTCGCCCGCCTCATCGATCACGAGCTGATCGACCAGATCCACCGAAATCATCTCGCTTCGCAGCAGGTGGTACCCGTCCTCGCGTACCCCCGTCACCTCGAGATACCGCGTCAGCTTGGCCGGCGCGACGAGCAGCGTCACTTGGCCGCCGCCAGCGCCGCGAACTCCTCGAGGGTCAACTCCTCGGGACGGCGCGTCTCGGTCACCCCCGCGCGCTCGAAGACGCCCTCGCTCGCCCAGTCGTGCAGTGAACGACGCAACATCTTGCGACGCTGGCCGAAGGACGTGCGGATGACCCAGAACAATTCTTCCTCGCTCACCAGAGCCGGGTCGACGCGGACGTGCGCTCGTCGCACGATCTTGACGAGCGCGGAGTCGACGTTGGGCTTGGGGACGAAGACGTTCGGTCCCACCTTGCCCACCACCGTGGCGTCGGCGAAGTACTGCACGCGCAGCGACACCGCGCCGTAGGCCTCGTCACCGGCGTAGGCGGCGAATCGCTCGCCCACTTCCTTCTGCACCATCACCAGCATGCGCGTGATGAGGGGCTGGGTCTCGAGCAGGTGCAGCACCAGCGGAGTGGCCACGTTATAGGGCAGGTTCGCCACCACCGTCGTCGGACCCGTCAATATCTGCGAGTAATCCGCCGTCAGTGCGTCGGCGTGATGCACGTCGACGCCCAGGGGCTCGACCACCGATCGCAACGGGGCGAGCAGGTAACGGTCGACCTCCATGGCCGTGACGTGCGCTCCGGTCTCGACCAGTGCCATGGTCAACGACCCGAGGCCCGCGCCGATCTCGAGCACCTCGTCACCCTCGCCCACCTCGGCCAGACGCGCGATGCGCCGCACCGTATTGGCGTCGACCACGAAGTTCTGGCCCAGGGCGCGCGAGGGCTTCAGTCCGTGTGCTTCGAGTAGCGCTGTGAGTTCCGCGCGGGTGTGCGTCACCAGGTGACTCGAACGGGCACGACGCCCACCCCCAACGGAGCCAGTTCGGCGAACTGGGTCTCCGAGAGGTCCACGACCCGACTGCCGTGCGCGGCTTCTCGGTCGGTGACGACACAACTGATGACTCGGTGGTTGGAGAGATCCTCGACGTTGATCCGGGTACCCTGGGGCAGGTACCACGAGGCGCACTGTCCCGGAATGTAGGAGTACCAGGTCGCCACCCCCACCCGGAAATTCGCCGCGCGCGGTCGCGAGGTATTTCTCGTGGCGCTCGTCGGCTTCGCCCGGCTCTGGGCGGCGGTCGCGTCCAGCTTCACGACCGCCCTCTTCTTGGACACGGGGGCCCTGGCGGTCACGTGGTGCACCGCGGTCACGTGGTGCACTGCGGTCACGTGGCGCACCGCATCGACACTGACGGGGGCGGGGGCGGTGGTCACTTGCAAGATCACCGTCGAATACGGGTGGATCATCGTTCCCGCGGCCGGCAACTCACCCACCACGCGCACCCACTGCGACGAGTTGGCCCCCGCTCCGTTGGTCTTGAAATAGAGCTGGGCGGAGAACATCTCGGAATAGACGCCGGAACGACCCATACCGATGAAGTTGGGCATGGGTTCGTAGACGTGGCTCGTCGTGGCCTGCGCGGGCGTAGGCGATGCGACCGTCGCAACCATCACCAGAGTGATAGCAGCGGTAACCAGTGACGCCGAGCGCGTAAGCACCCCGCGTGGCTTTGCCCTCAGATCTCCACCCTCCGCCAGGACAACCAGTCGTTCTCCTCGACCGGCCCTACAACGCTAGGGGAGACGGGCGCCGCCGGCAACTCCTACGACAAAATAATCATATAATCAATGATCAAATCATATTTATGAGACTGCAATATTGAAGAGTCGCGCACTGTTTTTTGACGTTTCACTGCGAAGGAGTTCGACGTCCTCGCCGCGCAACTGGGCCAGGAATTCCCCCACCACACTCACGAGCGCTGGTTCGTTCGCGCGACCGCGATAGGGCACCGGAGCGAGAAAGGGGCTGTCGGTCTCCACGTGGAGGCGACTCAGCGGTACGAGGCGCGCGGCCTCGCGTAACGATTCCGCGTTCTTGAAGGTCACCACGCCCGAGAGCGAGATGTCGCAACCACGTTCGAGGCACGTCGAAGCCTCCTGGGGAGTACCGGTGAAGCAGTGGATCACCGTACGCGCCGGTACGCCCTCGACGTCGAAAATCTCGAAGAGGTCGTCGAAGGCGTCACGGCAGTGGATGACCAGCGCCAGATCGAGTTCGTGGGCGAGTTGGATCTGACGGGCGAACGTCGCGCGCTGGGCCGCGCGCGGCGAGTGCTCGTAGAAGTAGTCCAAGCCGCACTCACCGATGCCCACGAGCCGAGGGTGTCGCGCTCGGGCGAGGGCCACGATCTCCTCCACGTCGTTGAGCGCGTCGTGGGGATGGAGTCCGACCGTCGCGTAGATCTCCACCTGCGCCGAGAGGTCGGTGAGAGCCAGGGCTTCGCCGGAGGACGTGGCGTCGGTACCGATCACCACGACCCGGTGCACGTTGGCCTCGAAGGCGCGCGCCAGGGCGTCGGCCGTCGAGCCCTCGATCTCGCGCTCGCCCAGGTAGCGGTCCTGGAGGTGGCAGTGGGCGTCGGTCCAGCTACTCAACGTTCGCCCTGATGCGCGGAAAGAGCGGCTCACCCTTGTGGATCGGCTGGGTCGCGCGGTAGCGTCCCCATCGCGCGCTGGTCGCGAACACCTCGTCGGTCGGCGAGCCCTCGAGACCGATCCGCGACCAGATGGTGGCGCACACCTGGGGGATGGCCGGCGAGGCGAGAATCGTCACGAGGCGGATCGCTTCGAGCGCATTGCCCATGACCGCATCGAGCGCGTCGCCGGGTTCCATCTTCCAGGGCGCGGTGTTCTCGAGGTAGGCGTTGGTGGCGCCGATGAGCCCCCAGGTCGCCTCCAGGGCGACGTTCGGGGCGAAGCGGTCCCAGGCGGCTTGCGCCTCGGAGAGCGCCGACTCGGCCGGGCGACGAAGTTCGCTCGCCTCTTCGGGCGCGGGACCCGTCCCGGCGCACTTGGTGGCCACGATGGTCGTGACCCGTGCGACCAGGTTGCCCAGATTGTTGGCCAGATCGGTGTTGTAGCGCGCGGTGATGCCCTCGTGGGAGAAGTCACCGTCGTTGCCCAAGGACGTCTCGCGCAGGAGGTAGTAACGGATCGGGTCGACCCCGAACTCGTCGGTCAGCACGACCGGAGCGATATCGGTCAACTTGACGTTGCCTTCGGAGGCCATGGTCTTGGAGAGCTTCTGCCCCCCGACCAACAGCCAGCCGTGCACTTGGACGTGACTGACCGGGTCGAGTCCCGCGGCCATGCACATCGCCGGCCACCAGACGCAATGAAAACGCAGGATCTCCTTGCCGATGAGGTGATGCGAAGTCGGCCACCACTGCGCGGTCTCGTCGTCGTCGCGTCCGTAGCCGATCGCGGTGAGGTAGTTGATCAACGCGTCGTACCAGACGTAGAACACGTGGTTCGCGTCCCAGGGCACCGGGATGCCCCAGGAGATCGACGTCCGCGTGATCGAGATGTCGCGCAGCCCCCCCTTGATGAAGGACAGGGCCTCGTTGCGCTTGGTCTCGGGAGTGACGAACCCGGGGTGGTCCTCGTAGTACTGGAGCAGGGGTTCAGCGAAGGCACTGAGTCGAAAGAACCAGTTCTCCTCCTGCATCTGGGTCAGTTCGCGTCCGTGAATGGGACAACGCCCCTCGTCGCTGGACTCGAGCGTGTAGTAGTCCTCGCAACTCACGCAGTACAGACCCTGGTAGACGTCCTTGTAGATGTAGCCGTTCTCGTAGACGGCCGTGAGGAACTTCTGCACGGTCTCGTAGTGGCGCGGTTCGGTGGTGCGAATGAAGTCGTCGTAACTGATGTTCAGCGCATCCCACGCCTCGCGAAAGCGCCGCGAGGTCTGGTCCGTCCACTCGCGCGGGCTCACCCCGTTCTTCTGCGCGGCGTCGGCCACCTTCTGACCGTGTTCGTCGGTTCCGGTCAGGAACTTCGTCTCATCACCGATCAGCCGGTGCCAGCGGGCCATGGCGTCGGCGTTCACCGTGCAGTAGGCGTGGCCGACGTGGGGGGCGTCGTTCACGTAGTAAATCGGGGTGGTGATGTAGTAATGCGCCATCCGTCAAGGGTACTAACTCAACGAACCTCGTCGTCTCGCAGCGAGACGGCCAGGGCGTAGGTCTCGCGGCGAGCGACGCCGAGTTCCTCGACCACCTCGGCGACCGCGTCGCGCACCGACGCACCACGCGACAGCGATTCGCGCAGCGCGCGGCGCACCACCTCCGGCGCGGGCGCGGCGACGGCGCGGGCCCCTTCGAGCACCACCACAATCTCGCCTTGGACCTCGCGGTTGGCCAACTGCGTCGCGACGTCCTGGACCGTGCCCCGCAGTACCTCCTCGTGGAGTTTGGTGAGTTCACGCACCACCGCCACCCGACGTTCGGGCAGAACCCGGGCCAGTTCGACCAACGTGGTCGTGACGCGCTGGGGTGATTCGTAAAAGACGATCGTCCGCGGCTCGCGTCGCCAGGTCTCGTAGCTCTGGGCACGCTCGCCCGCCTTGCGACCGAGGAAACCCTCCATCACGAAGCGGTCCGTGGGTAGTCCGCTGACGCTGAGGGCCCCGATGATGGCGGTCGGCCCGGGCGCGGTCGAGACGTCGAACCCGGCCCCCACGACCTCGGCGACCACCTTGGCGCCGGGGTCCGAGATGCCCGGCGTGCCCGCGTCACTGATTAGCACCACCAGTTCGCCGCGGGCCACGCGTTCGATGATGTCGACACTGGCGGACATCTCGTTGTGCTCGTGCAGGGCGAGCAGGCGCTGGCGCGGTGAGATGCCGTGGGCGCTGAAGAGCGTGCGCGAATGACGGGTGTCCTCGCAGTAGACCGCGTCGGCGCGTTCGAGCAGGGCGAGGGCGCGCGGTGTGAGATCACCCAGATTCCCGATCGGTGTGGCGACCACCATCAACTGACCTCGGGGCGCGGGCTGTTCTGACATGACGCGCGTCTCCTCGTTTGGCTCGACGTGTATCGAACCTACTAACATTGTCACCTATGTCGAAGCGGACCAATAAGCGCAAGCTGCGCGCCAAGAAGAAGGCCAATCACGGCAAGAAGCCGAACTGCGGTCGCGGCTGAGCCGTTGACGCTGTAGGGCATCGCATCGACGTCATCTTTCGGATTACCGGGCGATGAGCTGATGCGCGCCGTAGTGCACACCACCCGGGTCACCCTCGGGAGGCCTTAACCTACCCGGACTCTCGCTACGGCGCCCCTACGCCCCGACCCGGCGCGGAATACCTTCGGGGTAGATCCTGCGTGCGAGGTACCACTCCACCACGAAGGCCACCCCGGGCACGAAACCCGCGAGCAGCATCGCGAGCAGGTAGGCCAGGTTGAGTTTGGCCTTCATGACGAACTGGAACGACATGATCATGTAGATCGGGTACAGGACCATTCCGTGAGCGACCCCGTCGATCACCACCAGGGGTCGGATGCTCGTCCAGAGACTCACGTCCCACTGGTGCAGTGCCAGGGTCACGAAGAGGGTGAGCAACGTCGTACCGGTCACGAAGGACATCAGACGGTAACGACGAAAGGCGGCGTCCACCTAGTGACCCCAGAGCTTCTTCTTCGGGGCGTCGGCGAGCTGGGCGAGGTGGTCGTTGTAGGCGGCCAACTCGGGGTCCTCCTCCTCCTGGGTCGCGTCCACTGCTCGCGCTAGCGCCGCCTCGGCGCGCCGGCGCTCCTCGTACTCGCGGCGAGCGACCTCCTGATCCTCCGTGGGCTTCTCCACGTGCAGCAGCTGCCACCAGCCAAAGAGTCCCAGCACGGCGAAGCACGGCCACTCGATGGCGTAGAGGAAACTGAGCGAATTTCCCCCGAAGGCGCGTCCCACCTGCCACCAGTCGGCCAGCACGCACATGGTCAACCAGGCCGCGAGGGCGACGTGCACCACGAGGGCCCGACCGGAGAAGTACTTGGAACGCACGGGCTCCACCCTAGTGGGAGCGTCCTCGCCGCTCGAGAGCCCCAATGGCCAAGACCGTAGGATTGAGTGGTATGCCCCTGCACATGACCACGTCCGGTTTTTCGTGGCATCACCTGAACCAGTGGCACTTCGGCGTCGTCCCCCTCGCGGCGATGGCGCTGGCCCTGGCTCTCTACGTGTTCGCCATGCGACGAGTCGGCGACTGGTCGCGCGCACGCCTGGCGAGCTTCGTCGCGGCGATTCTCGTGACCTTCGTATCGACCCAGAGCGTGCTGGGGGTCTACGACATGGTGTACTTCAGCGCCCACATGATCCAGCACCTGGCGCTCATCATGGTGGCCGCCCCCCTCTTCGCCCTGTCGGCGCCCCTCGATCTCTGGGCGAGCGCGGGAGGAGCGCGCACGCGGGCCTTCTTCGACGGACGCGTGATGAGCGTCCTCACCCATCCACTCGTCGGTTTCGCCACCTACTTCGTGGTGATCCCCTTAACGCACCTCTCGGGCATCGCCAACGAGATGATGCTGCACCAGTGGGTGCACCACGCCGAGCAGATCGCCTTCTTGGTGGTGGGCTACCTCTTCTTTCGCGCGGCCTTCGGCCTCGAGCGCGGGCGTACGATCCATCCGGGCCTTCGCCTCGTCTACGTGATGACCGCGGTGCCCGTCGACACCTTCACCGGGCTGGCCCTCGTGATGTCGAGCACCCTGCCCTTCCCCGCCTACCGGGCCATGGCCCCGACGGGATCGTCGTCGGCGTGGTTGCTGTCCAACGTGCACCTGGGCGGCGCGATCATGTGGATCGGCGGCGACGCGCTGATGCTGTTGGCGTGCATCCCCATCACCGCCGCGTGGGTCAAGTGGGAGACCCAGCGGACCAAGGTGCTCGACGCGCAACTCGACGAACTGGGTATCTAGAGCAACCCGGCCTCGATGGCGAGCTCTTCGAGGTCGTTCTCGGGACGGGCCCCCAGGTGCGAGATGATCTCACCGGCGCACAGGCTCCCGAGTTGCGCCGACTCGACGGGGTCGGCCCCCAGGGCGAGGCCGTAGAGGAAACCGGCGGCGAACATGTCGCCCGCACCGTTCTGGTCCATGACGTGGGTGACCTCCTGGGCCGGCACGCTCACGACGCTCGAGGCGAAGGCCACGTCGGCCCCGCGGGGACCGCGCGTCACCACCGCGAGGAGTCCGAGGTCGTCAATGGCGGCGTAGGCCGCCGCGAGCGTCGGCACCTGGAAGAGCGCCAGGATCTCGGCCTCGTTGGCCAACAACACGTCCACTTCGTTGCTCACCAGATCCAAGAAGTCCCGACGGTGGCGATTGACGCAGAACATGTCCGAGAGCGAGAGCGCGACCATCGAATCGTGCAGGTGAGCGAATTCCACGACGCGCGCGATCGCCTCCTTGGCGGGTGGGAGGTCGAAGAGATACCCCTCGACGTAGGTGATCTCGGAGCGCGCGATGAGGTCCTCCTTCACGTCGCTGACGCGCAACTGGTTCGAGGCGCCGAGGTAGGTGGCCATCGTGCGCTGCGCGTCGTCGGTGATGAAGACGTGACAGCGGCCGGTGGCCCCTTCACCGTCTACGGCGATGGCCAGGTCCAGTTCGACCCCCATTGAGCGCAGGTCGTGCGTGAAACGTCGACCGAACTCGTCGTCGGCGACCTTGCCGATGTAGCCACACGTCCCCCCGAGAGCGGCCACGCCCGCGATGGAGTTGGCGACCGACCCGCCCGACATCTCGATGGTCGGTCCCATGGCGTTGTAGAAATCGTCGAGTTGGTGATGTTCGATGAGCGACATCGCCGCTTTGGTCAAGCCGAGTTCGCGGTACACCTCCAGCGAATCCTGCGTGATGATGTCGAGCAGCGCGTTGCCGATGCCGGTCACGGCCAGTCGATTCGGGCCGGGCTTGACTCGAAGCGAGACAGGAGTGGGAGAATTTGTCACCTAGCGAGCGTAGAGCCTTTCGCCCTAGGCTGAGGACCTATGACCACCACCGCTAACCCCTATCGCCTCGCCCGTGACGTCATTCCGAGCGCGTACCGGATCTATTTGACCCCCGATCTCGAGTCGGCCACCTTCGCCGGACGCGTTGAAATTGACGTGAACGTCGTGCGCTCGACCTCCCAGCTCACCCTGCACGCCAACGACCTCGTCGTCGCCCCGGCGACGCTCTCCGCCCAGTCGGTGACGTACCGATCCGGCGAACCCACCTACAACGAGCAGTACAACACCGTGACCTTCGACTTCGACGAGACGATCGCCGAGGGTGAAGCGACCTTGGAGATTGCCTTCACCGGCGTTCTCAACGACCTGCTGGTGGGCTTCTACCGCTCGACCTTCGTCGACGCCGAGGGCCAGAGCCACGTCATCGCCACGACGCAATTCGAGCACTCCGACGCGCGTCGCGCCTTCCCGTGTTGGGACGAGCCGTCCTTCAAGGCGACCTGGCAGGTCAACTTGACCGTGCCCTCGCACCTGGCCGCCTACTCCAACTCGCCCGAGACGTCCTCGACGGACCTGGGCAACGGCTGGTGCACGGTCACCTTCGCACCCACGATGATCATGTCCTCCTACCTGGTCGCCTTCGTGGTCGGCCCCTTCGAAGAGACCGCGCCGGTCGACGTCGACGGGGTCGCGATGCGCGTCATCTACCCGCGCGGCAAGGGCCACCTCACCGCCATGGCCGCCGAGGCGGGCGCCTTCGCGCTGCGCTTCTTCAGCGAGTACTTCGACATCCCCTACCCCGGCGACAAGCTCGACCAGGTGGCGATCCCCGATTTCTCCTTTGGCGCGATGGAGAACCTCGGACTGGTCACCTACCGCGAATCGGCGCTGCTGATCGACCCCGAGACCTCCTCACTCCTGGAACGCCAGCGCGTGGCTGAGGTCATCTGCCACGAGACCGCCCACATGTGGTTCGGCGACCTGGTCACGATGGAGTGGTGGGAGGGAATCTGGCTCAACGAGGCCTTCGCGACCTTCATGGCCGCACTGTGCTCGGACGCCTATAAGCCCGAGTGGAAGATGTGGGTGGACTTCGGCATCGACCGTGACGCCGCCCTGCAGGTCGATGGTCTGCACTCGACGCGGCCCATCGAGTACGAGGTCATCTCGCCCGACGACACCCGCGGCATGTTCGACATCCTGACCTACCAAAAGGGGGGCTCGGTCCTGCGCATGCTCCAGCAGTACCTCGGTGACACCGTCTTTCGCGACGGCATCCGCCGCTACCTGAAGAAGCACGCCTACGCGAACACCGTCACCACGGACTTGTGGGACTCGCTCGAGGAGGCGTCGGGTCAGCCGGTACGCGAGATGATGAACACCTGGATCCTCCAGGGTGGCCACCCCCTGGTGACTTTCGCTGAGGGACAACTCACGCAGCAACCCTTCGCCTACGGCACCGCCACGGGCGAGAGTTCGATCGGCTCGCAGTGGCTGGTCCCGGTGCTGACCCGCTCCCTCGCGGGTGGTCCCGTCGAGCGCCACCTCCTCGAGAGTGAACCCCTGGCCATCACCACCGCGAGTCCCGTCGTCATCAACGCCGGCGGTTCGGGTGTGTACCGCACCCGCTACGGTCACGACGAACTCAACAGCCTGAGTTCGCACATCGGAGAGCTCGAGGAACTCGAGCGCGCCACACTGGTGGCCGACTCGTGGGCCGGACTCTTCGCCGGCCAGATCACCTGGTCGGCGTTCCTCACCACCGCGCGGGGCCTCGGTCAACAGAACGAACCCAACCCCTGGGGCACCGTCGCCAGTGCCGTCGCCCTCGCGCACCGGGTCCTCGAGGGGGCCCATCACGACACGTTGGTGGCCCAGGTGCGCGAGCTCTTCGCCCCGCAGTTCGCTCGCCTGGGCTGGGACGCCCAACCCGGCGAGGGTGAACTCACCCCCCAACTGCGGGCCACGCTGATCTCCACCCTGGGCGTGGTCGCCAACGACCCCTCCATCCAGGCCGAGGCGGTGCGACGTTTCGAGTCCGACGAACTCGACGGTGATCTGGCGCGCACGATCTTGCGCGTGGTCGCCCACCAGAACCGACCCGGGGACTACGCGACCTTCCTCGATCGCTACAAGAAGGCTACGACGCCACAAGAGGAACTGCGTTACCTGTACGCGGTGAGCGACTTCCCCGATCTCGACATCGCTCGCGACGTCATCTCTCGCTGTTTCGGGGAGTTCCGTGTCCAAGACGCCCCCCTGATCCTCGGCATGCTGACCGCGAACTCGGTGATCGGTCCCGATGTCTGGCGCACGTTGTCGCAACGTTGGGACGAGGCGAACGCCTCGTTCCCCCCGAGTCTGATGGTGCGACTCACGGTGGGCATCCCCACCTTCATCAAGGACCGCGCCTTCGCCGATGACGTCGAGGCGTTCCATCGCAGTCACCCCCTCGGGGGTGACCAGCGCACCGTGGAACAGTTCCTCGAACGCATGCGCGTCGGACTGACCTTCGCGGACGCCCTGCGCCAACAGTTCTAGGCGCGACCGTGAGCCTGGGAAGTCTCCTCGGGGTCTTCGCACTCATTTTCGTCCTGGAATTACCCGACAAGACGATGATCGCCACCATCGTCATGTCCTCGCGTGCGCGGCCCCTCGCCGTCGCGCTGGGGGCCAGCGCGGGATTCGTGGTGCAGATGGGCATCGCCGTGGGCGCCGGGGGTCTGCTCACGCTGCTGCCCGCACACCTCAAAGACGCCATCGTCGGACTGCTGTTCTTGGGCGGGGCGGCGTACCTGCTCTTGGTCAAGGAGAAGACCGAGGAGGAGGAGGGCGAACGCGCGGGCGAGACCGAGAAGAGCGCCTCGTGGGGACGAGAGGCCTTCACCGCCTTCAGCGTCATCTTCATCGGCGAGTTCGGCGACCTCACCCAGATCCAAGCGGCCAACTTCGCCGCCAAATTTCACCAACCCCTCGAGGTGTTCGCCGCGTGCAGCGCCGCACTCGTCGGCGTCGCGTTCCTCGGTGCCTTCGCCGGCCAGGCGCTCCAACGCGTCGTGCCCTTGAGCAAGATCCGATTCGGGGGCGGGCTGATCTTCCTCGGACTCGGCGTGTACACCTTCGTGCGACTCGCCACCTCGTGACCCGCGTCGACGAGCTCCTCGCCCTGGGCGCTGAGGTCAAGGGGTTCATGCCACCGAGCGAGGGACGCGCGCTCTACGAGGCCGGACTCGATCAGCGCCGGGGCGGTACCTGGCTCGAGATCGGCGCGTGGTGCGCGAAGTCCGCGATCTACCTGGGCGCGGCCGCCGAACAACTCGACTGCGTCGTGTTCTCCCTCGACCACCATCACGGATCCGAGGAGAACCAACGAGGATGGGACTACTTCGACGAGGAACTCGTCGACGCCCACGACGGGCGCCTCAACACCCTGCCGCACTGGCAGCGCAACATCGCGCGCGCGCGCCTCGAGGACGTCGTCGTCGGTCTGGTGGGCGCCTCACAGGTGGTGGCCCCGCACTTCGCCACGCCGCTCGATCTCTTGTTCATCGACGGCGGTCACGGCGAGGAGGTGGCGTGGGCCGACTACCGCGCCTGGGCGCCCCGGATCGTCCCGGGCGGATCACTGCTCATTCACGACGTCTTCGAGGACCCCGCGGCGGGCGGGCGCCCGCCCTACGAGATCTACCTGGCCGCGCTCGACAGTGGTGATTTCACCGAGCGAGCCCACCGGGGTTCACTGCGCTGGCTGCGTCGCCGCTAGAGGTCGACGAGCGCGCAACCCGGTTCGGGCCAGTCGATGGTCTCGCTCAGTACCCCGTGGCGAAAGAGTCCCGCCCCCGGCGACGAATCCGTGACCGCGTCGGCGGCGAGCAAAATCGCCGCGGTGGTGTAGGACGTCGTCTCGGCGTCGGGGAAGGTGACCTCCTGGGGGTAGGCGATCCCCGTGAAGTACGCGCCGTCGAGTCGGCGGTGCCGGTTCGTCACGGCCAGCAGTTCCAGGGCTCGCGAACGAAGTCCCACCGCGTCCAAACTGAGGACGGTCTCGGCGCTCTCCGCGGCGGTCACCCAGTCATTGGTCGACACGCAGCGCACCCCGAAGCCGTCCATCACGTAGCGCGACCAGTGCGCGGCGAGTCGCGAGCGCGCCTCCTCGTCGACGAGCGCGCCACCCAAGACCGGGTAGTACCAGTCCATCGCGAACTCGTCCTTATTGGCGAAGGCCTCGGGGTGGTGTCGCAGTGCGTGACCCACCCGACCAGCGGCCAACTCCCACGCGGGTCGGTGCTGGTCGAGACGTTCGCCTAGGGCGACGGCGCAGCGCAGGGAGTGAAAGATCGACGATGATCCGGTGAGCAGTGCGTAGGGCTCCACGCGACCGCTCGCGTCGAGCGACCAGTGAAAGGATCCGTCGGCGCGTTGGAAGCGGATCACGAACTCCACCGCGCGTTCGACCATGGGCCACCACCGCGCGGCGGCGTCCACGTCGTCGCTCACCACCAGGTGGTGATACACCCCGGCGGCGACGTAGGCGCACACGTTGGTGTCGAGGCGGGCGTCCTTGACGCGGGCGCCCACGTAGTAGTTGAACCAGCTCCCGTCACCGAGTTGGTGGCGCGCCATCCACTCGTAGGCCGCGGCGGCGGCGGCCAGGTGACCGGTGACGCTCAGGGCCATGGCGCCCTCGACGTGGTTCCAGGGGTCACTGTGCCCACCCTCGAACCAGGGAATCAGACCCGAGGGTAGTTGTAGCGACGCCAGGTGCTGCGCGCTCTGGGCGACCTGGGCCTCGGTCAGGATCCCCGGCACCCCCCGGAGAACATTGGCGACCCTCACGCGGCACTCTTCTCGAGGTAGACAACCAGGGACTTGCCCACGAGGGGATTGAGCGACGCCTCGAGGCGCGTGGTGAGTGCGGGGTGTTTCATGATGTCCCACACCAGCAGTCGGTGATACTGACGCACCATGAAGTTGGTGTCGTTGGTCGTCCCCACCAGGCACTTGAGCCACCAGTAGGGACTGTGCAGCGCGTGGGCGTAGTGGTGCGACCTGACGCGCAGACCCACCGAGGTGAGACGCTCTTCGAGCACGCGGCGCGAATAGATGCGGATATGACCTCCGGGCACCTCGTGGTACTCCGTGGACAACGCCCAATTGATGCGTTCGGGACCGCGCCGGGGCACGGTGACCGCCATCGTACCCCCGGGGCGTAACACGCGCGCCAGTTCCGCCATGGCCCCCACGTCGTTGGGGATGTGTTCGAGCACCTCCGAGCAGATGACCCGATCGAACGCCCCGTCGGCGAAGGGGAGGGCCAAGGCGTCGCCCTGCACCGCCGCCGCGAACGTCGATGCGGGAAGCTCTCCGGCGTCACGCATCGCGGCGAAGGTCGCGCGCACCGCGAGGACCTCGTCGCGGCCCGCGTCGAGGGCGACCACCCGCGCGCCGCGCCGGGCCGCTTCGAAGGCGTGACGCCCAAAACCGCACCCCAGGTCGAGGACGGCGTCGCCCGGGTGCACCCCGAGCACGTCGTAACGCGCCGTCAGCATCAGGTGAAGTCCACGGAGTCCGGCAACGCTCCCCCGCGCAGGATCGACTCGTAGCACGCGGCGGTGCCCCGGGCCGTGACGCCCCAGGTGAAACGATGCATCACGCGCTCACGGGCGTTGGCCCCGAGACGCTCACGCAGACCGGCGTCGTCGAGCAATCGGCGGATCGCCTCCACCAGGGCGTCGGGATCGTTCGGCTCCACCAGGAGACCCGTCTCGCCGCTGGTCCCGACCACCTCGGGCAGGGCCCCGCCCGTCGTCGCCACCACGGGGACCGCGCAACTCATCGCCTCGATGGCCGGCAGTGAAAAACCCTCGTAGAGACTCGGCACGATCGCCACCTGCGCTTCGCCGTAGAGACGGGCCAACGCCTCGTCGCTCACGCCCGAGATGGTGGTGACGACGTCACCGAGTCCGAGTCGTTCGATCGTCGCGGCGACTCGCCCGTCGGACTTGGGTCGCCCGATCACCACCAAGTCGATGTCGCGTTCGGTGCGCAATTTCGCCAGCGCCTCGAGCAGGGGCACGAGACCCTTCATCGCGACGTCGGAACTCGTGGTGACCATGAGACGTCCCGGCTTCTTCACCACGTCGTCGTAGGGGCGAAAGACGTCGTGGTCGACCCCCACGGGAACCACCGTGAGTCGTCCGAGGTCCACGCCCATCTGCTCGTGGATGTCGGACTTCGAATTGTGCGACACCGTCAGCACTGCGTCGAGCTGACGCACCACGCGTACCTGCATGCGCAAGAAGCCGTACCATCGCCGGGTGCTGTAGCGCTGCCAGAACGTGGTGGCGTGGTCGAGCGCAATCGAGCGGTCCACCGTGATGGGATGATGCAGAGTCTCGAGCAGGGGCCACCCCTCGTGGAACAGGCTCAATACCCCGCTGCCCATGCACTGGTTGTCGTGGATGATGTCGAAATCGGCCCGACGCGACGCCAGGAGGCGACGCACCCGTCGCGCGAACGCCCAGGGTTCGCCGAAGCCCCCCGTGAGCATGATGGCGAACTCACCGACGTCGGCGAGGTCACGAAACTCGCGCGGGGCCGGCCAACGAAAGGGGTCGGGTTCTCGGTAGAGATCGAGTCCACTGACCGGGGTGAAGCCCACTCCCTCGTCGAGCTCGGGCCAGGGGGGGCCGGAGAAGACTTCCACGCTGTGGCCCAGGCGCACCAGTTCACGCGTCAGGTGCCGGGTGTAGACGCCCTGTCCGCCGCACTGGGGATTACCGCGGTACACGAGGAACGCAATACGACGCCCCCCCGGTGCCGGGGGGCGCGCTGCGACGCGTTCGGGCGTGACGAGGGAGCGCGACCGCACCCACGACTCCCTCGTCGCGGCAATGGTGTGACGAAGGGTCTGGGGCACTGTCCAACTTTCCCGCAATCGTGAGAGTTCATTCTCGCCGATGGCCCCCACGGACACAAATGTGGTCCCGCGTTGCAGCCCTAGTGCGTGGCGGCGGTGCGTGCGACAGCCCATCGCCGATGACGAGGCGGTGGCGAAGGGCGCCACCGTGTGCAGTGATCGCACGCGTTGACACACCCACGACCCCTACTGAGCGTCGTCCTCGTTCAGGGACATGGCGCGGAGATTGTCGCGCAACGCGGTCTGGTAGCGGAGGCGACCGATCCCCTGTGAAAACTCAATGGCGGTCAGTGGTCCAAAGGCGGGATGCCAGAAGACGGCCTGTCCGACCACGCAGGTGCAGTGCACGACGGCGAAGGCCGTGGCGTCGTCGTCGGCGCTGATCCAACCCCTCGACTGCGCTGCGTGGAGGACCTCGATGAAGTCCGCCAGTTCACGGGCCTGGACCGCACGCAGGCGCACGTCCTCGGGGGCGACTCGACGGAAGTACGAGATGAGCGGGGCGAGACGGTGAATACCCTCGTTGGCGGGCATCGACCAGGAATACTGGACGTAGCTCGTCGCGGCGTCGCGAAACGCTGCCGCGTCGTCGCTGCGCACCGCTCGCGACATGTCAGCGAGGTGCTCCCCGAAGGGCGCGAGGTAGCGGTTGAGCATCAGGACCGTGGCCTCGGCGATGATGTCGGTCAAGGAGTGGAAGTTGTAATAGACGGTGGGGATGGCGACGCCGGCGCGACGAGCCAATTCACTCGCGCGCACCTCGTGGATGTCCATCTCACCCAACATCACCACCATCTCCTCGACCACCCGCGCCGAGCCGGGGCTCATTGATCGGTCCTTCGTGATGTCGGTCGTACTCATGTTGGCCTAAAACTTAGACGCTGTTTCACGAGGGCGGGCGCGAGCCTCTCGAACGACCCGCCTCGTCGAGGTCCACGCCCCAGGACTCAGATCTCGCGATAGCGCGGCACGTAGCCGCCCACCCCGAGGGACGCCGACTCTTCGATGTCCATGGACTCGTCCACCCCACCGATGACCTCGGTGACCCAGGACAGACGGTCCTTCAAGATCCTCGTGACGCCCCCTTGGAGGGTGTCCGACGAGATGGCGCAACTTGAGCACGCGCCCTGGAGTTGCACTTCCACGACGCCGCCTTCCACGTCGGCACGGATCAACACCAGGTCGCCACCATCGGCTTGGACCGCCGGACGCATGAGGTCGAGCAGGCTACGCAGTGCAGTCAGACGCGACGCACGTTCAAGTTCATTGAGTTGGCTCACCGCACCAGTCTGCCGGGAAACGGGCGTCGCGTGCCCCGCCTAGGTCGCCGGCTCGCTTTTCACGAGGTCGGCGACGGCCTCGTCATAGCTGCGCAGGGCGCGAGGGCCCCACACGGTCCCGGGCCCGCCATTCATCATGATCGCCACTCCGACCGCCTCGGCGACACCTTGACGAGTGGCGCCCGCTCGGACCGCAGAACGGGTGTGCGAGACGATGCACCCGTCACACTCGCGGGTGATGGCGATGACGAGGGCGAGCAATTCCTTCGTAGCGGCGTCGAGTTCGCCCGGCGCCATCGCGGCCCGCGATAATTCGGCGTAACCACGTAGCACGTCGGGTATCAACGATCGCAGCGCGAGCGCGGGTTCCCTGAGTTCGGCGCGCACGTCGTGAGAATTTTGCACGACCACTCCTCTCGGCGTGTCGCTAGGGGTACACGTCATTCCTTAGGATAGGGGTCGTGAGTGTCATCGACGATCTTGTGGGACATAATCGCGACTACGTCGCGGGTCACGGTCATCGCGAACTCGCCACCGCCCCGGCGTTGCACCTCGCGGTGCTGACCTGCATGGACTCGCGTCTCGACCTCTTCGGCGCACTCGGCCTCGACCTCGGTGAGGTGCACCTGATCCGCAACGCCGGCGGCATCGCCACCGACGAC
>JARCRU010000088.1 GCA_029850535.1 Actinomycetota bacterium | reverse complement strand
CCTGCTCATACCGGTGCTCTACGTCAACCAGGAGATGGTGTTGCGTCTGGGCGCGGTGACCGGGGTGGGGCACGCTCGTCTCATCCTCGAACGCTTCGGGAAGTTCTGGGGAGCGTTTAGCGTCATCGACTTGTTCGTCTTGAACGCGTTGACGATCGTGACGGAGTTCATCGGAATCACATTGGCCGTGGGGTATCTGGGCCTGCCCAAGGTGCCGGCGGTGATTCTCGCCGGCGTCGTCGTCGTGGCCGCGGCCAGTACGGGGAGTTTTCGTCGCTTCGAGAGAATCTGCCTCACCCTCGTCGCGGGATCGCTTATCTTGATTCCGGTGTACCTGATGGTGCACCCCCCCGTGGGACAGATGGCCCACGGACTCCTCGTCCCGGGCTTTCCTAAGGGTTCGCAACTCTCGACCGTGATGCTGCTCATCATCGCCATCGTCGGCACGACCGTCGCACCGTGGCAATTGTTCTTTCAACAGTCCTACGTCATCGACAAGAGGATCACGCCGCGATTCATCCGTTACGGCCGAGTGGACATCTGGATCGGCATCGTGCTGGTCGTCGTCGGAGGAGCCGCGATGTTCGGTTTCTCGTATTGGGCATTTGCCGGCCACCCCGAATTCGGGCACTTCACCAGTGCCCAAGGAGTGGCACAGGGCCTGGCGAAGTACTCATCACGGCTCACCGGTGACCTGTTCGCCATTGCCCTGCTCGACGCCAGCATCATCGGCGCGGCGGCCGTCGGTCTCGCCACCGCGTACGCGACGAGCGACGTCTTGAATCTGAACCACTCGCTACACCGGCCCGTGACGAAGGCGAAGGGCTTCTACGCTTGCTACGCCGGTCTGATGGCCGTGGCGGCCGCACTCGTCTTGACGCCGGGAGTTCCCCTCGGTCTACTCACCGAGGGTGTGCAGACACTGGCGGGAGTACTTCTCCCGAGTGCCACGGTCTTCTTGTTGTTACTCTGCAACGACAAAGCGGTCCTCGGTCCGTGGGTCAATGGCAAATGGCTCAATGCGCTCTCGGCGGCCATTGTGTGGATACTGGTCCTGTTGTCGGTGATCTTGACGGCGAGTGTCCTCTTTCCCAACATCACCAGTACCCAGATCGTCGCAATCCTCGCTGTTGGCTCGATGGTGGGGTTTCTCGTAGGGGGCATCCTCATCGCGCAGCGCCACCGTCGCCGAGAGATTGTGACGGTGGACGACGTGCTGGCCGAGGTGTCGAATCGTGACACCTGGCGAATGGCACCTCTGCAGACTCTCACTCGTCCTGTCATGTCAAGCCAGCGCAAGATAGGCATGATGACGCTACGCGGATACCTCGGCGTTGCCTTCGTCATGGTCGTCGTCAAGATCGTCGAAGTGGCGGTCAAGTGATGATTGACAACTTCGACTTACCGTGAGCGTTAGTTGAACGTGAAGGCTGGGGGTTCAGTTGAGAAGATTGCAGCTGAACCCCCAGCAGTAACGAAGGCACTTTCAGTGAACTGAGGTTCACTTAACCCATTGCGAGAGTTCCAATGCTGCAAGGAGTGGAGCAAGAATGGAGTAATGGGCGATGCTCCCGTAGCTCAGTATGGATAGAGCGATGGTTTCCTAATCCGACGTTTCATGTGGCAAAGAGTGGGAAACGCTAGGAAATAGGGCTTTTCACTGGCCTCTGCTGGCTCAAAACGCATCTATATTGCAAAACATTGGAGCAAGATTGGAGCAAACACGAGGCGTGGTACGGGCGCTTCGTTGGCCAATGACTGACAACGAGCTATGCGCAAATCTTGTGTTTGACACTCTGAACTCTGGAGTCGACTGACTTCTTTGGTGGACTCGTGACCTCGTGCATCAATGTCACCAGTGATCGTAGCGCCGGCGTGTGACACGAACCCGTCGAGTCGTTCACGGACGTGACGATGTCCGCCTGGTCGTCCAGGTGTTCACCATCGGACGCTGTTGTTAAGCAGCGACAGCGAGTTGAGCCACGCCGTCGACGAAGCGCACGCCTTGGATGAGTTCACCGAGTCGCTCGACCGCGGTGATGCGGTGCCAGCGCTTCTGGGCTTCGAGACCGAGTTGCAACATCATGGCGAGGGCGCTGTCCTTGGAGAAGGCGCCCTTCACTCGCTTGGTGCGGTGGCGCAGCGTGGCGAACGTGGACTCGATCATGTTGGAGGTGCGCACGTGGAGCCAATGCTCGGCCGGAAAATCATAAAAAGCCAGAAGCGCTACTGCGTCCTTGGTGAGACAGGTGACGGCTCGTGGATACTTGGCCGAGTACTTGTCTTCGAACAGCGCCATGGCCTTCTCAGCCGCCTCTCGACTCTCGGCCATCCAGATCTGATGCAGGTCGTCCTTGGCCTTGGACCTCGTGGTCTTGGGCAAGTAGTTGAGCACATTCGATGTCTTGTGCATCCAGCACCGCTGATGCGTCGTCGAGGGGAAGATCTCCGAGAGCGCCGCCCAAAAGCCCAGCGCGCCGTCACCGGTCGCCAGCTTCGCCGCGTTCAGCCCCCGGGCCTTGGCGCCGAGCAGGACCTCGCGCCAACTCTGGGTGGACTCACGTGTTCCGTCCTCGATGGCGATCAGGTGCTTCTTGCCCTTCTCATCGACGCCCATCAGCACCAGCGCGCAGATCTTGGGGTTGTCGCCACGGATCTCTTGGTAGATGCCGTCGGCGAAGAGGTAGGTGAAGCGGACCTCGGAGAGATCGCGCGCTTGCCACTCGTTGAACTGGGCAGTCCAGGACTTCTTGAGTTCACTGAGCACCGCCGGCGTGAGCTTCTTCGCCCCCTCGCCGAGCACGACTTCGAGCACCGAGGCCACGTCACGTTCGCTGATCCCCTTCAGGTAGGCGTAGGCAGCCCAGGCCGAGATCGACTCAGAACGGCGCAGGTAGCGCGGGATCATCGACGAGGCGAAGTTCACGACCTCGCCGTCGCGCGAGCGGATCCGCGGGACCTCGACCGCCACGTCACCGACGGCCGTGGTGACAAGACGCTCTGGCAGGTAGCCGTTGCGCACGACGTCGCGACCGTCACCGCGTAGCTGGTTGAGCACCAACTGGACTTCGGTCTCGAGGGCCACGGCGATGAGTTCTCTCGCGTGGCCGCGCAGTAGTTCGGTGATGGGGTCGGAAACTTCTCGGCTCGCGGGCGTCTCGGGGGACGACGAGAAGTCGGGGGTTAGCATTGTCATGGGTCTGGGTCTCCTTGTTGAGGTTGATTGCC
>JARCRU010000087.1 GCA_029850535.1 Actinomycetota bacterium | reverse complement strand
GGGCTGGGGCGCCTATCACCTCGCCTCGATGATGGACGCGAACTTACGCGCCATCGTGATCACCGGATTTTGTGGCGGACTGACGACATTCTCGTCAGCGTTCGCCATCCCCGCTCTCCTCGTCAAGGAGCACCACTGGGGCTACTCGGTGGCGCTCGTGGTAGCGACCCCGATACTGTGCGGGGCTTCCTTCGCCCTCGGCGCCGCTGTCTCGCACTGAATCGCGGGGGAGCGACCCTCCCCCGCTTCGCTATCCCCGTGGGGTCACGACATAATCGATCGGAACGACGCCAACGTCGACGAGTCGGTGTCCGCCGTCAATCGAGACCGTCGCACCGTTGACGTAACTAGCGGCATCGCTCAACAAAAAGGCAATCACACTGGCCACCTCGTCGGCGCGGGCGGGACGTCCGAGTGGCACCAGTTTGGCGACCTCCTGATAGGCCGCCTCCCGTGAGAGCCCTATTACTTCGCCGAGCTCGTCCATCTCGGCGTCGGCCATTTCGGTACGCGTCCAGCCAGGATTGACGATATTGCAGCGCACGGGACGCTCTCCCCTACCCTCCTCCAGCGCGATGACGTTGCCCAGCATCACGAGACCCGCCTTGGCCACCGCGTAGGAGGCGGCGCCGGTCGGCACTCGATCGGCCGCTACTGACGACACCATCACCACCGCGCCGCCAGCCACGCGCAGTGCGGGTAGGAGATTCCTCGTCACGTCGAAGGCACCCGTTAGGTTGACGCTGAGAACCCGACCCCATTCCTCGAGGGTGGTCTCAGCGACTGTGTGCGCGAGCATGATGCCCGCCGCATTGACCAGTCCGACCAGGGGCACCTGCAGATCGTCGACGAATCGGGCCAGTCGTACATTGTCGGCGGGATCGGCCACGTCACCGACGAAGGCGAGGCAACCGCACTCCTGAGTGAGGGTGGCCAGTGGTGTCTCGCGCCGCCCGGTCGCGACGACGTCAAATCCCTGGGCGCGCAACACTCGCACCGTGGCGGCACCGATTCCCGTGCCGCCACCGGTGACGACGATGACCCCCGAAGGCACGTTCTAAATCCCAGCTTCGGTCAATTCGTGCATCAAGGCGTGCTGACCCGCCTTGTCGACGGAGTCGGGGTGACGCGTCACGTTGTAAATCAGCCAGACGACGATGACCACGATGCCGATCAACGCCAGGTTGCGACCCCACAGCGCGGTACCGGTGGGCGCCAAGCCGCTGATGAACTGGGCCGCGATACCCCCGGCGGACACTCCAAAACCAAGCAGGGCCGGAATGAAGCCCCTCCCCAGGGTTCCGTCCTGGCGGAACATCTTGACCGCCGCGATGCACAAGATGGCGTAGATCAAAGAAATCAAGAACGAGCCGAAGGCCGAGGCGATCAAGAACATCCAGAACGCGTCGAAAGGAACGAGCACCGACTTGGTCGCGTTGCTCCAGTTCCAGATCACACCAGCGAGGATCATCAAGATCGCCATCAACGCCGAGATCGACACCGTGCCCACAATGGGAACACGGCGCGAGCTGACCTTGGTGAAGGCCTTGGGCAGGAGACCGTCTCGCGACAGCGCGAAGAGCCCCCGCGCGCACGCCGCAGAGAATCCGATGGCGATGCCGATGATGTCGAGCATGATTGCGATGCCGATCAGCGTCGAGAGCCAGGTGCCGACGTAGTGTGTCGACATCGCCTGCCAGTTCATGCTGAGGTCCTTAGCACCGATGGTGCCGACGTACTGCGTCAGGATGAAGAACACACCGGTGATGAAGATGACCGCGTAGACGGCACGCGGGATCGACTTCTTGGGATCGGCCGTCTCCTCGCCCAGGACTGCAGCGAGTTCAAACCCGACAAACATCAAGATGGCGAATAACAGACCCTTGAAGATCGAGCCGCCCGCGGCGATGTGACTCGGCTCGAAGACGCCGAAATGATTGCCGTTGACGCCCACCCTTGGCGATGATGACGACGATGAGGATCGCGAAGGGGACCATCGACAATGCCACCACGGCCAACTGGGCTCTGACCGAGAACTGGATGCCTAGGATGTTGATGATGGTAACGATCACAATCAAGGCGATACCGAAGACCCACCACGCCACGTTGTGGTGGAACTCCTGTCCCCAGAAGGGCACCGCGATGGATCCGAACGCCATGGGCAGTCCCCCGACCAAGAAGGCGTAGGCGAGAAAGTAGGAGGCCGCCGCGAAGATGGCGGTCTTCTTGCCAATCGTGTGGGCGAGGAACTCGTACACCGCGCCGGCACCAGTGAACTTGCGCGCGAAGGCACTGATCACGTAGCCCAGTCCCAGAATGCCAATCATCGTCAAAATGACGACGAAGGGACCCACTCCACCAGAAAGCCCCGCGAGCACCCCACCGATGACCGCGGCCGAGAAGATTGGCCCCACCGCCATCGACTGAGCCACCGCATCAGTGGTTGTCAGGTTTCCCTTGCCACGGCCCAGCAGGACGCCGCCATCGTTCTCCATCAATTCCCCCCTCAATTGCAATTCGCTCGATCACGAACTGTTCACCGCGCACCACGACACTGCGTAAGCCGTCAACTCGCACGAGACACGGCACCTCACATCTTGTTCACGCCCCACCCGACGTCGACGCTGACAACGTTGGTGAAACCGTACGAGAGCAAACGATTCGTGTCAAGTACCTAACCCTCACTCCCCCAGGCGCTCCACGACGCGCGCAGCGACGCGGCCGACGTGTCCGAGGTCGTCAGTGAACATCGAGGGTTTGAAGCAGAAGGTGCGATACCCCGACGCCACCTGGTCGGTGAGGCCGTCGAGAGCCTCCTCGAGGTCGGCCACGTCGTCCGCCGAGGTGAATCGACCCCGCACTCCCCCCACCATTTCGATCTCGGCACGCGAACGTCCGGCCCGCGCCAAGGCGTCGTCGAGGCTGCGTAGTTCCTCCAGCAGTGGTTGGCCCAGGGGGTTGAATCCAGTACCGAAAGTGACCAGTCGACGAATCACCGCCGCGTGCAGCGAGGACCCACCGAACCACAGGGTGGGGCCCGTCGCGCGCACGCAGCGTGGTTCGAGCCACACGTCCTCGAAGTCGTAGTGCTCGCCGTGGAAGTGAAAGGGGGAACCCGACCAAGCCCGGCGCCAAATCTCGAGCTGTTCGTCCAAGATGGCGCCGCGACGGTGGAACGCCACTCCGAGAGCTGCGTACTCCTCCTCGTGCCAACTGACCGTGGGCAGCACGACGAGGCGCCCACCACTCAACTGGTCGAGGGTCGCGAGGTCCTTGGCGCTGACCAGGGGATGGCGTAACGGGGAGATGAGCGCCCCGACCACCAGGCGCAAGGTGGTGGTGCGCGCGGCGATGGCCGCGAGAACCATATAGGGACTGGGCCAGGTGGAGTCGGGCTCCTGATTGCCGGGCATGGCGTAGTCGCGCATGTTGAACGGCAGCCCCTGAGCCTTGGCGCTCTCGCCCAGGACCACGTGGTCGCTCATCATCACCCCGTCGACGCCCGCGGCCTCCGCCTCGACCGCGATATCCACCAAGTCGTTCAGCGTGGGACTGGGGCGAAGCGTCCAGTTCTCGGACAGCACCAGTAGCGCGCGCATCGAATCGGTCATGTTCTCCCCGTGTCGCCCTCGACTCTACGCACGCCAGCGAGACGACGTGCCGAGGTCCCTAGTCCTGGACTTCGAGCGCGGTCGTGACCAGCCAGACGAATGTTGGATCTGGTGCGGGTAGCAGTTCCGGATGCCACTGCACTGCGAGGACCAATTCATCGGTGCTAGAGAAGGACTCGACCACGCCGTCATCAGCGCTCGCACCCACGGCCAAGCCTTCGCCCAGTACCGCCAGGGTCTGGTGATGCAATGAATTCACGTCGAGTGATTCTCCCACCACCCGTGCGATGAGTGAGGAGGAGCGACAACTGACCGCGTGCGTCGCGGTGCGCCCGTTGATGTCCCACTGGGGGTGCCCGACGCCGTCATCGAGTTCGACGTGCTGGTTCAGGGTTCCCCCGTGAGCGACATTCACCAGTTGAAATCCACGACAGATCGCCAGCACCGGTATCCCCTTGGCGCGCGCCGCGGCGTAGAGAGCGAACTCCCACTCGTCACGGTCCGGCTCAATCTCGCCCAAGTTCTCGTGGGCCGCGGCGTCGTAGGACTGCGGATCGACGTCGGCCCCGCCGCTCAAGACCAGACCATCGAGGTGCGCGATGATCTCGTCGACGTCGGCGTCGCGCGTGAGTTCTACCGGCACTCCCCCGGCGAGCGCGACGGAGCGCCCGTAGTCAGAGAAGTGCAGGTCGAAACTCACTTCTGACATCGCGCGCGGGAGGAAATCACCCAGGCGAGAAGCCGGCCAACGTCGTCCCGAGAGACCGATCAGGGGTCGCATGGCGTCATTCTACGCATGAGGAGCGTGGAAACGTGCTACAAATCGTTTGGTCACAAACAACTGGCCGACGTGACGATTTGGGGGGACACGCCATATGGAGAACTTTGCCGCGACGTTGACATCACACGACGCCTACCTCGCGGGTGTGCCCCACGAGATCTTCAAAGAACTACGCGCCCACAATCCGGTCGCCTGGACCGAGGAGTCCGATGGCCGTGGTTTCTGGAGCCTCACGAAGTACGACGACGTCCTCTACGCCAGTCGTCACACTGAGATCTTCTCGAGTCGCTTCGGCATCCGGATGGAGGACATGGACGACGAGGAGACCGAGGCCCGTCGCACCTTGATGGAGATGGACTCCCCCGAGCACACGCGTTTGCGACGTCTCGTGGCCCGTCCCTTCACTCCCCGCCAGGTCGCGGAGTACGAAGGTGCCATTCGTGACCTCGCACGTGAGGTCCTCGCCAACTTGCACGGTGCGAAGGAATTCGACTTCGTCAAAGAGATCGCGCGTGAACTGCCCATGAAGATGCTGGGGCGCCTCTTGGGCCTGCCCGATGAGGATTTGGACTGGCTGGTCAGTCGTGGCGACGCGCTGATCGGCAATACCGACCCCGAGTTCACGGACTACGTCGTCGACCAGACCGATACGAGCGACTATCGACTGCTGCCCTTTCGCTCCCCCGTCGCCCTCGAACTCTTCGAATACGCCCAGGCGGCACTGGACGCGCGGCGAATCAATCCCACTCACGACGTCATCACCGCGCTCCTACAGCCCAACAGTGACGGGGACACCCTCGACGACGTCGCTCTCAAGAACTTTTTCACCCTGATGGTGGCCGCCGGCAATGACACCACGCGATACACCATGGTGGCGGGCGCACAAACTTTCATCGAACGCCCCGAACTCTTCGTCTCGCTCGCCTCCTTGGACGAGTCCCAGATGAAGACCCTGGTGGACGAGGTGTTGCGATGGTCCTCGACCACCATGCACTTTCGGCGCACCGTCGTCGAGGACACCGAGCTGCGTGGCCAGCACCTGAAGAAGGGCGACAAGGTGGTCCTCTGGTACGTTTCGGCAAATTACGACGAGGAGCACTTTGAGAACCCCTTCGAGTTCCGCGCCGATCGCACGCCCAATGACCACACCGCCTTCGGGCTGCACAGCGCGCACCTGTGTCTGGGTGCACACTTGGCTCGCTTAGAACTGCGGGTGATGTTCGAGGAAATGGCCAAGGCGTGGAGTTCCATCGAACTCGCGGGCGACAGCGAGCGCCTGCGTTCGAATTTCATCTCGGGAACGAAGAAGCTGCCGGTACGCGTGACCTGGCGCTAATTGACGTGTCTCGGATCGTGGCGCCACTAACAGCGCCGCCACGTTGATTTCTCGACGCTCGACACACTCTCTCGCCGGAGGTGCCACGAGACTGGACAGCACTGCGCGTGAAACCAGTAACGAGTAGTGGGTTCCCGCGGGTCGGTCGAACGACGGTGACGCCCTCCAAGGGGCACCGCCCGTGATAGCTGGGGCGGGGACGTTCCTAGGAACGTTCAACGAAGCACCCAGCACGTGGTGTAGAGAAATCTCGCAACTCGAACGGCAGCGGCATTGGCCCTCGCATCGACCGTGGCACTGGCGATATCCGCGAACATGAGTCGAAGGACGCAGTTGGTTGGGGAAGGTGCGGTACCCGCCTTCAAGTGGTTCCGACATAGTCGCGACACACCACTGATGCGCCTCAACAGCACCGAATCGTGCAGTGGTGCGACCCACCGCGATGACCCGAAATTATCGCCGGTCGTTAGCCGTGAGGCACCGCGATGTACGCCACGTCATTGACGCCCGTGATCTCGAAGTTCGCGACGAAGTGAGACGGCTCACCGCCCGGGGTCAACGCCGCCGTACCCGAATTCAACAGCCACCCCGTGCGATCGGCCACGCACGCGCTGACGTGCGGAAAAACGGCCCCGCGTGCGGCTGCCGCAAAACCCCACCAGTGCCCCGACCAGCCCGCCTGTCGACACGCCCCACCTCGCACGAGCTTCACGCCCGCGACGTGCGTCAGTCCAATGAACTGCCGTACGTAGCCCGGGTAGGGCGTCACCAGCGAGTAACTCTGCGCGGGTCCGGTTCTCGACCACGAGTACGAGACCGCGCCATTCGTCACCCGGGGCACCCGCGAGTAGGACGATCCGCTCACGTTGATGCTCAAGGGAGTGGGCGTACGCACGAACACCTCCCAGTCAGTGGGTGAGTGAACTCGAAAGGTCGAGACGAATCCATTGTCATCCAGACGTGCGCGATACTCCCTGAGGGCACCCAGTCTCGCGAAGTTGAGCGTGCTCAGTGAGGCGCGACGTGCCACTCGCGCCGAGGGCTGCGGGGGAACGCGACCGGCCAGAGTGGTCCCCCACGCCGCGACGGGGGTCATGACCGCGACGCTCAGGAGCGACCCCGCAACCATGAGCCGATGGAACGTGCTCGAGTGTCGCGCCACGCCAATCCTCCCTAACGTCAAAATACTGGAAATCTCGCCACACGCAACATCTCGATCGACGATTTTACGTACTGTCGGCGCAGTCGCCACAGTGACCGACGCGAGGTGCGGCGCTACAAGAACGGCATGTACTCGCGAATCTCCCAGTCCGTCGTGGCCGACTGGAAACGTTCCCACTCCGCTCGTTTCACCGAGAGGTGCTGCGAGACCAGTTCCGCACCGAGTGCCGTCACCAACTCGGTGTCGGCCTCGAGGGCATCGAGGGCGGCGCTCAAATTCGCGGGGACCCCGACCGTGGCGTCGATGGTGTCCATACCATTGCCCGTCTCGACGGCCCCGATCTCCAATTGATTGACGTGTCCCAGACGCGCCGCCTGGAGCACCGCGGCGAGGGCGGTGTGCACGACGGCTGCGCCGTCGCTGAGTCGGTGCTCGAGTCGGGCCCCCACTCCGCGTTCGGGCGGAATACGTACGGTAGCGCCGCGGTGGTCGTAGCCCCAGTTGGCCCAGTAGCCCGACAACGAGGCGGGGCGGAGGCGTTTGTACGCGTTCACGGTCGGAGCGCACACGCCCGCGAGGGCCTGATGGTGCGCCAACATTCCCGCGACCATCTGCTTGCCGAGTTGCGAGATCCCGTCGTCGCTGGCGGCGTCATTGATCACGTTGTTCGCGTCACTGTCCTGCAGGGATATGTTGAAGTGCAGTCCCGAACCGCCGCGGTCCGACATGGGCTTGCCCATGAAGGTCATCAGAAGTCCGAATCGATGAGCCACCTCGCGTGCGAGGACCTTGAAGAGGAACCCCTCATCGGCCGCTCGCAGTGCGTCACTGTAGTGCAGGGTGAACTCGAATTGCGGCGTGTCGTACTCGGAGTTGACCGACTCGAGAGGAATATCCGCACCCTCGCACGCCTCCCAAATCGCGTCGATGAGCCCGTGGGGGTCCACCGCCGGACCCGTCCCGTAGACGTAGGCGCCGGGTGTGTCCAGCGGCTGCCAACCACCCTGTCCGTCAGGGGTGAAGAGATACGCCTCGAACTCCATGCCCACGTAGGGGCGAAAACCCAGCGCCTCCCAATCGGCGATGGCTCGACGAAGCGCCCCGCGCGGTGAGACACCGATCGGCCCAGCGTGGTCGGACAAGTCGGCCACCACCACCTTGGTGCCGGGCTCCCAGCCCGGTCGCATTGCGTCGAGCGAATAGGTCGCGTCCAGGTCGGGCAGGCCATCGTTCCAGTGCGCGCCGGGGGTCTCGGGCGTCATCTGACGGTCGTACCCCAACGCCCACAGCCCGGTGCAGTGTCGCACCCCGTTGGCCGCGTACTTCGCCGGGACGTACTTACCCCGCGCCAGGCCGAGGTGATCGGGCCACAGGACCCGCAATCGATTGAATTCTTCGCTCACGCGCCCCCCTCAATGACGCCGCAAAAGCTAACACGCCCCCGCGAACTTTCCTCAGCATCTCAGTAGAGTGAGATTATCATTTAGACACAAACGACTATTGGGGGACTGGCGTGGAGTTTCGCAGGATTCTGCTGGACGGATACCCCACGAGGGTTCTTCTCGACGGTGACTCGCTAGTGGCCCCTGACGGTCGACGCGTCGAAGCCGCCACGGCGACCCACCTGGCGCCGGTGAGCCCGAGCAAGATCCTGTGCTGCCACCTCAATCACATCTCACGAGTACGTGAATTCGGCATCGAATTGGCGCCCGCACCGACCTACTTCCAAAAGCCTGTCTCCGCGTTGAACGCGCACGGTGCGGCGGTAGTGCGACCCTCGAACTGCCACTACCTCAACTACGAGGGGGAGATCGCCATCATCATCGGACGTAGTGCGCGCAATATCACCGTGGACGAGGCCAAAAACTACATCGCGGGCTACAGCGTGGCCAATGACTTTGGTCTGCACGACTTTCGCGACACCGACGCCGGTTCGATGCTGCGCGTCAAGGGCGCAGATACCCTCTGTCCCGTCGGACCCGGACTCGTCACTGAGTGGGACTTTCACAACAAGGCCATGCGCACCATTGTTAACGGCGTCGTTCGCCAAGATGGTTCCACTGAGGAGATGGCGTGGGATATGCACTACCTCGTCGCCGACTTGGCCCGGCTCATCACCCTCGAACCCGGTGACATCATCCTCTCGGGCACGCCGGCGATCTCGCGGCCGGTCGAACCCGGTGACGTCGTCTCGGTCGAGGTCGAAGGACTGGGCACGCTGACGAACCATATCGTCGAGGGACCCACGGCAGTCTCCGACGAAGTCGGTGCCCAGCCCACCGCCACCGAGGAAGTACTCTCGACCGCCCTGGGAGGTGACTGGGAATTTCGTGGACAACGTCGTCCCGTCGCGACTCCCAAGGAAACGTTGCCGTACCCACGTGTCCACCCCAAGTTTCAATCATGACCTCCCCGCGCATCGACGTCGACGGGGTGGACGTCTCGCCCGATCACTTCATCAATGGCCTCCGCGTCGCCTCCCTCAATACCTTCGAAGACCGTTCACCGCTCGACTGGAGTTGGAAGCTGGCGGACGTGGCGCGCGGCACCGCCCTCGAGGCGGACCTGGCCGTCACGGCGGCCCTCGAGGCCTTCCCCGCGTGGGCGGCTCTCGGGGTTGACGCTCGACGCCCCTACCTCGAGCGTCTGGCTGATTTGATCGACGAGAACATCGAGCGCATCGCCCACGTGGAATGCCTCGACATGGCCATGTTGGAGGAGAGCCTGCGTCTGCGCGTCATCTCGCGCGGTGCGCGTAACTTTCGCGCGTACGCCGAATTGGCGAGTCAGTACCAGGCCCGTCGCTGGAGTTCCAATGGCACCGACAACGTGGTGCTGCGCCACCCGAGCGGTCCGACCGTGGTGATCACCCCGTGGAATGCACCCTTCATGCTCTCGACCTGGAAGTGCGCACCGGCGTTGGCCGCGGGTAACACGGTGGTATTGAAGCCCGCCGAGTGGTCGCCACTGTCGTGCTCGATGCTGATGGATCTCGTCGAGGAGGCCGATTTCCCGCCCGGCGTCTTCAACGTCGTCCAGGGATATGGCGAGGAGGTCGGTGCCGCGTTGGTCAGCGATCCGCGGGTGCGACGCATCTCCTTCACCGGTTCGCCCGAAACCGGACGCGTCATCGGCGAGGCGGCGGCCAAGAACCTCGTGCCCTTCACCGCCGAGCTCGGTGGAAAGGGTCCCTTCATGGTCTTCGCCGACGCCGACCTCGAGGCGGCGGCGGCTAAGGCGGCGGTCATGTTCGACGACGCGGGTCAGGTGTGTCTCGCCGGCACGCGCCTGTTGGTCGAGGACAGCGTCTTCGACGACTTCCTCGTTCGCCTGCGGGCCGAGAGCGAACGGCACGTCCTGGGCGATTCGCGCGAGAGCGGCACCACCGTCTCAGCGCTCATCCACCCCGAACACTTCGCGCGCGTCAAGGGTTTCGTCGATCGCGCGCGCCGCCACGGTGACCAGATTCTCTGGGGCGGCGAAGGCCTCAACGACGTCGGACTCTGGTACCGTCCCACCGTGATCGAACCGGTGAACAACGACTCTGAAGTGGTCCAACGGGAAATCTTCGGACCAGTACTCACGCTGCAGCGCTTCAGGGATGAAGACGAGGCGGTCGCGCTGGCCAACTCGACCGACTACGGGCTCTCCGCGATCATCTACACCTCCAGTCAAGAGCGCGCACAGCGCGTGGGCGCACGCGTGCGCGCCGGCACCGTGTGGGTGAACTGCTTCTTGGTGCGTGACCTCACCGCGCCCTTCGGCGGCATCGGCATCAGCGGCGTCGGTCGCGAGGGGGGCGACTACGCCCTGGACTTCTATTCTGACCTCACCACGTTACAAATCAAAGAAGGGACCACCCATGGGTGAAATCGTCGGGGCGGGCTTGTTGGCCCACGTGCCCACCATCGTCCTACCGGACGACATTCGTCGCAGCCTCAACAACGGCCACGAGAGCACGCTGTACACGGGGCTGCACAACCTTCGCCGCGAGGTCTTCGACGTCCTCCAGCCCGACGTGGTGCTGGTCTTTGACAGTCACTGGTTCACCACCGTGGAGTTCGTCGTCACCTCTCATCAGCACCGCACGGGTTTCTACACCAGCGACGAATTGCCGAGGGGCATGTCGAGCGTGCCCTACGACTTCGAAGGTTCTCCCGAGCTCGCCCACCTCATCGGTAAGATCGCCGAGGACACGCCCGAGTGCTGGGTCACACCGATCGACAACGAGCACCTACCACTCGCCTACGCCACCTTGAACTTCTTACCGTTCCTCCACGACGGACAGAAGTGGATGTCGATGAGCGTCTGCCAGACAGCGGAGCAGCGTGACTTCGCCACGGTCGGGCGCGTCGTGGGCGAAGCAATCGCCCAGAGCGACTTGCGCGTGGCGCTGATCGCCTCGGGAGCGGTCAGCCACACCTTTCACCACCTGCGCGACCTGCGCGAGCGCGAGGCGGCCGGTGAGGAGCACATCTACTCGCCCGAGGCGCGTGACTGGGACCACCGCGTCATCGACGCGCTACTCGAGGGCGACCACGCCCAGGTGCTCGCCGAAATGGATCAGTTCCTCAGCGTCAAACCCGAGGGTCGATTCGGCCACTACCAGATGATGGCGGCGGCCCTGGGCGGACCCGCCTGCACCGCGCCCGGGCGCCTCTTCTCTCAGTACGAGAACTCGATCGGCACGGGCCAGGTGCACATCTGGTTCGACCGGCCCGATCACGGTTGGACCGGAGGTCAGTAGTGGACGTCCACGGTCTGCCGTTCCCGCGCACGGCCTCGGGCCGCGCGTCACTCCTTCCCCCTCCCCCCTGGCATTACTCGGGTGACCTGTTGACGGTCGAGTACCGCACGAACCCCGACCACGTGCGTGCGGTGCTGCCGCCCGACGTGGAACTCGTCCACGACGACGAGGATCCCGGTGCCGTGGCTTTCATCTGGGCGGACTGGCAGAGTTGCGGCGACGACCGCACCGAGATCCTCGACCCCGTGCGCGCGCAGTACAAGGAGGCCTTCGTCGTCGTACGCTGTCGCTTCGAAGGTCAGATCTACAGTCGCTGTGTCTTCATCTGGGTGGACAAGGATTTCGCCCTCGTGCGCGGCTACCTCCAGGGCTATCCCAAGAAGCTCGGTTCCATCCACCAATCGCGCCCGATCACGGTTGGTTCGGCCGGCCCGCGTCTCGAACCCGGCGGCACATTCGGCATGACCCTCGCCGCCGGTGATCGTCGCCTGGCTAACGCCACCGTCACCCTGGAGGGTGAGGCGCCGAACGGCGGTTTCGTCAACGGCCACGCCATGTTGCATCACCGCTGGTTTCCGAGCATCGAGCTCAACGGCGAGGACTCGATGTCCGAGGTGGTCACGATGTCGGGCACCAACGTCGAACTCGGTCCCGTCTACGCGGGCACGGCCACCCTGGAACTCTTCGACTCCCCCACCGAGGAATTGACCCTTCTCGCGCCACTAGAGATTCTGGGCGGATATTTCCGTACGGTCGGTACGACCTTCGCGGGCGGTCGTACACTTCACACATCATGAGTCGTCGCATCTCGTCGCCCACTCCCGAAGAAGTTCTCCAGGCCGAGGCCGATATCCGTCAGCGTCTTGAGGATCGCGACTTCGATTTCCTCGCGATGAGTGCCGTCTCCAACGTCTACCGCGCGGGAACGGCCGTGAGAAACCATATGGAACGCACGGTGCTCGCGGACTTCGACCTGAGTTGGGTCGCGTTCACCGTGCTGTGGGTGCTGTGGATCTGGGGCGCCCAAGAGACCGGCCACGTCGCCCAGGAGGCGGGCGTCACCAAGGGCACCCTCACCGGCGTGATGAAGACCCTCCAGGGCCAGAGACTCATCAAGCGGACACCGCATCGTGACGACCGGCGCCGCGTGTCCATCTCGCTGAGTGCGAAGGGCCAACGTCTGATCAGTGAACTCTTCCCCGCCTTCAACCAACACGAAGTCGCCGCCGTCAGTGCATTGTCGGCTGCCGAGCAGCATGAACTTGCGCGGCTCCTTCGAAAAGTGACGAATCACATCACGTCAGTCCCCATCGACGAGTCCTCGGACGTCAGCGCATGAACGGCTGGTCTGGCGATCGGCGCCAGCGCTGCAATTGATCGATGCCTTCTCACAGGGGGTCGACACCCAAACAGCGCATCCACGCAGAGTGCGAGCGGCGCGGGAGAGCGGCGCTGATCGCCGGATGCGTCGACCTTCTCGAAGGACGTCGCGTTGACGACGATCTGCTCGCAGCACTCGCCGGTCGCGCGGCCCTCGCCATTTTGGAGGGACGCGAGGGTGGTCGGAGCGGTTATTGGCCACGGGTATGGGCGGCCCGGGGCCTCCTGCACGCGTGGGACGACAGCGCGACCACCGCGGTCATCCGTGGGGCGTCGGACGAATCGTGGCGCGTGAGGGAAATGGTGGCCAAGGTGGTCGCGGCGCATGGCGTGCACGACGCGTGGCCCGTCGTCGCAGTGTTGGCCAATGACCCCGTACTCCGAGTCCGCAGAGCAGCTGAGCGTGCCTTGCTGACGTGAAATCCGTAGCCGTCACCTCCAGGTGGTGCTCGAGCAACGTCGGGCCTCCAGTTCGGGGGCCCCGAGCTCAAACGTGAACCGGATCGTGGTGTGGGTTCCTCGGGTCGTGCTGCTCGACCCCGGTGAGGAGTGCAACGTGAGTCGAGGGCGTGAATGCGAGGACTCCTCCACGCGCGCTGTGAGAGTTCGCTCTTCCTCCGTGAGTAGCGCTGCTGCCCACCGTGTCGCGGACACCTCGTGCACCAACGTCGACGAGGGCCGAGCCCACTGCAGTCAAACTTCAGGGTAGACGGTGAGTGGATCATGACAACGTCAGTTAGTTGCTTGCCAGCAAGCAACTAACCACTAGTCTGGGTCCGTGAACTACGTACCGTCCCTGGAGTTCGAGACTGAGACCGTGGACCGACTGCGGACCGTACTGGCCAAGGCCAACCGTCGCCTACGCCTCACCCACAGTGATGACGACATGTCGCCCAGTCAACGTGAGGTCTTCGGGGCGATTGTCCGCAACGGACCGTTGCGCTTGAGTGAACTCGCTTCGAGCGAGGGCATCAACACGACCATGCTCTCGCGCATCGTCGCCAAACTCGAAGAGCGCGGCTTGATCACGCGCCGCCTCGACGCACGTGACGGCCGCGTCGTGCACCTCAGCGCCAGTGCCCAGGGAGTGGCGCTGCACCAGACGATGCGTCACGAACGGACCCTGGCGTTGCGCGAGGCTGTCGAACAGTTGACCCCGGTCCAGCAACGCGCCCTCGTGGATGCGCTGCCGGCCCTCGAAGAATTGGTCGAGCTCCTGCGAGGCGGTGTCTGATGAGCATGCAGAGCACCGCCCGGCGCACCTTCTCCTCGCTGTCGAATCCCAACTATCGCAAGTACTTCTACGGTCAGACGACCTCGCTCGTCGGTACGTGGATGCAAATGACCGCCCAGTCGTGGCTGGTGCTTCAACTCACCCACTCCGCCACCGACATCGGTTGGGTCGTCGCGCTCCAGACGTTGCCGGTTCTGCTGCTCGGGCCCTACGGGGGCGTCATCGCCGACCGCGTCGACAAGCGCAAGTTCATGATCGTGCTGCAGATCTTCATGGGGCTGCAGGCGGCCACTCTGGCGATACTCACCCTCTCTCATCACGCCTCCTTCGTCGCGGTCTGCATCTTGGCGGTGATCCTGGGTCTCAACAATTCCTTCGAGAATCCGTCGCGCCAAGCCTTCGTCATGGAGATGGTCGGCCCCGAGGACCTGCGCAACGCCGTCGGACTCAACTCGACCATGAACAACGTGGCGCGCGCCGTGGGACCCGCGGTGGCCGGTCTCTTGATCGCCTCCTTCGGTGAAGGGTGGTGCTTCGCCATCAACGCCCTGAGCTTCGTCGCCGTCGTGGGATCACTGATGACGATGGACGAGGGTCAACTCATCCGCTCCGAACCCACCGTGCGCGCGAAGGGCCAACTGCTCGAGGGGTTCCGCTACGTGCGACGTTCTCCGCAACTGGCACTGCCGCTGCTGATGATGGCCCTCGTGGGAACCCTCGCCTACGAGTTTCAGGTGACCTTGCCCGTGATGGCCCAGCGAGTCTTTCACGGCAACTCCGCCATCTACGGCTACATGACCGCAGCGATGGGATTTGGTGCGATCCTCGGGGGCCTCGTCACCGCCACGCGCGGCAAGACCGGACTGCGCGCCCTCATCAACGCGGCGTTGGTCTTCGGGGTCACCATTGCCTTCGCGGCGTTCGCCCCGATGTTGGCGCTGGACCTCGCGGCCCTGGCCCTCGTGGGCTACGGATCGATCTCGTTCTTGTCGATGGCGAACTCGACTCTGCAACTGCGCACGGACCCCCAGATGCGCGGACGAGTAATGGCGCTGTGGGCAGTGGCCTTCATGGGCACGACCCCCATCGGCGGACCCTTGATCGGTTGGATGACCTCGCTCTTCGGCGCCCGAGTCGGCCTGGCCATCGGCGCGGGCTCCTGCGTGGCGGCGGCGGGGATCGGGACCTTAGGACTGCGGCGTGTACTGCGACAGCGCGCGCTCAGGGACGCCGTCGCCTAGCCGCGCGCGGGGGCGTGGCGGCAACTTAGCCGGACTCCATGGGAATACTCACTCCCCGTGACGTTGGCCCCGCCGCCGCGGCGAGGCCGTCTCTACGGTCCAAGGATGAGGTTCGTCCTCGTGTTCCTCGACAAGTTCCGCGAGATGTCGAGGTCACCGACGTCCAAAGACCCTCGTGAAGGCGGCCAAAATGCCCGGAGGACACTATTCGCTCGCTCGGCGCTAGCAAGTGATAGAACTTATCTCAATGGTCAATGCTACGCCTGACGATGAGAGTGCTCCTCGCGACGAGGGACCACTTGCGCACAACGAGCGACGTGTCACTAAGGACCGCCGCGTGATCGACACCGGCCCTCCCGATGGAATCGAACGCCGCAAGGGCGAACGTCGTCGTGGCGACGCCGATCCGGACCCTTCCACTGAGTCGGACTCAGTGGAGTGAGGGTCGCCTTGGACCCGAAGGGGTTGTTGAGTCACCTCGAGTAGGCGCTCATGCCGCAAGATTCCGCGCCACCATATTGCGAGACTGGTCGCCTCGTCGGACGAACCACCGCGATCGCTTCGTCCGTACTCTCGCCGTGGATGTCACTCGAGGTTGTCGCGGGGCGTCCGCACAATCATTCGGACCGAGGACTCAACAGTGGAGGGTCTCGGTGCGGTCCCCGCGCCGAGCGCACGGATCGGGGACCCTCGCGTCATTCACTCGTGCCGGTGCTTTCACTCGTTCGACTCCACTAATGCCGCCGCCGCCATCCTGATCCGATTCATCGCGTGGTCGCGGTGCCATCAGCCACCGGCGCGTCGCGGTTCTGGTCGACTCTCGGTCAGTGGGTCGGCGACCCGTGCGAACGCTCGGCGGCGTCCTCGGTGGCGATCAGGTGTCGCGCGGCCCGGGCCTCGTCCACCCGCGACACCGGGGTGCTCTGGGGTGCGCGGTGCAACCCGTCCGGATCGCTCTTGGCTCGCAGCGCGATGCGCTCGATCGACGACGCGAGTGACTCGAGGGTCTGCACACTCTCGGTCTCGGTGGGCTCGAACATGAGAGCCTCGTCCACGATGAGCGGAAAGTACACCGTTGGCGAATGGAATCCCTCCTCGAGGAGACCCTTGGCCACGTCGAGTCCCTTGACGCCGTACTCGTTCTTGAGCCACGTGGCGGTGAGGACGCACTCGTGCATGCACACCCGGTCGTAGGCCGCCGGCAGGGTGTCGCGCAGGCGCTCACGCAACCAGTTGGCGTTCAAGACCGCGTGCTGGGCGACGCGCTGGAGTCCCTCGGCGCCGTGCACATCGATGTAGGCGAGGGCTCGAGCCAGCACCATGGCGTTGCCGTGCCAGCCGTGCACCCGGCCAATGGAATGTTCGGGTGAGGACCAGGAGTAGCCCCCACCCGCGCGACGCGTGGCCTTGGGTCCGGGCAAGAACTCCACGAGACGCGACGAGACCGCCACCGGGCCGGCACCGGGCCCTCCCCCGCCGTGGGGAGTCGCGAACGTCTTGTGCAGGTTCATGTGCACGATGTCAAAGCCCATGTCCCCGGGACGAATGACTCCGAGAATCGCGTTCAGGTTCGCCCCGTCGTAGTAGAGAAGCCCACCCACCTCGTGCACCGCTGCGGCGATCTCGACGATCTCCTCTTCGAAGAGTCCCAACGTATTGGGATTGGTCAACATGATGCCCGCCACGTCGGGACCGAGCGCGGCCTTAAGCGCGTCGAGGTCGACGAGTCCGCGATCATTGGACGGGATCGTCGTGACGTCGTAGCCACCCAGGGTCACCGAGGCGGGATTGGTGCCGTGGGCGGAGTCGGGAATCAACACGCGCGTCCGCTTCTCGCCGTGGGCCTCGTGATAGGCCCGCATCAAGAGCAGACCGGTCAACTCACCCGCGGCACCGGCGGCCGGCTGCAGGGTCGCCGCCGACATGCCGGTAATGGCGCAGAGGGTGTCCTCCAGGTCGACCAGCAACTCGAGCCATCCTTGACTGAGCGATGCGGGTACGCCCGGGTGCACCGAATTGAGTCCGGGGTCCGCCGCCACGGCGTCGCAGAACTTCGGGTTGTACTTCATGGTGCACGATCCCAGTGGGTACGCCCCGAGATCGACCGAGAACTGACGATGCGACAGGCGAGTGAAGTGAGCCACCAGGTCGCGCTCGGATACCTCGGCGAGGGCGACGCGAGTCGTCGCCAGATGTTCGCCGGGGATGAAGTCGCTCAGCGACGTCGCGGGCACGTCGGTCGTTCTCAGCTGGTACGCGCTGCGCCCCGCGACCGAGAGTTCGAAGATGGTCGGCTCGATCTCGTGTCCGAGCAGTGGGGCCGACGCGGCGCGTCCTCCGGGCAGACTCATGACAGCACCTTTCTCAGGACGTCGACGTACCGATCGAGCTCCGCACGCGTTCGCTTCTCGGTGACCGCAATGAGGATCACGTCAGCCGCGTCACCTTCGATCGAGGGGTCGACACCCCCGACGAGTGCCTCCACGCTTAGACCACCCAGTATCCCCTCTCCCACCAAATCGTCGAGCACGCCACTGGCGTTGCGCGGCAACCGCAGCGCGAACTCGCGAAAGAAGGGCCGGGTCGACACCGGGGTCACCCCCGGGATCTGGACCAGGGCGTCGAAGAGGTAGTGCGCGGCGCGGGCGCTGCGCGTGGCCACTTCGGCGAAACCCCGCGTCCCCAACCAACCCAGTTGGATGGCGGCCGTCACCGCCATGAGGGTCTGATTGGTGCAGACGTTCGACGTCGCCTTTTCGCGACGGATGTCCTGCTCACGCGCGCGCAGGGTGGTCACGAACGCGCGACGATTGTTCGAATCGAGAGTCTCGCCCACGATACGCCCCGGTAAACGTCGAATTTGCTCGTGCGTGCAGGCGAAGAGACCGAGGTAGGGGCCGCCAAAGGACAGCGCGGTCCCCAGGGGCTGACCCTCGCCGACGAAGACGTCCGCGCCCCAGTCGCCCGCGGTCTTGAGGACGCCCGCGGCCAGGGGGTCACCGCAGACGACGAAGAGTCCACCACTCTCCACGCTCAGTGACTTCACCGCACTCACCTCTTCGAGCACGCCCAGGTAATTCGGGTAGGCCACCACCAACGCAGCGGCGCCACTGGTGTCGACGCTGGACCAGTCAGTGACGCCATCCTTAAGTGGGACTTCGATGATGTCGTGTCCGGTGCCGTGGGCGAACGTCTTCACCACCGCGCGCCAGTGCGGATGCACTCCCGCCGAGATGACCATCTTCTGACGCGAGGTGGCACCCGCGGCCATGTTCAACGCCTCCACCAGCGCCGTCGCTCCATCGTAGAGTGACGCATTGGCGACGGGGAGACCGCTCAGGCGAGAGATCATGGTCTGGAACTCGAAGATCGCTTGCAAGATGCCCTGGGCGACCTCGGGCTGATAGGGCGTGTAGGCAGTGACGAACTCCGAGCGTGACCCGAGCATCTTCACGACCGCGGGCACTTCGTGGTCGTACGCGCCGGCTCCGGCGTAACAGGTGAGCCGCGAGAGCTGACCGGTGTTGGCCGAGGAGTACTGCGCGAAGACCGCGGCCACGTCGGGCTCGCTCATTCCCGCGGCGAGGTCCAGGCCCTGAGCCAGTCGCACCGACGCGGGAATGTGCGCGAAGAGTTGATCGAGGGAGTCCATGCCGAGGAACGACAGCATCTGCTGAGTCTCCTCGGGTGTGTGCGGGAGGTAATCAGCCACGCGACGACGCCTTTCGTACGAAGGGCAACGCGGTCACCGTCACCGGAATTTCACGACCTCGCAGGACGACCGTCGCCGGCGTGTCGACCGCGACGTCGCCACTCAGCAGACCGAGCCCGATCCCGCGTTCGAGGACTGGCGAGAAGTTGCCCGAGGTCAGGGTCCCCACCGACTCACCCGCGACGATCACGTCTCCCCCGTCGCGCAGGGGCTGGCGACCGTCGGCCACGACGCCGGTCAGGTGGCGCTGGACGCCACGGCGGCGTTCGGCCTCGACGGCGTCGCGACCGCGAAAGGTCTCCTTCTCCCAGCCCAGTACCCATCCGAGGCGAGCTTCGAGGGTGGTCGAGGTCAGGCTTAACTCGTGTCCGTAGAGGGGCAGCGCCGCCTCGAGTCGCAGCGTGTCGCGCGCCCCGAGGCCGGCCGGGGTGATGTCGGCGGCCACCAATCGGGTCAGGATCTCCTCGGCCACTTCATTGGGAGCGGCGATCTCGACACCATCCTCCCCGGTGTAGCCGGTGCCCGCGACGCGCACTTCCACCCCGGAGAAGTCGAAGCGGCGGACGCCAAAGCGCGGCACCTCGGAAAATTCGCTCCCGAGCGCGGCCACTTTGGCGCGCGCGTTCGGGCCCTGCACCGCCAAGACGCAGCGCTCATGGGTGACGTCGCGGCCCGGCAGGACCGCCGTCACACCGGAGGTATTGGAGGCGTTGGGCATGACGTCGAACTCGGTGTCGGAGTACCACCACACGATGATGTCGTCGACCACGAAACCGTCCTCGTTGAGGAGGTGGGTGTACTGCGCCCTCCCCGGAGTGATCTTGCCCAGATCGTTGGTCAGGGTTCTCTGCAACGCCTCGAACATGTCGGGACCATCACAGCGCACCGTGCCGAGGTGCGAGACGTCAAAGACCACGGCATCGCGACGACAGGCCAGGTGCTCGGCCACCGTACCGTCACCGTAGGCCAGGGGCATCTCCCACCCACCAAAGGGCACTACCTTGGCCCCGAGGGCGACGTGGGCGTCGAAGAGGAACGGGCGACGATTATCCATGGGATTCACTCTAGGCAGCCCGAGTGCGGTACGACGTCAGCGCGACGCCGTGACGTTCGGCCAGCGCCAAGAAATCCCCGCGGTAGACGACTTCGATGGGCAACTCGGGATAGAGGGCCCGGAACTCGCGCACCTTGCGGTTCTTCTTGGTGACCAGACGCTGTTCGAGAATGGTGAGCTCGATGAACGTGCGCGTACGGGGCAGGTAGAAATCAGGACGAAACGCCCGCGTCGGCGCGCCCTTCTCGTCCCAGGCCAAGGGGAACTCGAGTGGCTCATAGATCCACTCGACACCGTAGAGCGTCAACAGACCCGCGAAAATCTCCTCGGAGAGGTTCGCGAAACGCTCGCGTGGAGCAGCAGCAAAACTCGGGTGACGAGGTGGTACCCCGTCAGGCAACACACTCACGCCGAACGGGTCACCTTCTCCGACGGCTCGTCAATGTCGCTGATCATGGTCGTAAGTTCGGCGACCATGTTCGCCATTGATACCACGTTAAAGACTCCTTGCCCACCGCGCAACAGATCGACCAGACCGTCGTAATCCGCCAGCACCGAACCACGCTCGCTCAGGACCAAGTTAGACGACGACAAGTCTGCACCGAGAGAATCGCGTAGACACTCGACCGCCTGACGCGCTCGTGCGAGCGACACCCCCGAATCGAGCAACGACTTGATGACCTTCACTTCGAGCACGTCGCGATAGGAATACGTCCGCTTGGATCCGCTGCCTCGCGCCGGGTTGATCGACGGGGTGACTAGTTCGGTGCGCGCCCAGTAATCGAGTTGGCGGTACGACACACCGGTCAAGCGGCACACCCGCGGACCGCTAAATCCCATCACCGTGACATCACTCATTGGCGCCTCCCGACCGGGAGCGACGCTCCCGAGGTACTACATCAGTGTAGTTACACTCCCGAGGACTCGGCAAATAAATCTGGCCGACCGAGCGCCGGTGACGACGCTTCGGCGTGGACCCGGGGCGCGATACGACCAGCGCGCCGGGCCGCGTAGCCCGCGCGCACCGCGTCGCGTATTCCCTCGGCCATCAGCACCGGATCGAGCGCACGATTGATCGCCGAGGCCGCCAGGACCCCGTCGCAGCCCAACTCCATCGCCAGCGCGGCGTCCGACGCCGTGCCAATGCCGGCGTCGAGTAGCACCGGCACGCTCAGACGATCGGTGATCAGGCTGATCGCGTGAGGATTACGAATACCGAGGCCCGAGCCAATGGGCGAACCGAGCGGCATCACCGCCGCGCACCCCACTTGCTCGAGGCGCTGGGCCACGATCAAATCATCCGAGGTGTACGCCCAGACCTCAAATCCACGACGCACCAGATCCTCGGCCGCGCGCAAGGTCTCGGTCGTATCAGGGAGCAGGGTCAGGTCGTCGCCGATCACCTCGAGCTTCACGGCGTTGGTCTCGAAGGCCTCGCGAGCCAACTCGGCGACCTTGATCGCCTCCGCCGCACTGTAGCAACCCGCCGTATTGGGGAGGAGCTGGAAATCCAGCGACACCAGGAGGTCGTACACGGACCCTTCGACGCCAGGGTCGACGCGACGAACCGCCACCGTCGCCAATGACGAACCCGAGGCTCGCAAGGTCGCGGACAGGACGTCGAGGGAGCGAAAACCGCCCGTGCCCATGACCAACCGAGATGCGCAGGTGAGCGAGCCGACGGTGAACGTTTCAGACACTCCCCTCAGCGTAGCCAGTGTCGTGACGCGCCTAGGGTGGAACGGGTGCAGCCGGTAACCGTCTTGTCGATCGCGGGATCTGACTCCGGGGGCGGAGCGGGGATTCAGGCCGATCTGCGCACGTTCGCCGCCTTTAAGGTGCACGGCACGACCGCGCTGACCGCGATCACCGCCCAAAACACGCTCGGCGTCGCCGACGTAGGAATCGTCGCCCTCTCTCTCATCGTGGCCCAGGTCACCGCGGTCACCGACGATTTCGAGGTTGCGGCGGTGAAAACGGGAATGCTCGCCAACGCCGAGGTGGTGGAAGCAGTCGCCGACCTCGCTCGGCAAGGACTCCTCCCCCAGTTGGTGGTCGATCCCGTTCTGGTCTCCACGAGCCAGCACTCCTTGATGGACGAGGGTGGGGTGCGCGCCTACCGTGAAGCGCTCTTCCCCCTGGCCGACGTCGTCACGCCCAACCTACGCGAAGCCGCGATGCTCTGCGGCGTCGACGTGCGCGACATCTCGTCGACCGACGACATGCGTGAACTGGGTGCTCACCTCCTCACCCTCGGACCACGGTACGTCTTGATCAAGGGAGGGCACTTCGCCACTCACGGCGCGGAGGCCACCGTACCCGACGTGCTCCTGAGCACCGAGGGCACGTGGACCTTTGAGAGCCCCCGCGTGATCACCACCAACGACCACGGCACCGGGTGTAGTCTCTCGGCGGCCCTGTGCGCGGGACTCGCGCGTGGCCGAGGAATTCTTGACGCCACTCGCGACGCCAAGTCCTTCGTCACCTCCGCCCTCGAGGGCAGCGCGCAGTGGCACCTGGGCCACGGTCGCGGTCCCCTCGACCACTTAGGCTGGAACCAGTGACCCCCCCGAAAATTAGAGCCCCGCTGACCACCACCACCAGCATCCTGCCCGCCGCCGCCGTGCTCGGCCTCGCGGCATTGACGCTGGCGGTCTTCATGGTTATCAACCTCGTGGCCAATCAGGGGGTGACGACGACAACGACGATTCCGGTCATCGTGGGCGGGCTCAGCGTCGACCACTCGAGTTCGCTGTTGAACGATTGCGTGCCCCCGAGCACCATTCCCGCCAATATCGTGGGCGGCGTGGTCGTTCCGGTGAGCACGCGCGCGCGTGGGCCCTTCCAGATGCCCAATTCCGGGGCCGGTGACTTCGACTGTTACCGACCGTTCACGAGCACCACCAGCGCGTCAGCGCTGCTGGGCTTCTACAAGACCCAACTCGAGGCGCGGGGTTGGTCACTCTTCTCCAGTGGCGCCAAGAATGGCGCCCCGCAGTATCTCTTTCAAAAGGCGGGCACCGACACCTTCTACTGGATCATCGGCGTCACCGTCGACCCCGCCCTCTCCAACGCCACCTCCACGAGTTGGACCTTTCGTATCTACCAGAACTCCGAGGCGATCTAGGACACGCCGGCGAGTTCTCTCGCCGGTTCGCGCACCTCGGCCAACACTTGCGACCAGAGAGCGAAGTTGAGCGGATAGATCACGTAGCCCACTCGCGTCGCCGACGCCGCGCAGATCAACACCGTAGAAAAGGCCGCCATCATCGCCAGCAGTTGCGACAGGTTGAGCGGCCACTGACGACGGGTGTAACGCGCCGCGACGTAACCCCCGACCAGCAAGGTCAACGGCGTGAGCAAATGACCCACGGGTGCCCACAGGTCAGTAAGGAGATGTCCCGGCAACGGACTCGCCGCGGGAGAGGCCACGTGCGCGAGGCCGAGGGGGAAGGCCACCACGTTGGACAAGAACGCGAAGGGCGACGACAAGGCGAAGGGTGCGACCGTGACCCCGACGATGCTCACCACCCACAGCGCTACGCGACGCCAGGCACTGTGGCCCTGGACGTCGCGCGCCACCAACAACGCACCGAGCGCGAGGGGCCACGCCGTCAACTTCATCGCCGCGGCGATGCCGAGAGTGACTCCCGCCATATTGTTCGCGCGTCGCTGCAGGGCCACCACTCCCAACAACGACAGCGCCAAAATGGGCATGTCGTCTCCCCCGGTCGACAAGAAGAGTGCTCCCGTCGGAAGTGCGACGAGAAACTGCGCCACGCGAATCTTCTGGCGGCGCGTGGCGCGCAGCATGAACAGGGCCACGCCCCCGGTCAGCAAGGTCATCATCGTCATCACGACGCGTGCGTCGGACAGGGGTGACGACGTACTCGTCTCGGCGTGGGGTATACCAAAAACACTCATCAGCGGAAAGTAGGGAAAGAACGACTCGTACGTGGGCAGGTGCGGCACCGCATTGACCATGCGACCATTTCGCCAGTAGGACTCGTAGGGCGAGCCGTACTTCACGATGTCGCTGGCGGCGCGTTCGATGACAGGAACCTCGGGCTGGGCGAAACCGCGCGTGGGCTGTTCAGTGCGCCAGTGAACCTCCATCGCCAGGGGGACGAACACCGCACCGACGACCACCAGCGACAACAGACCGACGCGCACTCGCGTCTGATAACGCACCGACACCTTGACGCTCGAGGCGGCCAACACCGCCGCCAGAGCGTAGGGGCCCACACTCAAGAAGCCCCAGTGCCACTGGGCGTTGGCCGTGGAGTACATTCCCAGGCCCAGGGAGAACAGCGCCGCGAGGGCGTAGAGGATGGCGTCCGACGAGAGAGCGCTCAGCGACGTCCACCGCTGGCGCGTTTCGACGCGCCGTCGAGTCAGCCACTCAGACATGTTGGCCAGTCTAGGTCCCCACTCGGTCCCTTCCCGGCTTCAAGGAGCGCAGGATAGGCGCTAGTCGCCCGGGAACTCGCCCACCGGCGCGCGACGGATCGGCGACAACGTGTGCACCGGCAACTTTTGACGCAGGAATCTCTGGATGATCCGTACGCTCTCCTTCGTACGTTCCTTGAGAACCGCGTGCGACGCACCCGGAACGATCGCCAGCTGGGCGTTGGGCAGTGACTCGTAGAGCGAGATGGTGTGCTCGAGAGTCGCGACGTCGTCGTCGCCGACCAGGACCAGGGTCGGTACCTGGATGGTGGTCAAGTCCTCCGTCGTCATGGTGGGTCCCGTGCGAAACATCTCATTGGTCTTGGCCAGTACGACGGCCGCGTGATCGATTCCGTGGGGGGCCAGCGTCGCGTACTGAGACGCCCACTGCTCGAAGCCCGGGTCCTCGACGTTCAGGAGGGGGAAATCCAACAATCCCGCGTAGTGATAGTTGGCGCCGACCACGACGACACGTTTGAGTAGGTCTGGTCGACGCATCGCCACGAGCAACGCGATGTTGGCGCCGTCGCTGTGACCCACCAAATGAACCCGTCGGTCCAGGAACTCAATGAAGGCGATGGTCTCGTCGGCCATGTCCTCGTACGTGAAAGGCTCGAGAGTGTCGGCGGTGCGACCGTGTCCTCGTCGGTCGAACGCACCTACCCGGAAATTCTTGGACAGACCCGGGCCGATCGAACTCAACATTGACCCACTCGAGCTCATACCCCCGTGCAAGAAAATCACCGCGGGGCGCCCACGACGAGGCAACGTGACCCACGTCCGATGTCCGCGCAGTTTGATGGTCGTCACGGGCCCATGTCTAGCAGCCCCGGTGACGAGCGGCTCTAGCCTGGGTAGAAGCCGCTGACCCCGACCGCACTCGCACACGGTGAAATGGGGTACGCGAATTTCACGGTCACGGGTGTGTCGCCCGCGACGAATTGCACGTTTACCTGCGACACGCTGGCGCAGGCTTGAGTACCCGCGGCGATGGTGGCGTAGCGCAATTGCAGGGAGATTCGTTGTCCGGTCTGCACCGTGTACGCCAACGGTGCCGCGTTCGCGGGAACGCTCAGGAAATTCGTCGAGGGGGTCATCGTGAATCCGCTCAAGACACCGTGGGAATCGAGCAGGGTGACGAGGGGATACCCGTCCACCACGCAGGAATTCCCACTCACCTTCGTGAGATTGATGGTGTCGTAGCCGGTGCCCGTCGCTCCTTGGGAACCCACGTTGGAACCCGTGAACTCTGATCCGCGACAGGTGGTCAGTGAGGCCACGGTGGTCGACGTGCTGGCGGGCGGCGTCAACGTCGTACTGGTCGACGGCGTCGTGGAGGTCGTACTCGGCGTCGTCGTCGTCGTGGTCGCCGGGTGCTTGGCGTAGTAGCGACCCAGGAACAAGCCTCCCACGACGATCACGACGGCCAGAATGAGATTGCGCTGGGAACGCCTCACTGATCGAAATCCTCGGGTCGCACGTTGTCGAGGAAGTCGCGCAACTCCGCGAGCAGCGTGTCCTCGGACTCCGGGGAGTCGTCGTCCTCGTCACTCACTTCGAGGACCTGACCCTCGTCATTCATCAATTCATCGCTCACCAAGAGGGGTGCGCCCACGCGCAACGCCAGCGCCACGGCGTCACTCGGTCGCGCCGACACCAAGATCTCCTTGCCCTCGCGCAGCAGTCGCAAGTTGGCGTAGAAGGTGTTCTCGTGGAGGTGCGTGATCTCCACGGCGAAGAGCCGCGCGCCCAGGGCGGTGATGACGTTGCCGAGCAAATCGTGCGACATCGGACGAGGAGTCTCGATCTGCTGCAGGGCGTAGGCAATCGCGGTCGCCTCGGGTGCACCAATGAAGATGGGCAGCACGCGGTCACCCCCCAACTCTTCGAGGAGGAGTAACGGCGTCGAGGATCCCACGTCGACGCGAACCGCACGCAAGACGACTTCGACCATGACTCCAGACTAGGGCCAGGAGAGGTTCGCCGTATTACAGGTTCAAGAAATCGCTCAGGGCCCGTTCTAAGAGGGCGGCGCGAAGCGCCTCGACCTCCTCGGCCACTGAGCGTTGGACCCTCGCGATCTCCGAGGGCGAACTCGCACCACCGCGCAGGTCCAGGGTCAGATCATCGATGATGCCGACCTGACGTTCGACGACGCGACGCAACGCACCGAGTAGTCGAGGGTCCGCCCCCGACCTCAACAAAGTTCCGGCGGCGTGCACGATGACCACGTCGAGTGAATCAAAGGATGCGCCTGCGCCTGGGCTGACCGAACTCAAGAGCCCGAGCGACAAGACTTTATTGAGCACCTCGGGCTCCACACGACTCACGTCGAGGAGCTGATTGGCACTCAATCGCTCCGACCCGTCCACCCCGCGACCGTCAACGCCGGCTCGGTGCGCGGCAGACGTCGCGACCGCGTCGTCGTCGGACGAGTCGTCGGACACCGCGGTGACCGGGGGCACCGGTAACGACACGACCTTCGCGTGGGCGCCGCGCGCGGCGTGACGCGACACGACCGACGGGCGAGGCTCATCGGGCAAGAGACCCTTCTCCATCAGTCGCACTCGAATGACCCGCAGTGGGACGAAGTCCTCGTCGGCGAGGCGGATCGCCTCTCGTAGACAGGCGACGTCTCGCTCCGAGTAGAGACGGTATCCCTTACGGCTGCGCTCTGGAGCGACGAGGCCCATCTCCTCGTAGTAACGAATCTTCGAGAGTTCCAGATTGGGAAAATCCCGACGCAACAACGCGTGCACTTGTCCAATTTTGAGCGGCGTCGCGGGAGGATTCACGTGGTGGCCTCCCAGAACACCAACTTGAACTTGCCGATTTGAACCTCGTCCGCCGAATGCAGGGTCGTCTCTTCGACGCGGGCCCCGTTGACGTAAGTTCCATTGAGTGAGTTGAGGTCGCGTAACGTCACCCGTCCACTCGCCGTGCGAGTGAAAATGGCGTGGTGCCGTGACACCGACACGTCGTCGAGGAGCAGGTCACTGCGCTCGTCGCGGCCCGCGGTGGTGACCTCTTTGTTCACTTCGATGCGAGTGCCCGCCGCACTACCCGTGATCACGACGAGCTCATCGACGTGCTCGCCGACGGGCCCCCTCGCCACATTGGAGATCGGAACCTCGGACGCTCTGACCACCGGCATGGCGATGGTTTCGCTCGAAGAGGCGTCGTGTTGAGGCGCCCCGCACGACCAACAAAAATTCGCGTTCGCGTTGAGAATTTCACCACAGCGTCGGCAGTTCATTCGGTCCACACTACTTACGTTTGAGCCCGGATGTCAGGGCTAGTTATTCGTCAGTGAACGATACGCCTCGGCGTCAAGAAGGGCGTCGAAATCCGAGGAATCCGAGGTCGAAATCTCGCACAACCAGCCCGCGCCGTAGGGATCAGAGTTCACCAGTTCCGGCGAGGCGACGAGTGCTTCGTTGACTGCGACGACGGTACCCGCGACGGGAGCGTAGATCTCGGAGACGGACTTCGTGGACTCCACTTCGCCCAACGTCGCGCTGAGCGCGACGACGGTACCGATCGTGGGCAGGTCGACGAAGACCACGTCGCCCAACGCGTCTTGAGCGAAATCGGTGATGCCCACGCGCACCACGTCATTGGCGAAACTCGCCCACTCGTGGTCGCGGGAATAATGGAGTTCGGAAGGGATCTGCATGACTAGAGAATCTACTTCACCCGACGCGCGGCGCGCCCGGTCGCGAGGGCGTGTGAGGCGGGCCCAATGTAACTAAAGAAGACGATCCAGGCCAGAGTCAGACCGGCCACACCGCCCACCCAGGTGGCGTCGCGTACCACGTGCTGCCAGGTGGCCAGGGCCGCGTGGTGGGGATTGGTCGTGAGCAAGAAGAGCGGGTAGGTAGCCATCAGTATGAAGGTCGACACTTTTCCCCACCACAGGACGTCGATGCGCGTCGCCCCGAGCGCCGCGAGGACGACGGTCAACACCGAGACGAGCACCTCACGCACCAGGGTGATGCCCGCGAACCACCAGGGCACCCCCCCGGCCAGGGCCACCGCAATCAGCCCCACGATAACCAGTATTCGGTCAGCCGTGGGGTCAAGAATCTTCCCCACCGTCGAGGTCTGATGCAAACTTCGCGCCAGCCAACCGTCGACCCAGTCGGTCGCGCCCAGCACGGCGAGTAACCACGCCGCCAACGCGCGGTGATCCGTCGCGAAGAGAAGCCACCAGAAGACGGGGATCAACGCGAGGCGCACCAACGTGACCACGTTGGGCCACGTGCGCCACCCCGCATCGAGGTACTCGCTCTCCATGGGCGAGAGAGTACTAGGCGACGGTGATCTTGGCGTCCAAGAAGACGTCCTGGACCGCGTGCACCAAAGCGGCACCTTCGTCGATCGGACGCTGGAAGGCCTTGCGGCCCAGGATCAGGCCTTGTCCGCCCGCGCGCTTGTTGATCACCGCGGTGCGCACCGCCGCGGCGAGGTCGTCATCGCCCTTGGCCTCGCCACCGGAGTTGATGAGTCCGATGCGACCGGCGTAGCAATTGACCACCTGCCAACGCGTGAGGTCAATGGGATTGGCGGTCGTGAGCTCAGAATAGACCTTGGGATTGGTCTTCGAGAACTTGATCGCGTTGAACCCTCCGTTATTCTCGGGCTGCTTCTGCTTGATGATGTCGGCTTCGATGGTCACGCCCAGGTGGTTCGCCTGACCAGTGAGGTCGGCGGCCACGTGGTAGTCAGCCTCAGCGGTCTTGAATGCGTCGTTACGGGTATAGGTCCACAACACCGTGAACAGACCCAGACGGTGCGCTTCGGCGAAGGCGGCCGAGATCTCCTCAATCTGTCGTACGGACCCCTCGGAACCGAAGTAGATCGTCGCACCCACGCCCACCGCGCCGAGGTCGGCGGCCTGCTGCACCGACGCGAAGAGTCGCTGGTCGTACGTATTGGGGTAGCGAAAGAGGTCGTTGTGATTAATCTTCACGATGAAGGGGATTCGGTGGACGTAGCGACGCGAGACGATGCCGAGCGTACCGAGCGTGGTGGCGATGGCGTTGCAGTCCGCCGCGATAGCGAGGTCGCACAGTCGTGCCGGATCGAAGTACTCGGGGTTCGGCGAGAACGTAGCTGCTCCCGAGTGCTCAATACCCTGATCGACGGGCAAGATGGACACGTAGCCCGTACCCGCGAGGCGACCGTGGTTGTAGAGCGCACCGAGATTGCGCAAGACCGTCGGAGTACGGTCACTCTGGGTGAAGATGTCCTGGAGGAAATTCGGACCCGGAACGGTGAGCCACTCCTTGGGGAAGGCGGTGGCGGTGTGATCGAGCAATAGCGACGCGTCGTCGCCCAAGAGTGCGGCAGTATCCATGACCTGAGTCTACCGGACGATGCGGGCCACTTCGGGGTCGTACCTCACTCTGAACCGTTCCAATCACACCGTGGGGGGTGATAGGAACTATCTGCCTTGTCACTAGTCCTGTCTCGGTCTAGTCGACCTTCTTCTTCGACACCGGGGTCGTACGACGCTTGCGATTCTTCTTTACCGGTCCGGCGCCCAGCTCGTTGAGACGCGCCTGAGCGTCGTAGGCGTCAGCGTCGGCGACGACGACGCGCGCGAAGAGTTCGCGAGCCGACACTTGGTCGCCCGATCGGTCGAAGATGTCGGCCAACGCGTACCACATCCGCACGTGTCGATACGCGGGATTACGCAGGATCTTCGTTCCCCCGGCGCGCACGAGCAGATCGATCGCCTCGACGTAACGCTGCTGATCAGCGAGGGACGACGCCATGACGATACGCGCCTCGGCGATGACGTCGGCGCTGGGCTCGTTCTCCTCCACCTCGGCGTAGGTCTTCTCCACCGCCCGGAATCTCCGATTGGCGCGATCGCAGTCCATCACGAGCGGCAGGTGCTCCGGGTCGCCCGTGATCGCGAAGTGCGCTCGCAGATGAATCTTGGCCATGTTCCAACGCTCGGCGCGATACGCCGCCAAGCCGGTCAGCTCTCGCACGGGCGCCACGCCGGGCACGGCGTCTGAGACAATGCGCCCGAGGCGCAGTGCCTCCTCGTAGCGCTTGCGGTCGTATCCCTCGGCGGCCTTCGTCAGAGTGATGACCATCTTCTCGCGCATGTAAGCAGTCCCGATGAAGGCCTTGCGCACGTCAGCGGCGACGTCGCCGGGCAAGCTGTACTTCGCTTTGACCTTGGTCGTGGAGGGTGCTGGCGCACGCACGGGGCGAACCTCTTCCACCCACTGCGACAGCGGATCAGGAGTGTGACCCGTGCTCGGCGTCACGTCCATGGCCTGGCCAGTGGACTTGATGTTCATGCCCCCCTTGCGCGCGACACCCCCCCAGCCCTGCTGGCGACCGTACGCGTCGGCTTGGCGCTTCTCGATCTCCTCGGGGCTGAGCTCACGCGGTGCACGACCGGTCCGAGCGCCGGGATTGCGCCCCTTGCTCGGTGGCAGTGGGCGCCCCGATCGCTCCGTACGTTCAGTGTGCTCCGGGCGACCTCGCGTCTCGCCTCGCGGTCCACGCGACGCGCCAGCGCCGCCGGGTCGACTACCCGGTCGCGCGTCACGAGTGAAGGGACGTCGCTCGCTCTCGCCTCGTGGGGCGCGCGAGAAGGAGCGATCGTCCTCACCGCGCGAGGGGCGCTCGGGTCGCGCACTGGAGCGATTGTCGCGACGAGGGGCGTCGCGTCCGGCGCCCGCCGGGCGCGGACGACGGTCCTCGCGCTCGAAGCGGTCCTCGCGCTCGTATCGACGAGGCGAGCGTTCGCCACCTTCACGGTCACGCTCGATGCGCGCTCGTGGGCCCGGCCCGCGACTCGTCGCGGAGAAGTCACGTCCCGTGCCACTGGCCGGGCGCCCGGACTTCGTGGTGCGATCAATTCGACGCTCCGCTCCGTC
>JARCRU010000086.1 GCA_029850535.1 Actinomycetota bacterium | reverse complement strand
CTATATAAGAGGTCAAGGTCGTCGGCTGCCGTGGCGAAGGGGCCGTCGGTCGAGTAGTCGATCCAATCGGGCTCGGGGTAGCGCCCGATGGCGCCGTTGGTGGGTTTCAAGCCCACCAGCCCACAGAGTGACGCGGGAATCCGGACCGAGCCACCTCCGTCGGTTGCCGTGGCGATCGCGACCAGCCCGGACGAGAGGGCCGCCGCCGAACCGCCACTCGAGCCCCCAGTCGAGAGGTCCGGATTCCACGGGTTATGCGTCACCCCGGTGAGCTCGTTCGTGGTGTAACCCTCGATGGCGAACTCCGGGAGGGTCGACTTGCCGAGGACGATTGCCCCGGCGTCGAGTATGCGCTGGGGCGTGACCCCGTTGGTGGTCGCGGGAGCGACGTTCTCGAAGAGGAGCGAGCCCATGCGAGTCGGGTGGCCGACCCAGTCTTCGAGGTCCTTCACCAGCGTCGGGGCGCCAAGCAGGGCCCCCTCGCGACGGCCGCTCGCGTCCAGTCGCGCAGCCGTGGCGAGCGCGTCGTCGTAGGCGGCCTCGGCGAGGACGTTGAGGGTGGGGTTCACCGCAGCGAGGCGGTCGATCGAGGCGGTAACGACCTGAGTAGCGCTGCGTTCGCCGGTGCGAATGGCCTCGGTGATCCGGGCAATCGGTCCGGGGCGCATCAGCCAACGCTCGGGTGGTCGTGGTCCGCGACGAGGGGCTGTCCGTCCAAGAACCAGGCGAGGACGCCGCCGTCGAGGTTGAAGGCCTGGCGTCCCGTCTGGATGAGGTACTCGGCGGCAATTCGCGAGCGCGAGCCCGAGCGACAGACGCACAGGATCGGGGCTTCGGGGAGATCGTCAATCCGGTCGGGCAGGTCACCGAGGGGGATCAGGATCGCTCCCTCGATACGACCGAGTCGCCACTCGTCGAGCTCTCGTACGTCGAGGATCGTCGCGCCTGACTCGAGGAAGCGAAGAGCTTCGGCGACGGAGAAGGACGGGACGTCCATGGGATCCTCTCGATTCAGATGAGAATTGGAATCTAGCGCGAGGGCTTGGCGGTCAGTAAAAGGGAGGCGAAAGTCGAGAATTGAACTAGGCGATGGTTGGTGCCGATCATCACTGGGCTGAAACGATGTGACGGTACGTCGCGTGAGCCTCCGTTACCTTAAGGTTCGGCAAATACCGTCGACGTGCGCGCGTCGTTCGTGGGGTAGGGACTTAGCGATGCCCTTGGATGGTGACTCGTGTGATAGCTACGGAAGGTTAGGTCGCGGCGACTCGCTCGATGCAATAGGGGCAGGGAAACGCTGGCGGGAAGTACTGCTAGGGAGAAATGCCTCTTCCCAACCGCGACGTGGGCGCGCAAGACGAGGCTCGTGTTCACGAGTGAGTTGAAGTTGTCAGTGAATGGAAGGACTACGCAGCCTTCTGATTGAAGCTGACGTCAAACCCGAGCGCTTCGATCCGACGCGCGAGTCGCTTTGCCTCGACGCTGGGATCATGACGGCGCTCGAAGTAGTCCGCTCCGGGGTCTTGGTAGAGGGCACCAGTCGTGAGTAAGTGCCACATGGTGGACATCATGGAATTGGCGACTGCGACGGCCGCTTTGTTGGGCCCTCGTCGTCGGGCGATGCGGGAATACTGGGCCGAGTAGTAGCTCCCCTTGGTGCGTGCTCCCGCCCGGGCTGCTTCGACCAATGCTCGGCGCAGCCACGGCGCGCCGTGACGGGTACCCGCTGAGCGTCGCTTGCCCGCCGACTCGTAGCTCGCCGGCGCGACCCCCGCCCACGCGCAGAACTGTTCGGGCGTGGGAAAGCGACTCATGTCGACGCCGGTCTCGGCGACGATGATCTCGGCGGTCGTCCTCGAGATTCCCGGGATTGACGTCACGATGGCGACCGCCTGGTCAAAAGGGACGAGTCGGGTGGCGACCTCGTTGGTGAGTGCGTTGATCGAGGAATCGAGAAAGTCGATGTGGTCGATGATCTGGCGAGCGACAATCGCGTGGTGCGCGCCGAAGTTGCCCGACAGGGCCTCTTCCAGGGGCGCGATCTTCGAGCGCATCCGACCCTTGGCCATTTGGGCGAGAACCATAGGATCGCGCTCGCCGGCGATCAACGCCTCGATGATCTCGCGTGACGACACGCTCCACACCACTGATGCCACTGACGTGAGTTTGATGCCAGCGTCCTGGAGCACCTTCTCAAGACGTTGGATCTCCCTCGCGCGCGCGTCGACCTGGGTCTTGCGATAACGGGTCAGTTCGCGGAGCTCACGAATCTCTGGGGGTGGCACGAACGAGGGGCGCACCATGCCGTGGGCCGCCACGTCGGCCAGCCACTCCGCGTCGGAGAGATCGGTCTTTCGTCCGGGCACGTTTTTCACGTGCATGGCGTTGCACAGCCACAGCTCGGGAAATAGTCCCTCGAGGGCGTAGTAGGGACTCTTCCAGTAGACCCCCGTCGCTTCAAGGGCGACGGTCTCGACACCCGCGTCCAAGAGGAACGTCGCCAACTCGCCGAGTCCCTTGCGGGTCGTCGAGAAACTCTGCTTGGTCACCTCGACCTCGCCGCTTGGGTCCACCACCCGACAACAGGCCACGACCGTGTCACGATGCACGTCGAGTCCCGCCACACGGTCTCTGATTCGCTTCATCTCCCTACCTCCGTCTCGTTGTAAGAGGCTGACGGGGGGAGAACCTGGCAAAGCGAAATCTAGGGATCGTGCTCGTAGCGACAGTTGATGGTCCTCCACGGTCTCCGCACCAGACTTATGACGCGTACTTGACTGCAAAGAGAACTCGGTGACCACACCCGCCAGCCACCGCCAGCATTTCATTCGCTGCGGGTGAGCGTCAAGTCATAGGGACTTATTGGAAATTCGAAACATCAGAATCACTGAAACAGATGCTGGATTGGATTAGTCTGCTGGTTGTTGGGAGCATTAATCGATATTGCATACGTTCGACGATTCGCCAGTAATTGAAGACGGCCGTTTGCAGATTGGATACTAGAGACTCTCCGAGAGGAGACAACACGTGAGCGTCATGGTGAAAGTCCGGGTTTGTGCGGATTGTTTTGGCTTCAACTCGAGGCAGGGCTCGAGTCCTAATCTTGGGCCCGAACGGACGCGTGAGATTGCTGAAGGTTTTGGGCAATGGGATGAGTACCACTTCACTCCCAGTGATTGTTCATACGTAGACTTTCTTAACGCCACGTCGTGTGACATATGTCGAAAGTCACTGACAAATGATCGACGTCAACACAATGATGAGGTAGTTATCAATGACCGCCGTCAAGTGCCTGACGGTGACCGACGCACACCGTTTAACCGCGGGAGTCGAGTGTTGTGGGCTTCATTACGGGTGGCGTGAAGGCCGCATCTGCGGTCCAGCGATTCACCTTTCGTTAGTTACCGAGTGCGTTGGCGTCTGAATGTCCCGATGTTCATTCCTAAAACGAAGTGGACAATCGCCTCCCCGTTCAGCAAATTCGGGATACGACGGGGCGCGGTAGATGCGCCCCCGAACGAGTTCCAGACCAAAGCATCGCCTGAGCGCCGACGTCTGGTGGTAATTCGATGGCAGTTTGGTCGGGGTGAGTCTTTCCCGCGAAGTTCTACCGACCCGGTCTTGCCACCGCGACGTCCAGTGACGGAGCGTGCCCCCGCCAGGCCCCGTCGGGCCAGGTGGAATACCGCGTTCACGTCTCGGTCGATTGCGGGACCACAGTCCTCGCCGTGGTATGCCCGTTCGTCAAGGAGCAGCGTGGCTTTGACCCTCCCGGATTGACTAGAGATCGTCGATGATGCGTAGAAGCGTCCGGCCCTCAGGAGCGTCGATCCGTATCGTCAACCTTGCAGCTGGGATGATGTGTCGCAAGACGCAAGTTTTGCGTTTGCTACGAGGACCTACCGGTTCCTACGGTGTTCAGGCGTCCCGACGAAGTACGGGAGGCCTGTTGCGACGGGAGGCACTCGTCGTTCTCCTGGTCAACCAACCCGTTGGGGTCAATGTCATGACCGGCGTCGAGTCGCCGCTCCTCGCATGCCCCCAAGAGCTCGATCGGCCGATGAAATACCGCCCCGATCGGCGACTGCAACCGCGGTAAGGCGCTCAATCCAGTGGGCGACTTGGCCACAATGGCCACGGTGCCGACGGTGGCCGCGACGACGAGTGAGGCACCAATCGCAACGAGGCGTCGTCGAGTCAAGTGCACAGAATCCAGATTAGGGATGTCCGGCGCCTGAAGTGGCACCATTCCTGTGACGGCCTCGAGCGCGTCACGGCACTGGCTTATCCGCCAGGAGATCGTTGAGTTGGGTGTTGAGTTGAGTGAGAACCTGGTCACGATCGCCTTGGTAAAGGCTGGTCGCGATGGATATCCGATCTGCCACCCAGTCGTCCAACGAACTCCCGAAGTGCAGTACCGTTGGCTTCTGACGGTTGGAAACCGAAATGGTAACGACACCGCTCGACTGCTGTACACCGAGCAACTTGGTGAACAGGCACTCCGTCGACTTGGCCGCCCCCTGATATACGATGCGACGGTCCGTAATGCTCATCGTTCCGTGATCGACCGCGGAGGGATGGGAATCACCTTGAATGAAGTGGCCGTGCGATTCGCCGATTCGGTATCGAACACTGCGTCCCTTGATCGATCCGATCGGAATGGAGAACCCCTGGGAGGCACCCTGCCAGTGGCCGGCGTCGCGGCGAAACTCGATTAACCCGGCGTTCTGAACCTGACCGAGCAGCAGTTCGCCGGACTTCAGCATCAGGCCGTTAGTTTCGAGCGCTCGCGTTCCGTTCACGACGCTGATCAGGGATTGGAACATCGCCACTCGTTGATTCCATTGATTCTCGGCTACGTCCTGGGCCACCGCCGCGGCCCGATCTCTGTGCCCTTGGAACATCACACACCCCCTCACGCAGTGGAACCATCGTCCTTCACGTGAATCTACCGGCCACGGGTGACACCGGTCAGTCCGCTTCCGAGGGAGTGCGACTATCGGGAACGACGACCTTGTGAGTGGTGAGCTCCGACTTCACTACCATGTCAACGAGGAGAACCGTGACTGATCTGCTATTCACCGCCTTTAGTAACCGGTCTGACGCCGTCATTCTGGCCGACGAAGTCGGAAGGCAACTCCACGCCGCGGGTATCGCCTCGTCCCTACTTCTCCTCGACGACCCTGACGTGCCGGCGTCGGGGGAAGACACGCTGGTCATCAGTCTCGGCGGTGACGGCACGTTCCTCAAATCGGCCCGTCTCGCGCACGAGCTGGGCGCCCGCGTCATGGCAGTTAACCTGGGCCGATTGGGGTTTTTGCTCAACGTGCCGGCCGCCGAACTAATCCACGACATCAAGCGTGCGCTTTCCGATCCGCGCGTCGTCGAGCGCCTCGCGCTGCAGATCGACCTACCGGGTCAAACTGAACCGGAGTTCGCCCTCAACGAGGTGGTAGTCGAGCGCGCACACGCGGGTCACATGGTCCGCGTCTGTAGCTACGTCGATGACGACGAGTATCTGACGTACTCGGCCGACGGTGTGATGGTAGCCACACCGACAGGAAGTACTGGTTATAACTTCTCCGCCGGTGGACCGGTGATTGATACGACGTTGCCGGTGATGGTCTTGACGCCTATCGCCCCGCACTTCACCATTGATCGCTCGATTGTGGTCGGCGGGGAGAAGGTGATTCGACTCCTCGCCGTCACCAAGTCCGCGGAGGTCGTCGCAGACGGACGCACGATCGGTTCCATCGATCCCGGTGAGTCCGTTCGTGTCTCGCGCAGCCCAACGCCGGTTCGCGTGGTGGAGACCCGCCGATTTGAGCTGGGATTCCGGTTGCGCGAGAGTCTCCGGGAAGGTCATGCCTAGCGCCGAACTGCTTGAGTTGCACGCGCGTGGGTTGGGGGTCATCGACGAGGCCCACCTCGAATTCGGGTCGGGCCTCAACGTGATCACCGGAGAAACCGGCGCCGGAAAGACGCTGCTCCTCGGCGCACTCACGTTATGTCTGGGCGCCGACGCGTCCTCAACCCGTCACGCGATGAGCGACGATGTTCGAGTTGCCGCGATCTTTCGCACTCGCGAGGGTGAGGAGGTGGTCTTCGGCAGGGAGAGCGGAGCGAATCGTCGCGTGCGAAGCACGTTGAACGGTCTGGCGACCAGCGTGGATGCACTTCGGGCCGCCGCGCAGTCGCTCGTGACAATTCACGGCCAACACGATTCGCTGACGCTGCGGAACCGATCGGACGTCCTTCGTGTGATCGACGACTTCGGAGCGGTTGACACCAGTGAGCTCGAGCGAGTCCGGCGTCGCATCGCCGAGGTAGTGCGGTTGCGCCAGGCCAGGGGGGGCGACGAGGCGACGCGTCGCCGCGAGGTTGACTTGCTGTCCTTCCAACTCGCTGAATTTGATGCGGCGAACTTGACGTCGGTCGAAGAACTTGACCTTAGTCTCGAACGATTACGAGACTGGTCCACGTTGCGCGATGGCCGAATCGCGGTGATGGAGGCAATCGAGGCGCTCGATGGCGAGCACGACGACGCTATCTTGGCGGACTTTGCCCGTTCAATCAGCTCGATTCCCGCCGTGGCGAGCCTGGGCGACGTCGTGGCCACACTGCGTGCGTCACTCGATACGGCCCGTGATGCCGTGCACGACCTGCGGATCTTTCTCGAGAGTGACGAGGTCGACGCCGGCGCCTTTGAACGACTGGAGCGGCGTGTGGAGGTCTTGCAACGAATCGCGCGCAAGTACGGGGGCTCCTTGCTCGACGCCTTCGAGTCCCGTGAGACGTTGCGACGAGAATTCGAACGTCTCAACGGAGCCGAAGCGGAGTTAGGCCGCCTCGATCAGGAATTACACGATCTTAACGAGTCCGAGAAGCAACTCGCCGCCCTTGCTCGTCGAGATCGCGAGGTTGCTGCATCGTCACTTTCCCAAGCGATCGTGATTCAACTCCCGCGCGTCGCGCTCGCGAGTGCGCTGGTTCGGGTGGTTGTAGATGGCGAGGACGGATCGCTGGCCGAGATGTTGTTCGCGCCCAATCCCGGTCGGGCCGAGGGCCCGGTTCAGGCACTGGCCAGTGGTGGTGAGTTGAGTCGACTACTGCTGGCGGTCGCGTTGGTGAGCGCGAGTGATGGTGTGGTCACGGTCTTCGACGAGGTCGACGCTGGAATCGGCGGACAGGTCGCCGAGCAGATTGGTGACTGCCTCGCCGAGGTGGCGCGCGACCGTCAGGTGCTCGCCGTTACTCACCTTGCGTCGGTGGCGGCTCGCGCCGACCACCAGTTCGTCATCGAGAAGTCGGTCGACGCGGGGTTGACCACCACGTCGGTACGCGAGGTCACCGGCGAGGATCGAGTGTCCGAGATCGCTCGGATGCTCGCCGGTGACCACCTGAGCGACGAAGCGCGCGCGTTGGCCCAACGGATGCTTGTTCCCGGTTCGTAATGATCGGGGCGGGTCGACCGGTTCGCTACACTGGGGGTCCGTGGATACATCGGTGCTGGTATGACAAAATTCGTCTTTGTCACCGGCGGAGTGTCGAGTTCCCTCGGCAAAGGCTTAACCGCCTCTTCGCTGGGGCGACTTCTGAAATCTCGTGGCCTCAAGGTCACGATGTGCAAGTTGGACCCCTACCTAAACGTGGACCCGGGGACCATGAACCCCGGCGAACACGGTGAGGTGTACGTCACCGACGATGGCGGCGAGACTGACCTCGACCTGGGCCACTATGAGCGGTTCATCGACGAATCACTCACTCGAACGTCCAACACCACGACCGGTTCGGTTTATTCGAACGTCATCGCGAAGGAACGACGAGGCGACTATCTCGGCAAAACGGTCCAGGTCATTCCCCACATCACCGACGAAATCAAGGAACGCATTCGACGGGTTGGCGCGATGGGCGCCGACGTCGTCATCGTCGAGATCGGCGGTACCGTCGGCGACATCGAGATCGTGCCATTCATCGAGTCGATCCGCCAGTACCGGCGCGACGCGGGACGCGGGAACGTCTGTTACGTCCACCTCACCCTCGTTCCTTACCTCGCGCCATCAGGCGAGCAGAAGACCAAACCGACGCAACACTCGGTCACCGAACTACGATCACGAGGGATTCAGCCCGACGTCATCGTGTGCCGAAGCGACCAACCAATTTCTGATGGGCTGAAACGGAAGATCTCGCTCCTGTGCGACGTTCCGATTCAGGCGGTGGTCTCGGCCGTGGACGAAGCGAGCATCTACGACATCCCGACGACCTTGCACCGAGAAGGTCTCGACACGATTGTCTGCCAGACTCTGGGGATCGACCTCGACGAACATCCCATCGACCTCGCGCCGTGGAACGCGGTCGTGCACCGGGTCCACAACACGACCAAGACCCTCCGGATCGGCGTCGTCGGCAAGTACGTGACCATGCCCGACGCTTACCTCTCGGTAGCGGAGTCGATTCGACACGCCGGGTTCGCGGTCGGCGCGACGACGAAGATTGAGTGGCTTGAGGCCGAGCGAGTCCCCACCGAGATCGACTCGGACCGCCTTCGCCAGTTGGACGGCATCATCGTGCCCGGTGGCTTCGGTGAACGCGGCATCGAAGGAATGATCGCCGCCGCCCGTATCGCTCGCGAACAGCAGATTCCGTACCTCGGCATCTGCCTGGGCATGCAGATAATGGTCGTCGAGTTCGCTCGGCACCGTTTGGGGCTTAGCGACGCGCACTCGACGGAATTCTCTCTGGCCACCACGGCACCGGTGATTGCGCTGATGGCCGAGCAGATGGACGTGACCGACCTGGGCGGGACGATGCGCTTGGGGGCGTGCCCGGCGATGCTCGATGAGGGCTCGATCGTGGCTGGGCTCTACGGCACCACCGTCGTCTCGGAGCGACACCGTCACCGTTACGAGTTCAACGCTCGATATCGGGCCCAATTCGAGGCGGCGGGGATGCGTTGTTCCGGCACCTCACCCGATGGCCGACTCGTCGAGTTCGTCGAACTGCCCGAACACCCGTACTTCGTGGGGACCCAGGCGCACCCCGAGTTCAAGTCGCGGCCCGACCGACCACATCCGTTGTTCCTGGGGCTGGTGAGCGCAGCCGCGACGCGGGCCGAGGGCCGCGAGCCACACATCATCGATCCCACGTCCGTCGACGCCGCCACGTGAGCGACGAATTTCGCATCACCGCGGTCTCGTCGCTGATGAAGTCGCACGTGTTCGCGGTCGAGCGCCGTACGGTCGAGCACCGAGATCGGTCGTTTCACCGCGACGTGGTGACCCACCCCGGAGCCGTGGCGATCCTGGCTCGCGACGTCGACGGACGGATTGGCGTGCTGCGCCAATACCGCGCACCCTTCGACCGCTTCACCATTGAAATACCGGCGGGGACGTTGGACGTCGAGGCGGAGGAGCCCCTCGACGCGGCGAAACGCGAGCTGGAAGAAGAGCTCGGCTGCGTCGCCGACTCCTGGCGACTGCTCGGTCGATTCATGGTGTCACCGGGTTGGTCAACCCAGGTCATGCACATCTACGAGGCGAACGACCTGACGGTACGCGATCGCCACCCAGCGGGCCCCGAGGAGACGGCGTCGACGATCGATTGGTACTCGCCGGAGGAGTTGCGTGGCGTCCTCTTCGCGGAGCCCGCAATCGATTCGACGATGGCGGTGGCGCTCAACCTGGTCTACGGGCAGTTCTTTGAGCGACGCTGAGCCGCTCTTCGACGAGTACTTCGTCTGGTTGACGGTGGAGAAGGGACGGAGTCGCGCGACGATTCAGGCCTACCGTCGCGACCTGGCCCAGTTCGGTGTGTGGGCATCGGAGCAACGACTAGCCCTCGCCGACGTCGCGCCCGGAGAAATCGACCACTACCTGGTCATGCTGCACGATCAGGGG
>JARCRU010000085.1 GCA_029850535.1 Actinomycetota bacterium | reverse complement strand
CAGTTGAAGAGTTGGTACACGCTGCTGTTCTTTCACGAGGGTGTCGGTGAGGCGTTTCTTCGAAAGAACGACTACGAGGCGATGCGTCACTGGCTCGGCCATCCGCGCGTCGAACAGATCATCGAAGAGTTGGAGCGCGACGGGCAGATGACGACCCACCTGCTCTGGTATCGCGCGAACATCCCACCCCAGGCTTTTGTCGCACCCGCGCCGGTCCTGCCAGCCATACAGGCGCCCACGCTCGGCATCTGGTCGAGTGGCGACCACGCACTGGGTGAAGCCCAGATGCGTGACTCGGCAGAGTACTGCGCGAGTGGGTTTCGCTTCGTGCGGCTCGAAGGATATGGGCACTGGTTACCGCTTGAAGCGCCTCGTGAAATATCTAACGAAGTTGTGACTTTTGTAACTACTTCCTAGCGCGCAGCGGGAATAAAACAAGAGTGCGGGCTGCTAGAAACAAGGGTATGAAAATTGCGCTCTATAAAGAGTCGCGAGCAGGGGAGACACGTGTCGCGCTCACGCCAGACGCCGTGAAGACCCTTGCGAGCGATGGCTGGGACGTGGTGGTGCAGCGCGGGGCTGGTCTTCGAGCACACTTCACCGACGAGGCGTACGTGGCTGCGGGGGCGTCGATCGTTGACGTGGCCTCGGGTGACGTCAACCTTCGTGTCAACCCTCCGACGCTCGAAGAAGCGGCCCAGTTACCCGAAGGCTCGACCCACCTCTCGTTCCTCTCACCCCTCCTGGCCCAGGACATCGTGAAGGTATTGAACGATCGGCGCGTGACCGTCTTGTCGTTTGACCTCTTGCCGCGAATATCTCGCGCGCAGTACATGGACGCCCTGTCGTCCCAGGCGACGGTCTCGGGGTATCGCGCGGCCCTCGCGGGTGCGTCGCACTTCGACCGCTTCTTTCCCCTGCTGACGACTGCCGCGGGCACGATTCGACCAGCGAAAGTGCTGATCATGGGTGTCGGGGTCGCGGGTCTTCAGGCCATCGCGACCGCCAAGCGCCTCGGTGCCAAGGTGCGTGCCTACGACGTGCGCTCGGCGGCGAAGGAAGAAGCCGAGTCCGCGGGCGCGACCTTCGTGAAGCTCGGCGTCACCGCCGACGCCGCTGGCGGTTACGCGCGTGAGTTGACCGACGAAGAGCGCGCCCAACAACAGGCCGCACTCGTCAGCGAGGTCGCCAACGCCGACATCGTCATCACGACCGCCGCGGTGCCGGGGCGAAAGGCCCCGATACTGCTCACGACCTCCATGGTCGAAGCAATGGGTGAAGGCTCGATCGTGATCGACATGGCCGCCGACGGCGGCGGTAACTGCGAGCTCACGAAGGCGGGCGAAGTGATCGAGCATCACGGCGTCCAGATCGTCGGGCTCACGAACCCACCCGCGGAGATGGGCGCGCACGCGAGCTTCATGTACGCGAACAACGTGCTCAAGCTCCTCGCGCTCTTCGGCGCGAAGGGCCAACTGGCCCCTGATTGGAACGACGAAGTCGTCATCGGCGTCACCGTTGCTCGAAACGGCGCCATCAACCACGCACCGACCGCCGAGGCGCTCGGTGTTGCCCACGTGGCAATCACCCCAGAAGTGAAGGAGAACGCCTGATGGGTAACGTCTTGTTGCAGTACGCCACGGTGCTCGTGTTGAGCATCTTCGTGGGTATTGAGATCATTGCGAAGGTGCCGAGCATCTTGCACACACCACTCATGAGTGGCTCGAACGCCATCCACGGCGTCATCCTCGTCGGATCGATGCTCGTGCTCGGTTCGGCGAACACGAATCTCGAAGAGGTGTTGGGTTTTCTCGCGGTGATCCTCGCCACACTCAACGTGGTGGGTGGATTCGTCGTGACCGACCGGATGCTCGAGATGTTCAAAGCAAAGTCCCCCAAGGCCCCCGCGAAGAAGACTGATGAGGTTGCTCAATGAGTCGCGAAACACTGATCGATCTTCTCTACCTGTTTTCAGCGACCACCTTCGTGCTCGCCCTGAAGGGTCTTGGTAGTCCCAAGCGCGCACGCATGGGCAACGGCGTCGCGGCGCTCGGCATGCTCGTCGCAATCGTGGCGACGTTCTTCAAGTACGTCGACGGACACGCGCTGCACCACGTGGGACTCATTCTGCTCGCCATGGCCATCGGCGTGATCGTCGCGGTACCAACGGCCCGCTTCGTGAAGATGACCGCCATGCCGCAGTTGGTGGCTATCTTCAACGGCGTCGGTGGTGGAGCGGCCGCGCTCGTGTCGATCACCGAGTTCGTCCACATCAAAGCCACCCATCCGGCAACGTACGTCACCCTTGAAGTGCTGCTCGGTGTGCTGATCGGAACCGTGTCGTTCTCGGGTTCCGCCATTGCCTTCGCGAAACTCCAAGAACTGATGACGGGACGCCCGGTCACCTATCCGGGCCAACAGGTCCTGAACGGCATCTTCGGTCTGGGTGCGGTGGTCTTGATCGTGATCATCCTCTCGACCAATTCAACGCCGCTGCTCTGGGTGCTGCTCGGACTCGCCTTCATTCTCGGCATCGCCTTCGTGCTGCCGATTGGTGGCGCCGACGTGCCGGTCCTCATCTCACTGCTCAACTCCTTCACCGGTCTCGCGGTCGCGGCCTCGGGCTTCACGCTCGGCTCGAACCTCTTGATCGTCGCGGGTACCTTGGTCGGTGCTTCGGGTATCTTGCTCACGCGCCTCATGAGTAAGGCCATGGGTCGAAGCCTCGCCAACGTGCTCTTCTCGGCCTTCGGCTCGAACGTCACCGCGAGTGGTGACACCGAGCGGGCCGACGGACGAAGCGTGCGTTCCGGCACGCCTGAGGACGTTGGGGTCCTGCTCAACTACTCGAGTCGCGTCGTGGTCATCCCGGGATACGGCCTCGCCGTTGCCCAGGCGCAACACGTCGTACGCGAACTCGCCGAGGAATTGGAGAAGAAGGGCATCGAAGTCTTCTTCGCGATCCACCCGGTCGCGGGTCGTATGCCCGGTCACATGAACGTGCTGCTCGCCGAGGCGAACGTGCCCTATGAGCAGTTGGTCGAGATGGATGAAGCGAACTCCGAACTTCAGACCGCCGACGTGGCACTGGTCGTTGGGGCCAATGACACCGTCAACCCGGCCGCGAAAGACGACAAGAGCTCGCCCATCTACGGCATGCCCATCATCAACGCGGACCTGGCCGAGAACGTCCTCTTCTTCAAACGCTCGATGCGCCCGGGCTTCGCCGGCATCGAAAACGAATTGCTCTACAACCCTAAGACGACACTGGTCTTCGGCGACGCGAAGGACACGCTGACCAAGATCGTCGCGGCGGTCAAAGCGAACTAGCCCCCCGGCGTTAGCGTTCGGCGCTCAGTTCGTCGAGCCGCTGCAGTTGCGCGGAGGTGAGTTCGCGCGCCGCACGGGCGTTCGCTCGAATTTGCTCGGCGTTGGACGCCCCGGCGATCACCGAGGTGACGGCCGGGTGGTGTAACAGCCAGGAGAAGGCGAATTCCAGCATCCCCACACCCACCTCGTCGCTGTAGGAGATCATCGCGTCCACGCGCGTGCGTAGTTGATCGCCGAGCCAGTGGACCTTGCGGTCCTCGGCCATCAGGGAAAGACGCGTGCCCTCGGGGATGGGTTCCCCCGGTCGGACCTTGCCGGTGAGCAGACCGTTGGCCAAGGGGTAGAAGGGTAGGAATCCGACGCCCAACTCGTCGCACGCCTCGAGCACGCCGTCGGTCTCGGGTTGGCGAGCCAGGAGCGAGTACTGGCTCTGGATTGACACGAAGCGCGGACCATCACCGGCGACACGTGCCGCCTCGCGCAATTGGGGCGCCGAGAAGTTCGAGCAGCCAATTTCGCGGACCTTGCCCAGGGCGACGAGTTCTTGGAGCGCGCCGATCGTCTCCGCTAGGGGCGTGGCGTCATCGGGGAAGTGCAATTGGTAGAGATCGATGACGTCGGTGCCGAGTCGCCGCAACGACGCGTCACACGATGTTCGCACGTACTCGGGCGTGGCGCACACTCCACTCTTGTCGTGCAACATGCCGAACTTCGTGGCGATGACGGCCTCATCACGACGCGACCCCAGTGCCACGCCGAGTTGAACCTCCGACTTGAGGTCGCCGTAGATGTCGGCGGTGTCGAAGAAGTTCACGCCCGCGTCCAGAGCGGCGTGCACCACCGAGGTGGTGGCGTCCTGGTCGAGGCGGGCCCCGAAGTTATTGCAGCCCAAGCCGACTTCCGAGATGTGAAGAGATCCGAGTGTGCGCTGTTTCATTGGTGTCCTTTGAACCTTCGTCAGCATAGACAGGGACTTTGGGGTGGGGCGCCACTCGTGGCCGTCGGTGAATCGAGGTAGGCGAGAACTAAGGTGGGTTTATGAAAATCACTGTCAATTTCGACCTGTGTTCGAGCAATGCGGTGTGCATGAGCATCGTGCCCGAAGTCTTCGAAGTTCGCGACGATGGCTTCCTCTACGTCCTCAACGATCAGCCCGGAGCGGAATTCGCCGACCGGGTTCGCGAGGCCGTGGCCAGTTGCCCCAACGGCGCCATTTCGATCGAGGATTAGATGCTCGACGGACCCCGGGTCCGGTTCGCGCCGTCGCCCACGGGATACTTCCACGTGGGATCGGCACGATCGGCCTTGTTCAACTGGCTTCTGGCGCGACAGTCGTCCCACGGCGTCTTCATCTTGCGCATCGAGGACACCGACGCCGACCGTAATCGCGAAGAGTGGGTGGACGGGATCATCACCGCGATGGCCTGGCTGGGGCTCGACCTCGACGAGGGACCGTTTCGCCAGAGCGACAACCGCGCCGCACACACCGCGGCGACCGAAGCGCTCTTGGCCGGGGGCTATCTCTACTACTGCGACTGCACCGGTGACGACATCCAGGCGCGCAAGGGCGAGAACAAGACGCCGGGCTACGACGGCTTCTGCCGCGAGCGTGGTCTGACGAAGAGTGCGACGACGGCGCTGCGCTTCGCGACGCCGACGGACGGCGTCACGGTCGTGCACGACCTGATTCGCGGCGACGTGGAGTTCGCCAACCACACCATCGACGATTTCGTCGTGGCCAAGTCCTCGGGTGCGGTGCTCTACGCCCTGGCCAACGTGAGCGATGATCGCAATGACCGCATCACCCACGTGATTCGCGGCGAGGAGCACCTGCCGAACGCTCCCAAGCAGATGATGTTGTGGAGCGCGCTGAACGTCGTCTTGGGTGATGACGTCGCTCTCCCCGTCTACGCGCACCTGCCCCTGCTGGTGAACGAGCAACGCAAGAAACTCTCCAAGCGCAAGGACCCGGTGGCCACCGAGTCCTATCGCGATCAGGGTTACCTCGCGGACGCCTTCGTGAACTATCTGGCGTTACTCGGTTGGAGTCCGCGGGGTGACGAGGAGGTAGTGGCGCTCTCGAGCATCATCGAGCAATTCCGTCTCGAGGACGTCTCACACTCGCCAGCGTTCTTCGACGTGAAGAAGCTCAACCACATGAACGGCGAGTACGTGCGCGCCATGACGTGCCCGGAGTTCACGGCGGCGTGTGCCCCGTGGGTCTCGCCCTGGCTGACGGCGTGGCGGCCCACTGACCGCGAGGTGCCGTGGTCCCAGGAGCAGTTCGATCCGGCGCTCTTCGCCAAGGTCGCGGCGCTGGTGCAAGAGCGTGTCACGACCTTGGGCGAGGTTCCGGCCATGGTCGCGTTCTTCTTCCTCGACGAGGTGGCGATGGATGGTGCGTCCTTTGACAAGGTCATTGGCACCGATCCCCTGGGGCAACAACTCCTTGGCGCGGCGCTCGCTCGGTTCGGCGAAGTCCCCTGGGACGCGAACGCACTGCACGCGGCGACGATCGAGCTCGGCGCGGCGCTGTCGTTGAACTTGCGCAAGGCCCAGGCGCCGATTCGCTGCGCCGTTACCGGATCGCTGGTGGGACCGCCGCTCTTTGAGTCGCTCGAGTACCTCGGGCGCGAGAAGGTCCTCGAGCGAATAGCGGCGGCACTGGCCCGATGTTCGGACTGATCTTCGCGCCACTGCGATTGGCCATGAAGATTGTGAGCGCCATCCTCACCCTGGTCGTGCTGTACTTCGCGGTCACGTTCGTGCAGATCTGGCTCACCGGTCGCACGCACTCCACCGCCAGTGCCCAGGCCATCTTGGTCTTCGGCACGGCCGAGGACAACGGCAAGCCTTCGCAGGAGCTTCGCGCCCGCCTTGACGAGGCGCTGGCTGTCTACCGAGCGGGTCGCGCGCCCTGGATCGCCGTGACGGGCGGCAATCGTCCTGGTGACGTCTACACCGAGGCCGGTGTCTCGGCGACGTATCTCGAAGCGCACGGCGTGCCCAAGCCCTACATCATCGTGGGGGGTGGCGATGACACCTGGCAGAACGTGAAGTCCGTCGCACGTCAATTGAAGGCGCATCACCTGTACAGCGTGATCACCGTGACTGACCCGTTCCATGAGGACCGCGCGATGGCGAACGCCTCGTCGCAAGGCTTTTCGCCCATCCCTTCACCTGTTGAGAACTCGCCCACCGTCAAGAATTCGCTGTGGCGCTACTACCTCAAAGAGACCGTGGCGGTGGGGGTCGGACGAATTATTGGGTACGGGCGGATGAGCTCGTGGTCGACGTCGTTACATATTTCTTTCCCGTCTGGCGGTTGAGTCGCTCACTCGGTTAAGATTGCCAAGCCCTTCGGGGGTGGTGTAATTGGCAACACAACTGGTTCTGGTCCAGTTATTCAGGGTTCGAGTCCTTGCCCCCGAGCGAAGAGAGTGCGTGATTCCACACGTGCTCTCTTCATGGTCCCATCGTCTAGTGGCCTAGGACATCACCCTCTCAAGGTGGAGGCACGGGTTCGAATCCCGTTGGGACTGCGAGTTAGCCTTGACCCCGCTTGCGAAGTCCGGGTTCGCAAGGTGAGAACCGCTTAGACCGGCAGAGTGGTCTCTTGAGAAGAGCCGTCGGAAGTTGCGTTGAACGAGATCCTGAGCGTTTTTCCCAATGCCTGGGCCACATTGTTGAGTGTGTTCATCGAGGGCGCATGATGGCCCGATTCGAGGCGCGAAATCGCTGACTTCGTCGTACACATTTTCCTGGCGAGGGCCTCCTGCGACAGACCTGCCTCCATTCGTAGGCGAATCACCGCGCGTGCGATGTCCTCGAAAGGCTGGAGACGGGCGAACTCCGCTTGATACGCCTTGCTTCGATGAGAGCGACGTCGGCTGGATTCAGCGGAGGAGGATCCGATTGGGCTTTTAGCGGGCATGGGGAGAAGGTTAGCAATTTTGCTAACTCCT
>JARCRU010000084.1 GCA_029850535.1 Actinomycetota bacterium | reverse complement strand
GTCGGCGAGTAACGCGATTCCCACGCGCTCGAGCATGCCGTCGACTCGCTCAGCGCGTTCGGCCTTCGAGAGTGAGGAGTTCACCAAAGGAAAGCCGATGTTCTTGCGCACCGTCAAATGCGGCCACAGGGCGTAGTCCTGGAACACCATCGACAACTCACGCTTGTCCGGGCTCACGAATTTGTGGGGACCGAAGACGACCTGGCCACCGATGGTGATCTCGCCGCTGGTCGGTTGCTCAATCCCGGCCAGGCAGCGCAAGAGCGTCGTCTTGCCCGAGCCCGAAGGGCCGAGCAGCACCGTGAAGGTTCCGGGCTCGACCACGAGCGAGACGCCGTTAAGCGCTACCTTCGTGCCGAACTCCTTGCGAACATCCTTGATCTGGACGCGCGCGGGTTGAATGTGTGAACGACTCATTGAGGGGCTCCTGCTTCTCCGATACGACGCCAACCCTTGGGCGAGACGAGCCGGAAGATGAAGAGTACAACGCCGATGACTCCCACCATCTCCACCAGGGTGATCACGGTGGCGGCGGCACCAATGGGCGCCCAGATCGTGCCTAAGTACGTCTCGATGACGACCGAGGCCGGTTCGTGACCCGGCTGGTAGAGGATCTGGGCCACCGCGAGCTCCGAGATGGTCTTGGTGAAAGTGAGCAACCACGCCCACACCAGGGCCCGCGACAGGAGCGGTACCGACGTCGACCGGAAGGCGCGCCACTTGGTGGCCCCGTGCACGCGCGCGGCCTCAGTCAGTGACGATTGGATTTGGCCCACCGGGCCGGTCAATAGTCGTGCTTGCGAGGGTACTGCCGATGCGATAAGACCCATGACGAGCAGCGGCATCGTCTCGTAGAGGTCGACGACGTGTGCGGTGATGAAATGCTGGTCGTAGAAGAAGATGTAGCCCACACCGAGCACGATGCCGGGAATGGCGATCGAACCGAGCAAGAACACGTCGGTGATGCGCTGTCCGATGCCGGGTGTGCGCGACGCCATTCGCCGGGCGAGGACGTATGCCAGTATCAGGGTGCCGCTCGCCACCCAAATGCCCAGCTGGTTCGACGTCCACAGTGGAGGCCCCAGCGTCGTGAAGGACGGCAGTGGTTGAAAGACGTTCTTGTAGGACTGCAACGTCCAGTGCACGCCGGTGGAGGTGATGAAACTCGCGGAGTTCGTGAAGGAACTCGTAATGGCCCCTAGGAGGGGTAGTCCTAACACGAAGAACATGAAGACGCCCAGGGCCGCAGTAATGGCCACCCGAGTGATCGGTCGGAACTGGTGGCGACGCACTGCCCGGGTCCGCCCACTCAGGACCGCGTACGAACGCCCACGCATCACCCGGGCCTGCAAGAACACCGGGGGGACGGTCGCGATGACGAGCACCGCCGCGATAACCGCGGCCACCGGGAAATTCGCGGGGAAGGCGTAGATCGAGTTGAAGAGGGTGTAGGTGGCGATAGGGAAATGCGCCGCCGAACCCAGCGTGAAAGCCACACCGAAGTCACTCATCGCTTCGGCGAAGGAGATCACGAACGCGCTCAAGAGTGCGGGGGCGATGATCGGGAGGACGGTACGAATCGTGAGAAGGCGGCCGGCTCCGTGCACGCGCGCCGCATCCTCAAACTCCGATCCGAGCCCGCGCATGCCCACCGAGATGACGAAGTAGGAGAAGGGTAGCGCCGCGGTACTGAGGACGAACACGATGCCCGACGCCCCAAAAAACATGTGATAGAAGAATAATGTGTGCACTCCGAAAGCGGAGCCCAGTTCGCCCGGGGCGACGACGTCGGTCCAGCCCAAAGTCGTCATCCACGTCGGCACGAGGAGGAGTAGCCACATCGCCCCGGACCAGACGCGCCGACCGTAGATATTGGTGCGTTGCACCATCCACGCAATGATGGTGGCGAAACTCACCGAGAAGATGCCCACCAGGGTGGAGACCCATAGGGAGTCGATGATGCCGCGTCCCGTGTATCCCTGAAAGGCCGCCGAGATATTCGACAAGGTGAAGTACGACGTCCCTTGACGGAAGAGACGCGGGCTGACGGCCACCGCGATGAACGTCATCACCGGAATAATGATCAGCAGCATCAAGACTGCCCACACCACCAGTCCGGACCAGCGCACGCGACGAAGTCGCGCCATCGGCTGGCGCGTGGGAGTTGTTTCGGCAAGAAAGGTTTCGACGGTCACGATTTACGTACCTAACGACTCAGCCACGGCTACCGCAGTAGCCGTGGCTGAGTCGAGGAAGGCGAATCAGTTGATGATGTTCTTGGTGAACCAACTGTTGATTTGGTTCTCCAGGGGGCCCCACACGAAGGGATTGATGGTGAAGGGTCGAGTCGACGCGTAGGCCGGCACGTACTTCTCGGGGTTGACACCCTTAATGACTGGCCAGAACAGACCATCGCCGTAAGGGTCACCGTGCTGCATGGCAACCTGACCCTTGGCCGACGCCACGAACGCCACGAACTTCTTGGCGTCAGCTTGCATCGCCGGCGACAACTTGGCGTCCACGGCAATGTTGCTCGACATCGCCACGGAGTAGTCCAGGTACTTCACCTTGCCGGTCGGCCAGAAGGGCTTGGGCTGGGCGTTGATGTCACCGTAGCAAGCCGACGACTGGATAATCGCCATGTCGAGGGTCGCGGGGTTGGTCTCCATGGCCCCCAAAGTCGGACCGTTGGTGGGGTGCACCTGCAGGCCGTTCTTCTTGAGCGCCAAGAAGTAGTTCTCGCCCTTCTTCACCGCGGCGTTGATCTGGGCCGTCGTGGGCTTCATCGTGGAGGTGATGTTGCCGAGGTGGGCCATGATACCGGCGATGAGAGGATAGGTCGGTCCGGATTGGCTCGGGTCATTCATTCCCAAGATGCCCTTGGGCAACTTGGTCAGGCTCGCGAACGTCGTAGGGAGCTTGATGCCCTTGCTCGCCACGGTGTCGTAGCACAGTGATCCAACCACCGTCACGCCGGTGGGCGCGAAGCCCTTGTCGGCGGGCAGGTTCGAGAGTCCCGCCGCGTTGTAGGGCGTGCTCGGCGACACGACGTTGTGCAGCAAGTAGCCCTGCTTGTCAAGCGCCGCGAAGGGTGTCGCACCATCGGCCCAGAACAAACCCCACTTGGGGCTTCCGGCGGCCATCTCGGCCTGGATTTTGGTGAACAACGGCCCCGTCGAGTCGTCATCGACGACGATCTTGAATCCTGGGTTGGTCGCGTTGAAGGCGGCAGCAACCTTATCGCCATAGCCCTGCGCGTTGTAGAGAAGGAGAGTCGGGACCGAGTGTGAGGTCGCGGCACTGACGCTCATGACGGATAGGGACGACACTGCGACCGTCGATCCGAGGACCGCGGCGAGGAAGCGAGCCTTCGAGGTCCGCTTTGCTTTCATGGTGGTGAGGTTCATGCGGACATCTAAACAGACCCCT
>JARCRU010000083.1 GCA_029850535.1 Actinomycetota bacterium | reverse complement strand
TGGCGGCACTGGCGGCACTGGCGGCACTGGCGGCACTGGCGGCACTGGCGGCACTGGCGGCACTGGCGGCACTGGCGTTGGCTCGACCACGGGGCCCACGAACGCTCCGCCTCCTTCAAGTTCTGTTACCGGCGGGTCAGTCTCTTACGGGACGCCTGACTCACAGACGGTGGTGTCCGGGAACGTAACTTCGGTCTCGCAGAACTCCAGCGGGTCGACCGACACCGTTACGGTTCCGGCAGGGGCACTGCCCATCGGGACGACCGTGAGTGTTTACCCAGTGACAGATGACACTGCTCTGACCGAGCAGATCCCCGTGAGCCAGTCCTACGTGATTTCCTTCGCCGTCACTTGGGCAACTTCGAGTGGGACGTCGCCATCGGCTGCTACGCCGATCACTATGACCATCGTCGATCCGAGTATCAAGGTCGGCGACGCCGTCTATATGTTGACCTCCGCTGGTCCCGTAGCGGTGGGGGCGGCCACGGTGAACGGAACGGTGACCATCACCTTCTCTAAAGACCCGACCTTCCTGGTGACCCACAAGGTGGTCGCTCAAGAAGCGCTAGCTCTCACTAGCCTCAGCGGGACCGTCGGTAACGCCCTCAGGCTCACCTCGAGGGGTGGCTCGGGCAACGGTGCCCTCACTTACGCCCTCGCGAGTATGGGGACGGCGGGTTGTATCATCACCGCAGGATCCTTGAAGGCGACGAGGGCGGGCACCTGCACAGTGACCGTCAAAAAGGCAGGTGACGCGACGTATCTGGCCGCTAGTTCGGCGGCCACTAGCGTGACGTTCAAGGCTAAGGTGAAGGTGGTCCCGGTGAAGTTCCGGGCCACCAAGATTAACGGCGTCATCTGGGTCGCTCAGACCTCGATGGTCTCCATTAACGGCAATGGCTTCTACGCCAAGCCCACTATTAAGAGCAATGACGCGGGAACGAGTGCCGTCGTCATCCACGACCACGGTAACCAGTTGGTGGTGCGAGTGAAGGTGCGCCCCGGATCGGCTACTGGTTGGCACGTCTTCATCATCACCCTGGCCAATGGCGAATCCACTCGGGTGAGGTACTTGGTCAAGTAAGGACGCTTCCACTTAACGAGCGGTGCCCACAGTCCTCGTGAAGAGTCTCTGGACACCGCTGGTTACGGCCTTAGTCAGTACTCACTTTCCGGGGGACTATCCTCAGGCTTCGTGACCTCCTCTGCAGTCGTGTGTCGTTGAAGAGTTCACCATAATCGTGAAGTAGTTACGGCCGTTTGTGATTGGAATCGACTTGGCGTGTTGGCATTCAACGTCTCGACTTTCGACCGTGAAAGTTCAGTGGCCCAGTGCGTTGACTACCAACAATCCAATATCCCAGGGCCACACATGAGCACCACCAATAATTGTGCGAAGAGTGACAGTGACATTTCCGTGGCAACTTGAGTAACGAGTAGTTACGATACCCGTCGTGTCAATGGTGATTGGTCCGGCGGTACAGCCTTCCAAGTGCGACCATCGTTGGCCGGCTTGAGGTGCAGAGAGCACGGTCACGGGGGCACCGGTACCAGCAAACGTGCCGCCATTGTAGGGAATAGTGGGATCCGCCGTCGCGTGCACTTCGAGGACGCTGAAAGGATGGGTCGGATGGCACGTGGCACTGACCGGAGCAGGAATCTCACCTTCAACGGGTACTATCAACGAGAATTTGGAAGACAGTCGACACCCAACGAGCCCGGTCGTCATTGCTCCATTTGAGTAACCAGCTAGAGCCACTCGCTTGGGATTGTAGTTAACTAGGGAACGCAACTTGTTCAGGACGTCCGATACGTAGGCCACGTCATTGATGCCCGCTCGTCGAGAGGGATTAGCACCTGCGCCCTCATTGAAGATCAACCCGTAGCCCTGGAGGAACGCAACGACGTCGCCCGACGTATTTGCGTCGTACACGAAAGTCGTATCATTCATCGTCATTTGTGCGGTGTTAGTAGCGCCCGGCAAGACCAGAATTAAAGGTCGCTTCTTCGTCGCTTTCCCCGGGGGAACGTGAAGAATGAAAAATCTCGGTCGTCCCTGCAGCACGAAATTCTCTGAATAGTTTCCTGGGTTTAGGAATTTTGTCGGAGCGCGGGACAGGTGCGACGAGGCATTCGCGGAGAGTCCGGTATAGGGAATGACGAAGAATGAGGCTACAAACGAAATGATCAACAGTGACGCCGTGAGTAATCGGATTCGCCGCGATTCTGGATTCACGTTAGCCACCCTAATTGTCAATTTGAAGAATCGACTAAGGAAGAATTGTTTCGAAAGGTGAGGGTACTTCGCACTGGATGCGACGTTATGCAACGCCATTAAGAAAGGAGGAAACGGTGCCCACCGGAGCACGTAGCGAGGTCACGCCTGCGTATTTTGGTGATGTTGGAGATGATGGGCGCTCAGGGCGGCTGGTCACGTTGTCAACCTAGGTCAACCGACGACGTCGTTGAGGATTCCCAGAGGTATGATTGGGCCCGACACGACCCGCTTTGCTACACGTTTGTGGATTTGAGACTCGCTAGGCGAATTGCGAAGAGTGGCGGACGTTGTCGTTGAACTCGCGCGAGGTGACGCGTGCTAGTTGTGTTTGTACTCAACCAGCCAGTCAATGAGCAATGCGGAAGGCTGACGCGGACAGTATTTGGGCGACGGACAATTGACGCGTTGTTCAAAATCGACATTCATTGGTTGATGGGGAATCGAGGTGGGCACTGCGAATTCGTGCCACGGCCGACCATCGACGGTGAAGAGGATAAACAGTGGTGTCCAGACCACCCCGTAAGTGTGCCATCGCGATACGTCAATCTTTAGCACGTGAAAATTGGTCTGATTACCGGTCCAGTGGATGGTCGCCGTGGTGAATTTGGTTCGGAAGAGATCTTCGTTGAAGTCGATCTCTGGTGGCCAGCTGTTGTCATTGGGCCAGAGCAATTCAGCGGAATTGACAGCGGAACCAATTTGACGTGATCTCACAAATACCGCTCCGTAGGTAAAGGGGCGACCACATTGGCACAGACCCGCGGTTGTCCAGGCATTCGAGTTCGATGGGTCGCGATAGGTTTTCAGTCGGAGCAGTCCTTGTGCCACGATGAGATGATGGGCACTGAATTGGTCGGTCGGATCACCACCGGCGACGCCGGTGAAGGGATACCAGCCTCGAGGTAAATGGGTTTGGTTGAAGTCGTTGACGTACGTCAGGTGATAATTTGCCAAGGCATTCGCGGGGGGCGGGGCCATTCCCGATGGTTCATTCGAGTTGATTACTCCTACTGGATACGGTGCGGGGGAGTGCAGAGTTGTGGCACTCGAACCTACGGTGAATGACACGCTGATAAGGGCCGCAGCGCTGAGAATGCGCGCGAGTGATCGAGTGACGGGGTGGAAATGGAGTTGGCGGCGCACGACGATAAATTTATACTCGGTTGGTATCGCTGCTTCGAATTTTCTCAAAGGTGGTCACACGTCACCCCTTGTGTGTTTTTCGTCGCGGGAAGTGCTCAGAGTTGCAGGTCGGCCGAAGAAATAACCCTGGCCCAGCATGCGGGCGTCTTGTCCCAGGGAGACACCGAGGTTCATCAAGGTGTCGGCTTCGGCCTGGGTCTCCACGCCCTCGGCGATCACCACGGTGTTGGTTTGGGCGGCGAAGTGACACATGCCCGCGGTCATGGCCTGACGCGCCGGATTGGTGTCGATGTCGCGGATGATGGAGATGTCGAGCTTGACGTAACTGGGTCGCAGTTCCAGAATGTGGCTGAGACTGGTGAAACCCGCGCCCGCGTCGTCGACGGCGAGTCGACAGCGCGGCAGACTCGCGACCACATTGCGAATGGCGGCGTAGTTCTCGATGGGGTCGTGTTCGGTGATCTCGATGACGATCTCACGACTGGTCGTGGCCAGGATCGGCTCGACGTAGTGCCCGAGTAGGGCATCGGGCGAGAAGTTCACGCTCAACCAGATCTCGGGGCCGAGTTCGCTGGCGGCTTCAATGGCGGCGAGGGCGCACGCCGCCTCGAGTTCGGGACCTAGTCCGACCTGGTGAGCGTCCATGATGCACAGGTCGGGTCGGCGACCGTTAGAGAAACGCGTCAGCGCCTCGTAACCGACGACTCGCCCCGTGGCGAGCTCGACGAAGGGCTGGAAAACCGGCGTGAAGGCGCCCAGGTCGAGGATCTCCTGGATCTGGGCGCGAAGTACTTCGCGGTGGCGCTGGGTCTCGATCTGGGCGCCGAAGAAGGAACCGGCGTAGGTCCCCAACTGGTCGAAGGCCGCGAGCCGACGCGCGAAGCTCTGACCTACTACTTCGTCGTGGGTCGAGAGAACGAGGACGCCAATCGCCTCGTCGTTCCAACGCAGCGGCGAGACCACGACGCCGCGTACTCCGCCGAATTCAATCGCCTCTCGCAGTTTGTCGTACGCCGCCCACTTCTCGTCGGTGAGGTCGAGCACGGTAGCGGGATCGCCCTGGTGCAACTGCTCGTTGACGAGGGACGCGGGAAAGATGGGACTGGGCAAGGACGAGAAGGCGATGGTGCCGTGTTCGCCCATGACGCTCAAGGTCTCGTCGTGGTGCAATATGAGCAGAGCCGATGCGTCGACACCGTCGAGACGGGTGACGAGGCGACAAAAGAGGTTGGCCATGGCGGCGAGGGAACTGACGGGGCGCATCTCTCGCATGAGTTCGAGAATCGTGGAACGGTCGCGTCCGTCGCTCGTGAGATTGGCTTGGAGGTGTCGCTCGACGGTGAGGTCACGCTTCACCGCGACGTAGGCGGTCAACTGACCGTTCTCGTCACGGATGGGTGAGATGGTGGCCTCCTCCTCGTAGAGCTCGCCGTTTTTACGCTTGTTCACTAGGACGCCGCGCCAGGTGGACCCCGCGGACAGTTGCTGCCACATCGATTCGTAGAAGGCGCGATTCTGCAATCCGCTCTGGAAGATTCGCGGATTCTGCCCGATGAGTTCGTCCAACTGATAGCCGCTGGAGCGAATCAACGCGGGGTTAGCGTAGATCAAGGTGCCGTTGGGATCGGTGATGGCATTCGACTCACCCGACTGGCTCACCGCCGCGCCGAGCAGTAGCTGCTCGGACATCGACTGCAGCAGGCGTTCGCGGTCACGCAGTCGCTGGATGCCGAAACCGATCTGGGCGGCGAGCTCCTCGAGCACGCTGACGACTGCGACATCGAAGGCGCCCGCCTCGGGTGCTTCGACGATGAGCACCCCGTCGAGCTGTCGCGCGCAG
>JARCRU010000082.1 GCA_029850535.1 Actinomycetota bacterium | reverse complement strand
TCGTAGTCGGGTTGGGGGTAGTGCGACGTGGGCTTCGTAACGTCGGGGAAGAGTCGTCGCTCGAGTTCGTCGTCGTCCATCTCCTCGGGCAGCGGCCAGGAGAGACCGGCGACCGTGGCGCGGTTCAGATAATCGCTCACTGTCGAACGCGCCATGGCGAGAGACGCCGCGGTGTCGCGAACGCTCAATTTCTCGGCGAAACGCAATCGAAGAACATTACGGATCTGTCGCATGGTTGTATGGGGACGGGGCATCGGTGACTCCTTTGATCGTGGTAGATCAAAGAAGCGTTATCGGTGCCCCTTCACTCGCACAAACGCTGGCGTCCCACCTCGCTCAAGGTGTCCGAAAACCCCCGGAACGGGTGTCCGGATTCAATCGGAACGGGTGTCCGAAAACCCCCGGAATCCGCAAGTCGCATTCATTTCGCGCGCAGCCATCACGACATTCTGTCCCAAACCACTCGCGTGTGCCACGATTGAATGGTGGGCCCGGTTCTTTTCGTTGATGCCTGGAGTGATGTCGTCTGCCCATATTGCTACTTGGGTTTTCGTCAATTTCAAGATGCCCTCGCGCGCTTTGAACATTCGAGCGCCGTGGTAGTTCGTCATCACGCGTTCGAACTCGACGCGCACGCCCCCCTCGTCTATCCGGGGAGCCTGGACGAAATGCTCGCCGCAAAGTATGCCGTGACCGTCGCTCAAGCGAGCGAACTCAACGGGCGCGTTCGTGACACCGCACGCCAGTTGGGAATGACGTGGTCGTTGGATCTCGTGCGCCCGGCCAACACCTTCGACGCCCATCGGGTCATTGCCCACGCCGCAACCCAGCAACGTCAAGACGCGATGATTGAACGCCTCTTTCGGGCCTACTTCAGCGACGGATATCTCATCAGTGACCGGGAAACACTCTCCACGATTGCTCTGGAGGCCGGTGTGGTGGAGACTGACCGTATGCTCGCCAGTAACGAGTTTGTTGAAGTGGTTCGCCATGACGAGCACCTGGCATCCAAGATCGGCATCACGGGGGTGCCCGCGTACATCTTCGACGGACACCTCTTCGTGTCAGGAGCCCAGGGATCTGACGCGATGCTTGACGCGATGCACACCGCGTGGGCAGAGCGGGGCGAGCAATCGGCCTAGATCTCTTCGCCCGCTGGCACCACTGCCGCCGTCGCCACCGAATGCCCCTCGTCGAGATTCATCACTCGAACCCCCGTGGCGTCACGTCCCTGAGAGGACACTTCACGCGCCGACGTTCGAATTAATACCCCGCCACTCGAGGCGAGCAGGAGCTCGTCATCCAGTCGCACCATGAATGAAGCCACCACGAAGCCGCGCGCGGCGGACAACTTGATCGCGCGAACGCCTTGTCCGCCTCGACCTTGACGATTGAATCGCTCCGTCTTCACGCGCTTGCCGAATCCAGTATCGGTCACGAGGAAGAGATCCGCGTCGTCGCGTACGACGTCAAGGGAGATTGCCTTGTCGTCCGCGCGCAACTTGATCGCGCGCACGCCAGTAGCGTCACGTCCCATTTCGCGAACCTCACTCTCGCTGAAACGAATCGACATGCCGCGAAAGGTCACCACCATCAAGTCATCCTCACCGCTCGTCGGTACGACTCGCACGACTTCGTCACCTTCGCGCAACTTGATGGCAATCCATCCCTCACGACGCGACTTGTCGTACTCCGAGAACGGGGTCTTCTTCACCGTACCGTTGGCGGTGGCGAACACCAGAAACTTGTCGTCAGGGAAATCACTCGTGGTGACAATGGCCTGGATGGACTCATTGGGTTGAAGATTCAGCAAATTAACGATCGCCGTACCCTTGGCGGTCCGTTCTTTGATGGGGATCTCGTGACCCCGCAAACGAAAGACCCGGCCGAGGTTGGAGAACAATAAGAGGTACGCGTGCGTAGTGGTGTGAACGATTTGCTCGACGAAGTCCTCTTCTTTGAGCTTCGCCCCTTGCACCCCCCGACCGCCTCGAGCCTGGGTGCGAAACGCGTCCGCCGAGACCGACTTGATATAGCCGGCCTGTGTCATGGTTATCACCACGTCTTCGTCGTCAATCAAGTCCTCCATGCCCAACTCACCCGGGTCGTTCACGATCCGAGTGAGGCGAGCGGTGGCATACTTGTCGCGGATCACCGTAATCTCATCAGCGATCACTGCACGCAACTTCTCGTCATTGGCCAAGATCGACTGAAGTTCGGCAATCGTCTCGCGCAACTTCGTCATCTCTTCCTCGAGTTCGCTACGACCAAGTCGAGTCAGTCGACCCAGGGTCATGTCGAGAATATGATTCGCTTGTTCCTCAGAGAAGTCGAAGGGGCTCGCCATCAACGCCGTACGTGCGGCCCCACGGTCATCGGAACCGCGGATGGTGGCAATCACCAGGTCCAGCATGTCAATGGCCTTCAAGAGGCCTTCGACGATGTGCGCACGGGCCTCCGCTTTGCGGAGTCGAAATTGGGTGCGCCGCGTGACGACGTCAACCTGGTGATCGATGTAGTGGCCGAGGGCCTGAGCGAGGTTGAGGGTACGCGGTACGCCATCAACCAGCGCCAATTGATTCACGGCGAAAGTAGTCTGCAGCGAGGTGTTCTTGTAGAGCTTGTTGAGAATGACGTTCGCGTTCGCGTCGCGTTTGAGTTCGATGACGAGGCGTGCTTGGCGCCCCGCTGAATCGTTCTGAACGCCAGAAATACCTTCTAGTTCTCCCAATTTGACCAGATCGTGAATCTTCTCTTCGATCGACTCAACTGATACTTCGTAGGGAAACTCCGTTACCACGATTCGACTCGCCCTTGAGGTTTCCTCGATCTCGGCCACGGCGCGCATCTTGATCGAACCACGTCCCGTTCGTATCGCATCGAGAATTCCTTGGCGTCCCAGGATCTGTGCTCCCGTGGGGAAGTCTGGTCCCTTCACGAATGCCATTAGGTCGTCGGGAGTCGCGTCGGGATGCGCCAGAAGGTGCAGCACGGCGTCGATGGTTTCACCCAGGTTGTGCGGTGGGATCTTGGTGGCCATACCGACCGCGATGCCTTGTGATCCATTGACCAGCAGGTTCGGGAAGCGCGCCGGCAACACCGTGGGTTGTTGCGTCGAATTGTCATAGTTGGGTTCGAAATCGACGGTCTCCTCGTCGATGGCATCCAGGAGTTCTAGGGCCAGCGGAGCGAGTCGACATTCGGTGTAGCGCATGGCCGCAGCACCCTCGTCAGGACCAGTGCCTCCGAAGTTACCGTGTCCACTGATGAGGGGGTGGCGCATGGCGAAGTCCTGGACCATGCGAACCAGCGCGTCGTAGATGGCGCTGTCCCCGTGAGGGTGATACGTTCCCATGACCTCACCCACGACCTTCGCGCACTTAGTGTGGGGCCGATCAGGGCGCAGACCCTGGTCGAACATCGAGTACAAGATTCGCCGATGTACTGGTTTTAATCCATCGCGTGCGTCGGGCAGCGCCCGCGACACGATCACCGACATCGAGTACTCCAAGAAGGAGCGTTCCATCTCTAGGTTGATCTCGATGGGCTCGATGTAGCCGAGAACCTCGTCGCCACCGTCGGTGTTGGAAGTGTTATTGCTGTTGGATCTAGCCATGATTTCCTTACTCTCCTAGATATCTAGGAAGCGAACGTCTTTTGCGTTGGTTTGAATGAAGTGTCGTCGTTGGGGAACGTCGTCACCCATCAAGATCGAACACACTTCGTCGGCCAGGGCAGCCTGCTCCACGGTGATCTGCAGCAGGGCGCGCTTGGACGGATCCATCGTGGTGTCGCGCAACTCGTCAAAGTCCATCTCGCCCAGACCCTTCAAGCGCTGGAAGTCATTCTTGTGATTGGGGTTCTCGCGTAAGAAGACGTCCTTCGCTGCGTCGTCGCGCAAGTACACCTTCTCCTTGCCCACCAGGGTGGAGTACAACGGCGGCTGCGCCACGTACACGTGTCCGTTATTCACCATTTCCGTCATCTGGCGAAAGAAGAACGTCAGGAGCAGTGTACGAATATGGCTTCCGTCAACGTCGGCGTCGGCTAGCAGGATGATCTTGTCGTAACGAACCTTGGTGACGTCAAAGTCAGCCTCGACGCCCGCTCCAATCGCGGAAATCAACGCTTGAATCTCGGTATTCTTGAGGATCTTGTCGGTTCGAGCCTTCTCGACGTTCAAAATCTTTCCCCGGATGGGAAGGATCGCCTGATACTTCGGATTGCGGGCGTCCTTCGCCGAGCCTCCCGCTGAATTTCCTTCGACGATGAACAGTTCACACTCGCGTGGATCCTTCGAAGAGCAGTCCACGAGTTTGCCGGGTAGTCCCGCGCCGTCGAGGGCGCTCTTTCGACGGGTGAGGTCTCGGGCCTGACGCGCGGCCATCCTCGCTCGCGACGCCTGCACAGCTTTGGCGACGATCTGGCCACCCTCCTTCGGGTTCTCTTCGAGCCATTCAGCCATTTTTTCGTTCGTGGCGCGTTCCACCAACGAACGAATTGATACATTCCCTAGCTTGCCCTTGGTCTGACCTTCGAATTGCGGCTCCGCCAAACGAACAGAAATGATCGCGGTGAGTCCTTCGCGTACGTCGTCGCCGGTCAGGTTCTCTTCTTTCTCTTTCAGGAGATTTCGCTTGCGGGCATAACGATTCACGACGTTGGTGATGGCCTTACGAAAGCCCTCTTCGTGCATCCCCCCCTCGACAGTGGAGATACCGTTGGCGAAAGAGTGAATACTCTCGTAGTACCCGGTATTCCATTGGAAGGCGACTTCGACTTCTTGTCCCTCTTCCGACTGCTCGTAGGAGCCGACCTTGCGAAAGAGGGACTCTTTGGCGTTGTTGAGGTGACGGACGTAGTCGACGATTCCACCGTTGTATTTGTAGGTCTCCTTCACCTCACGACCAGCTCGCTGATCCTCGAAATGTATCTCGAGGCCCCTATTGAGAAACGCCATGATCTGAAGGCGTTCAAGAACCGTCTGAGCACGAAAGTCGACGTCGTCAAAAATCGTCGGGTCGGGTGTAAAAGTTACGGTGGTGCCGGTGCGTCCACGCGGCGCGGCTCCCGTCACTCGTAGTTTGCCCTGGGGCTTTCCCCCGTCGATGAATTCAAGGTGGTGACGTTCTCCATCGCGATCGATCTCGAGTACGAGTTTCGTAGATAGGGCATTCACTACCGATACACCCACGCCGTGAAGACCGCCGGAAACCTTGTAGCCCTCGCCGCCGAACTTTCCTCCGGCGTGTAAAACGGTGAGAACAATTTCAGCGGCTGATTTACCGGGGTACTGCGGATGTTCATCCACCGGAATACCTCGTCCGTCATCGACCACCCGACAACTTCCATTGCTCAAGATGGTGACGTCGATGCGCGAGCAATACCCCGCCATCGCTTCGTCGACGGCGTTGTCGACGACTTCCCAAATCAGGTGATGGAGGCCGGCGGGACCAGTCGACCCGATATACATACCTGGTCGAACTCGGACTGGTTCGAGGCCTTCCAGAACGGTGATGTCACGAGCTCCGTAGCTCGATGACCCCTTGGACTTTTCAGCCACGGAGTGATCCTTTCAATCGTCAGAATTTCGGCGCGCACGGCGCTACCGCGTCCACTAGAAACTTGCTTCCATCCTACTGGTTGCGCTCTCACATCTCGGACGTCTACCGAGGTGAAAAGCCAAGAAATCTAAGGTTTCTGGATGGTTCGTAGGGATTTTGGTGCCCGATCCCCTAGGGCAAGAAGTCCCTCCAAAATTGCCTCTTGATCGAGAGCGATCTGTTGGGCGAAAGCGCCTGACGGAACACTGATCACCAGCACTCGGTTCTTGACAAATTCAGGATGACAGACTTGAGAAATGGCGGGTTCAACCAGGGTGGGCCAAAGACTACAGATCTCTTCGATTGCGCTCAAATCGACCTTCTTCACGCGAGTCGCCATGGTGCGCAGGAGTTCACTGAGTGGCGCTGGTTGGTCGGAGTACTTCGTCATAGGGCCACCGTAACGTCAACTACCACCGCTGGTGTCATCGCTCGGGGTAAAGGCGATGCGGTGGTCACCAACGCCTGCCCCCCCGGAAGTAGGTGAAGGAGTCGGTCACTGCGTACGGGGTCGAGCTCACTAAAAACGTCGTCGAGTAATAGAAGGGGTGCAACCTGGCGCTCGCGTTGCACCAACTCGTGTCCCGCCAATCGAATTGCTAATGCCAACGATCGTTGCTCACCCTGGGAGGCCTGTCGTCGTGCGTCACGAGAATCGAGCTCGAAAACGATGTCGTCGCGGTGGGGACCTACAGTGCTGTATCCGCGATGGATATCGTCAGAAAGTGCTCTTAAAAGAGCGGTACTTAATTCTCCTGACCACGAGGTTTCATAGAGCGCGGTGACGGCGAGCTCGTTGTGGGCCAATTCTTGATAGAAGTAGGTGATCAGCGGCGCGAGAAGGGTTAAGAGGTGTTGTCTTAAGGCGATCAACTCCTCAGCCGCGGCACAAAATTCTGCATCCCAAACCGCTAGCTCTTCTCGCTGTGTCGTGGTCGGGCGCGCACCCAGCAGAGCGCGCAAGAGAGCGTTGCGCTGATGGAGAACCCTGGCGAATCGTTCGATGGCGTCGCCTACATGCGGCCAGACGTCGGTGAGAAGGTTGGTGAGTAGGGTGCGACGATGATCAGGACCTTGGCGCACGACATCCACTCCTTCTGGGGTGAATATCGTGAGAGGAAGAACCTCGGCTACCGCTGATCGTGACGTCGGTCGTTGTCCATTGACCAGCATCCGTTTCGTGGTGTTACGCAAACCTCGATGAAGGGTCAGATCGATTTGTACCCGTCGTTCCTTTTGCAGGAGAACACCGTGCACTTCGGCGAGATCGTGGCGCGAGCGAATCATGTCGCTCGCGGTTGTGGTTCGGAACGAACTCGCGGTAGCTAGTGCGTACACTGCTTCGAGTACCGAGGTCTTCCCGGTGCCATTGGGTGACAACAACACCGTAACTGACTCATGATCAGGTAAGAAGACCAGTTCTTCGAAGGGGCGGAAGTTACGAAGGGTGAGTTCGTGGAGACCCACGATACTTGCCGCTTCCTACTGAACGCGAACGGGCATTAGGAGGTAACGAAAGCGGACGTCTTCGACTCCATGCACCATAGCCGGACGGATGGCGTCGGACATTTCTAAAACAACCTCGTCGCCAATGATCGCCTCAATCCCATCAATCAAAAAAGATGGGTTGAAGGCGATGGTGAGCTCCTCGCCTTGATAATCAGCATCGACGTTATCTTCGATGTCACCAGTATCAATACTTTGGGTGCGAATCTCGACCGACTTGTCTTTCATCGTGAGTCGCACCGATGAAGTCGAGTCTTTAGCAAGGAGCTTCGCTCGCTTCAATGAAGTCAAAAGTGTATCTTTGGCGATACGCAGTTGGTTGGGATAACTCGCGGGAATAAGTTGAAGAACTGACGGATAGTTTCCGTCAATCAATCGCGACGAAATAGTGCTTGAACCAACCACGAAGCAGATTTCGGCGTCTGTGAGAGTCACTCCAATCTCGGCATCACTCCCCAGTGCCGCCGCGCCACGTTGAAGTTCTTGTAGTGCTCGAGCTGGAACGAGTAGGTCGTGAGACCCCCCGATGCTCGTAACACCAGGAACGTCACGCACCGCCAAACGATAGGAGTCTGTGGCGATGAGGCGCAGGCTGTTGTTGTCGTGAGTGAACAACACTCCCGTCAGCAGTGGTCGTGCATCGTCATTGGCCGCGGCGCGCACAACCTGGTTGAGACCTTGAACTAGATCGAGTGCGACGATCGACGTCGTTGACCCACTGACGGGGGGCAAATGAGGGTAATCCATGACCGCGAATGTTCGAAGTGAGAATATAGCCCTCCCCAGAGAAACTTCGACATTCTCTTCGTGCGCGGCGATCGTTACCGCGCCAGCCTCGAGCGACCTCACCGCATCGACGATCAGGCGCGCTGGTACGACCGCTGCGCCATCTTCGAGCCCGATGACGTCGACATGGGTACGCACCGTGATATCAAGATCGGTTCCTGTCACTGTCAACTGGTTCCCAGTAAGCGAGAGGAGAATCCCCGAAGAAGCTCCAATAAGGCGGGTGGCGACGACACGACTAGCCGCACTAAGCGCTTCAACGAGAAGATCGCGCTCTGATTTGAACTTCATAGGACTGCCTTTCTTTGCTACTGAGGATACGTGTGGATTTGTATAAAGGAATTATTGAGTAGTAGTAGGTCTGTGGATTTGTGGGTAAGTCTGTAAAATACCTGATGGCTTGTGACGTGAACGTGAACGTTTCCTGCACAGGCGTGTGCATATTTGTTTCAACCCTCCAAACTCAACTTTGAAGTCATGTGCGTCACCACCTGAGTTATCAACCACAATCAACAAGGACATCGCCACTTTTTGCACAAACGCCTACATCTCTCCTTGAAGTTGCTGAGTCAAGGTGTTGATTTGGGTGAGTAACTCCACGTTGACGGTGATCTGCTCTTTGATCTTTTCCACCGCGCTGATGACCGTAGTGTGATTACGGCCATCAAAGATCCTGGCAATCATCGGATAGGAATAGTTGTCTAGAAGGTCTCGAATCAAGTACATCGCGACGTGTCGAGCTTGGACCAGGGGGCGAAGACGTTTAGATCCAAGAACATCTTCGGTACTGAGACCATAGAAATCAGCGACTGCTTTCACAATGGTCTCGGGTTTTAACACCACATGCTCGTGACCTAAGCCCGTGAGGTGTCGTTGAGCCAATTCAAGGGATATCGGTACTTGGTGAAGGTTGGAAAACGCCCGCAGCATTGTGATAGAGCCCTCGAGTTCACGAATGTTGTCACGCACGCGATGCGCTATCCACTCGGTGACGTCGTTCGGCAAAGTGATTCCTTCAGCTTCCGATTTTGAACGAAGGATGGCGATACGAGTTTCTAAATCCGGTTGGTCGATGTGGGTCACGAGGCCTTGGAGCAAACGACTCCGAAAACGCTCTTGTAATCCAGCGAGATCACGAGGGGAGCGGTCGGAGGTGAGAACGATTTGCTTACCCTCACTATGCAAAGTGTTATAGGTGTGGAAGATCTCCTCGTGAAAGGTTTCTCCACGGGCTTCCATGAATTGGATGTCGTCAATCAACAACACGTCAACTTCGCGATAACGCTCATGGAGAGCTAATTGTGTTCGTGTTTGAATCGCGCGGATGAAGTCATTGAGGAAAGTCTCGGTTGAAACATAAAGAACTTTGCGATACGGATAGTTCTCCTGAACGTAATTACCGATGGCGTGCAGCAAATGCGTCTTACCAAGACCAGAGTTGCCGTACATCATCAGTGGATTGTAAGCACGACCAGGTGTTTCAGCGGCAGCGAACGCGGCCGACCTGGCGAGTTGATTTGAATTGCCAACAACAAAGGTGTCGAACGTCATTCGCGGATCGAGACGAAGGGGTCGATCGACGCTTGTTACACGTGGTGTTACGACGTCGCTCTCGATCACGGGTGATTCTTGGGCGTGTTCGTGAAGTACACCTTCACCAACTGTTAGAGAGATCGTCACTGAACCCCCCAAGAGTTGTTGCGCGTGCTCGGTGATCAGAGGGAGGTATCTCTGTTGAACCCGTAACAATTGAATTTGGTTCGGCGCAGAGATGATCAGTTCGTTGTTTCGATAATCCACAAGGCGTAATGCACCGAGTCCCGCCGACCACATCGCATCAGAACTGTTACCGCGCAAGGAGTCTTGTAGTGCTGACCACACCTCCTCAAGACTCTGCATTCTTTCCTCCACAGACTAAACCTGACTTTATCCACAACAACGAAACTGACAAATTCGTTGGTTTGCCCACTCGGGTTTGTAACACTACACCCCAGAAGGTGGCGGACCAAGGGGACGGAGCTCTCGCGTCGGTTAGGATTGTCATCAGTAGCGCGCCAGCGACCCCTCGGGGGTTACGCGAAGCGTATTGACACAGCTTGAGAAGAGGATTTTGTGAAGCGTACCTATCAACCAAATCAGCGGAAAAGGGCTAAAACACACGGTTTCCGTGCGCGGATGCGTACTCGAGCTGGACGTGCCGTTCTTAAGTCCCGACGCCTTAAGGGCCGTCACCAGTTGACGGTCTGATCCCTGCATGCCCGGTCGGGTGAGTACCCGACGGCAATTTGCTGAATTTGCAACACCGACGGGCCGTGGACAGAGTGGACCTCTCCGAATTGTATTCGTAGAGCGCTCAAGCCAGGCTTCGTGTGATGTGGCATACGCAATTAGCCGGAAGGTGGGCAATGCGGTTGTTCGCAACCGAATTCGCCGCCGATTACGGGCAGTAATGGATGGTTTCGTACCCGCACCCAGATCTGGATTATTCCTGATCAAGTGTGGAAATGGAACTGGACAACTCTCCTATGACGAAATCCAACATCACCTTCAGGTTGCACTCACACGAGCACGCGCATTCTGAGCATTCCCGATCCGCTCAGGTCTTGTTGCTTCTACTCTCCTGGTACCAAAAGGCACGCGCTGGACGAATCGCCCCGTGTCGTTTTTATCCTTCGTGTTCAAACTACGCCTATGAGGCCGTGCGGGTACACGGGGCACTGAGGGGATCAGGACTGGCGCTACGACGCATTTCAAAATGTCGACCCTTGGGTCCACACGGCATCGACCTCGTACCCGAAGAGAAGAAAGATAGGTCAGCTACTTCATGAAGTCCCTCACCCACTCCGTCGGTTCCCTTTTTCAACCGATATTCAAACTTTTCGGCTGGATTCTCGCCTTCTTTTACGGTCTTATCCCAAACTATGGTGTCGCAATTGTTCTGTTGACAATCGTGATCATGGGTGCGCTGACGCCCTTCACCATCAAAAGCACCAAGTCCATGCAGGCAATGCAGAGGCTCCAGCCTGAGATAAAGAAGTTGCAACAGAAGTACAAGGGGCCAGAGAATCGACAGGTACTGAATGAAGAAATGATGAGGCTGTATAAGGAGGAAGGGGCTAACCCCCTCGGTGGTTGCCTTCCTGTTCTCCTTCAAGCACCATTCCTCTTCATTCTCTACAGTGTTATCAAGGGTCTCGCCAATGTAGTCGTTCAGGGCAAGGTCCTAAAGGCCGAGCCTCGTTACATACCCCAGTCATCGACCATGTATCACAACCTCGTGGCTTCGCACGGACAGATCAACGTGTTCGGTATGGACTTGAACCTGAAAGCATTCAGTGCCCACAGCTCCTTTGCTGCGCAGATCCCCTTCTTTGTCTTTGTTGCCGTCGCGGTGGGGTTGCAGTACTTCCAAATGGCGCAGCTCAATAACCGAAGTCGTAAATCTGGTCAGCCAATGCCGTCTCAGCAATTGATGATGCAACGCTTTCTTCCGGTCTTTTTTGCATACTTCTATCTAATTATTCCAGCAGCTGTCGTGCTGTACATGATTGTTTCTACAGGTATCCGTATAATTACTCAAGACCTGATGTTCCGCTCAGGTATTTCAAATCCCCAAAAGAATGGTGTGAAGCCCGTCGAGAAGGAACTTCCGGCTGCGGCGCAAAACAAGGAAACGAAGGATGAAGAGAAACCTTCAACTATTAAGCCACAACCACAGAGCCGCTCGAAGGCAAAGCGCAAAAGGAAGGAACGCTAGTAATGGATTGGGTTGAAACCACCGGAAAATCAATCGATGAGGCCACTGATCGGGCTTTAGCGCATCTCGGAGTTCACCGCGATGATGCTGAAGTCGAGATCCTCGAGGAACCTAAAGCCGGACTGTTTGGACGAATTCGAGGAGAGGCCCGTGTACGTGCCCGTGTGCGTCCGGCTGGCCCGCGTCCAAAGCGATCACGGCGGTCAGGGACTCGTGAAGATCGGCCCCGTAACCCTGAGGTCCGCGACGGTAAGAATAAAGGACCAAAATCGAAGCCGAGCGAAAGCGATCGTTCCCGCGGAGGTCGCGACCGTGCCGAGTCGGTCCGCCCCAAACAAGTAGCAAGTGAGCCGTCAACCAGGTCAGAGAAGGTTTCATCAAAGGAGAGCAGTATGGCTGAAGGAATCACATTGGCAGAGCAGGGGGCAATTGGGAAGAGCTTTCTCGAAGGCCTGCTGTCATCAATGAATATCAGCGCCGAAGTGGGTGTTCGCGAGATCGACGACGAAACCGTCGAGCTATCAGTGAATGCCAATCCTCCGACTGAACTGGGTGTTCTCGTGGGCCCTCGTGGCACGACCTTGCAGGCACTTCAAGAGGTGACTCGAACGGTAGTTCAGTCAAAGAGCCCGGGTCGCACCGACCGGATTTTGGTTGATGTTGCTCAGTATCGTGAACGTCGGGTGGCCGCCCTGGGTCGCTTCGCCAACCAAGTCGCCGAAGAGGTCGTCCAAACAGGCGAGGAACGTGCGCTCGAGCCGATGTCGGCTGCCGACCGTAAAGCTGTCCACGACGCACTTTCCGAACTGACAACAGTGAGTACTCGCTCGGAAGGTGAAGAACCTCGCCGCTTCGTGGTGGTTTCTCCGGCATAATTAAAGTCGTGACAATTCAATGGTTGTACCGCGCCCTCGAGGAATCGAGGGCGCGGGGTTTTTTAGGACCAATGCCTGTAGAGACACAGATAGAGCATGCCCTTGGCTTCTCACGGGTGTGGGAAAGTTTCAGTGCTACTCCCCCCGAACAGTTTCTCGATTTAGGTAGTGGCGGTGGATTGCCGGGCTTGGTTCTCTTCGAGAACTGGGGTGTTCCCGCTACCTTTGTGGACTCCATGGTGAAGAGAACGAACTTCCTTCAAGAGGTCGTGGAGTGGGAGGGGGCGCCTCGCAACGGCCACGTTGTGAACGGTCGAGCAGAGCAGGTATCTCGAGAGCCAGGGTTCGATGGAAAATTCCCACTCGTTACCGCTCGTTCTTTTGCCCCTCCTGCCGTGACAGCTGAGTGTGCAGCTAGATTCTTGAAGATTGACGGCATCTTGATCGTCTCGGAACCTCCAGTCGAGGGAAAAGCCGATCGTTGGAATCCATCGTCTTTGGGGCAACTCGGCTTGCGGTCTGAAGGTCGTGTGCGAGAGGGAGCGGCCTTCCAAGTCATTCGTAAAGTCAGAGCGACCCCCGACCGTTTCCCACGCGAGATTGGTACGCCCGGGAAGAACCCTCTTTTTTGATGTTTCACGTGAAACATAAGTCCCGAGCTTCTCGGGCCATCCAGGCTGCGAGTACTAACTGACGGAATCCAGCGGCAAAGAGGGTCCCTGGGGCACCCGGCGTTTCCTCTAGTTGAGCTCCAGTGGGTTCCCCC
>JARCRU010000081.1 GCA_029850535.1 Actinomycetota bacterium | reverse complement strand
AGTGGACCCCTCACCCCGGCGGATCAGACCCCGGCGTCCTATTACAACCACGGTTTTCTAGCGGGGCAGTGGGTGGCTCAGCAGATCGACCAATACCACCTGACCGGCATGAACCTCAAGCCCAATTGGGTCATCCTCGACCCCGAGGGCTACCCCGACAACCACTCCGCGCTTGACGCCCCGGCCGGTTCCTCCAAGGCCGTCATCGCCCAGCACGCCACGTTCTGGGCAGCCATGCTCAACGGGTGGTCGACCGGGCTGAACGACGTCGATCCGAGTCTGCACCCCGGTGTCTATGCCTCCATGACCGAATACCGCAATTACCAGCTCACCAACACGGCACTGCCCGTATTCCAGGCCATCGCCTTCGGCGGGGGCGGGCCCATCCGCGTCGCTGGTTCGAGTGGCCACAACATCCTGGGCTATATCGCCTTCAATGCGGTCTGTACGCCCACCACCGCACTGCGCGCTCAGGAGAACACCTTGCTCAACCCTCCGTGGGCGGGGCAGTTCAACACGCTGCAGTTCAACGCGGGTGTTTACTGCGCCCCGTAGGCTTCTTCCCATGAGCGACGACACCACCTCCCACGCGACCAACCAGGACCTGTTGGCACGACTCAAACACCTCGCCCAGCCTCTCGTCGATTCACTCGACTCGCGCCTGCGCGATCAAATCGATCACCGAGTGGACGAGCGGGTCGACGCATCCTTGTCCTCGCGACTCTCGGTGATCGAGCGCGCCATCGCCGACCTCGATCGCGCCATTAAGGAACTCGAAGCACGTTTCGATACTACGAACTAGCGCCGATCGCGGTCACGACGGATGACGAAGCGCACCGTCAAAATGGTCAAGACGATTATCGCTACGACGAAGAATCCGAAGACGAGATCGAAGGCGAGAGAGTAGATGACACCAGTCACGTCGACAGGCTAGCGATGTCACAGCGCATCGTCAAAGTAGTGGCGTGACAATGTTGGCTGCCCAGGAACCAGAGCTATTGATCGAGGTCTTGCGCGGTGACCGTGCTCAGCGACCGCGGCGCGATGACACTATCGCCGCCGGGCTGCGCGCGCTCATTGAGGACCACGTCTTCGAGGTCTTGGGCCCGCAGCGTCGTGATTCTGCCCTCGTGGTGACCAGTTCGACGATGCGACGCTCCGACTCACGACTCGAGATGTCTGACATCTCGCTCGGACGCGTTCGCGGAGTGGCAATCTCACTACTCCTTCGCCTCGTGGTGGCCCAGGTCCACGTGGAGAATCCTTTCGAAGATGCCGTGCGCGCCTGGCGCGGCGAACGTCCGCAGGACGAATTACTCGGCGTGGTCGAATACCTTGACGCGGACCAACGGGCGCGCCTACGCGCGGATGTCGAAGCACACTTCGCCACACTCACTCGGTGCCTGGGCCCCATTCCGAGCAATTGGTGGCCGCGAACCTCACTGCGCGCGCGTCAGATGTTCGGTGGTGGCAACGTGCGACTCCACGACGTTGTGGATCTGGCGGTGGGCTCCACTCACGGCGACTTCGCTAGCGTGGCCCTGGTCGACGTGACCACGTCACCACTGGATGCGGGGGCCGAACGCGTGATGCGTTTCCACGCCCTCGTGCAAACTCTACGAACCTCGATCGTGCCGCTTCGTACTTCAATGTTCTCGAGCGCGACGGGCGAACTCTGGTCGCTTGACGTCGACGCCGAAGTACTCATGCGCGCCGTGAGCGACCTAGTCGAGATACTCACGACGGCGAGGTCCGACTCGTGAGCGCCCTCCTGCAACGACGACTCAGCGCCCGTGACCTTAGCGAACTCGTCGCGCACGCGCCGACGCAGTCAGCAACAATCAGTGACGAACACCGCGCCAGCCTGGCCAGTCGATTTCGCGCCGTGCCCAGTACCGAGCACCGCCGCCTCGACGCGTGGATGGTCGAGCAGGCCGGGCGACCTCCCGGTCCCTTCGCCTGGACTCCCGCCACCGCTCGGCGAATCTTAGGCAACAACGCCCTTCGACGAGTGATGCGCGAGCCCGACACCATCTTGGGTGCAGTGCGCGACGAGATCGCCGACCAACTCCTGCGGAGCGTCAATGGTTACGCGCGCGCCGGCTCGTTGGGTCACTGGCTGGGGGGTGTTGCACACCCCGTCCTCGGCCTGATCACCGCAGAAGCCGTCAATTGGGCTACTCAAGCCCTTGAGTGCGTCCAGGGCCTCGAAGCGGGCTGGCGGGTCCCCGCTAGCGATGTTTACTACGACGTCGCCACGGCGCGCACCACCCTCAGGGGACGGCGCGACGTCGTCGTTGGCGCCGATGCTGAGCGCGTTGTACTACGCATCCGCTCGGGTATTCCCGGTAAAAGTGCTGGTCATGGGCTACGAAGTGACTTAGCGGTGGAGACGCTCGCACACCCCGAAGGGGTGGCTCCTCGGCGCTACTTGGGTCTGTGGCCCGATGCGGGCCTGATCCTCGGTGTCGAGGGTTCCATGGAGAACGTACGTTCGGGTGCGAGCGATTTTGTGCGGGCCGCCGTGGCACAACGTCGCCATGGCCTCGTGCGCGCGGCCTAAAAGTCTGGAATAATCGACGAAGGCGGCGCGCCTAGTAGCGTGGATAGGTCATGACTAAGCGCACCTCCCTTCGTAATATCGCCATTATCGCCCACGTTGACCACGGCAAGACCACGTTGGTGGACGCCATGTTGCGACAAACCGGCTCCTTCACCGCCCACGAGGCGGTTACCGATCGTGTCATGGACTCCGGCGACCTTGAGCGAGAGAAGGGCATCACCATCCTCGCCAAGAACACTGCGGTGAAGTTTCACGACCTGACGATCAACATCATCGACACTCCCGGTCACGCCGACTTTGGTGGCGAGGTGGAGCGCGGCCTGGCCATGGTCGACGCCGTGGTACTGCTCGTGGACGCCGCCGAGGGGCCCCTGCCCCAGACGCGCTTCGTCTTGCGCAAGACCCTCGAAGCACGTCTCCCGGTAGTGCTCGTGATCAACAAGGTGGACCGCCCCGACGCCCGCACTGAAGCGGTCGTTGAAGAGGTAGAGAATCTCTTCCTCGACCTCGACGCTGACGAGCACCAGATCTCCTTCCCCATTCTCTACGCCTCGGCCCGTCAAGGTTGGGCGTCGACCGATATCAACGACACCTCGGGCGACCTCACGCCGCTGTTCCAGACAATTGCCGATTACGTTCCGTGCCCCGTCTACGAGGAAGGTCACGGACTCCAAGCCCTGGTGTGCAACCTCGACGCATCACCGTACTTGGGTCGTCTGGCCCTGTGCCGCGTCGTCAACGGCGAACTGATTCGCGGACAGCGCGTGGCCTGGTGTCGCATCGACGGCACGATTGAATTCGCCAAGATCACCGAACTCTTCATCACTGAGGCGCTCGACCGCGTGCCCGCCGAGAGCGCCGGTCCCGGTGACATCGTGGCCGTCGCCGGCTTCGAGGAGATCACCATCGGTGAGACGCTCGCGGACCCCGATAACCCCGTGGCCCTCACCCCCCTCAAGGTGGACGAGCCCAGCCTCTCGATGACCATTGGCATCAACACGTCACCGGTCGCCGGCACCGAAGGAAAACTCCTCACCGCGCGCCAGGTGAAGGATCGTCTCGACAAGGAACTCATCGGCAACGTTTCGCTGCGCGTTCTCCCTACGGAGCGCCCTGACGCCTGGGAGGTCCAGGGACGCGGCGAGCTGCAACTCGCGGTACTGATCGAGACCATGCGTCGTGAGGGCTTCGAACTTACCGTGGGCAAACCCCAGGTCGTCACCCGCCTCATCGACGGGAAGGTCCACGAGCCGGTCGAGCACGTGACCATCGACACCCCGGAAGAATTCGTCGGCAACATCACCACCTTGCTCGCGACGCGCAAGGGCACGATGACCGATCTCATTAACCACGGCACAGGGTGGGTGCGTCTCGAATGGCACATCCCCGCGCGCGGCTTAGTGGGCATCCGCACTGACTTCATGACCGAAACGCGTGGCGCCGGCATGATGCACACGAACTTCGACGGTTACGAGCCGTGGTTCGGTGACATCCGCCTTCGCCAGAGTGGCGTCCTGGTTGCGGATCGTCGCGGGCCCACGACCGCCAATGCCCTCATCGATCTCGAGCCCCGCGGCACGCTCTTCGTCGGACCCGGCGTCGAGGTTTACGAAGGCATGATCGTCGGCGAGAACGCGCGCGCTGACGAGATGAACGTCAACCCCACCAAGGAAAAGAAGCTCACGAACATGCGCGCCTCGGGTTCCGACCACACCGAACGCATCACTCCGGCCACCGTCTTCTCCCTCGAACAGGCGCTCGAATTCATCGCCGACGACGAAGCGGTGGAGGTTACTCCCAAGTCGGTTCGACTGCGCAAGGTGATCTTGGACCAGGCGGGCCGCGCCCGCGCCCGCGGTAAAAAGAGCTAACCACCCGTCGTCTAGAATCTTGGACGGAGGGATGACAGAGCGGCCGAATGTACCGGTCTTGAAAACCGGCGTGGGCTTGCCCACCGTGGGTTCAAATCCCACTCCCTCCGCCACGTAGCGCGACTCGCGTTGAGCGGACCGCCCCGAGTGATCCCGTAGGGGACGCTCGCCGTACTATTAGGCGATGAGTCGTCACCCCGACACCGATGAGCACGCATCCGACGAGGCATTACTCGCGGGTATCGCCCTCGGTGACGACGACGCCGTCCTGGTCTTCGTGCGTCGCTACCAACGTCGCCTCTACGGTCTGGCCCTGGGCATCGTCGGTGATGCGGGAATTGCCGAGGACGTCGCCCAGGAGGCATTTATGCGTATCCTGCGCCACGCCGCGGTCTTCGACGTCCGACGCGGCACCGTGAGCACCTGGGCCCTGACCATCACTCGCAACCTCGCCATTGATGCGTTACGCCTTCGCCGCGCGTTACCCACCGCTCCCGACGATCTCGTCTTCATGAATCTGATCGGGCGCGATGCTGCACCCGAGGATGTCGCCGCGCGCGTCGACGAGGCGGCACCGGCGTGGGCGGCCCTCACGCAATTGCCCCCCGACCAGCGCCGGTGCGTCGTACTCGCGGCCGTCTACGGACGAACCGCCGCCGAAATCGCCGCGAGTGAGTCAATACCGCTCGGTACCGCCAAGAGTCGATTGCGTTTGGGTATGGCGCGCCTACGCGACGTCGTCGTCAAGGAGTCGCCGTGACCAGCCGCGACCCCGAGTGCATCACGGTCCGCGAGGACCTGGGCGAATTCGCCCTCGGTCTTCTGACCGGTCGCGAGCGGGCGCGCGTCCTTAATCACGTGACGTCGTGCGCGGCCTGCCAAGTAGAGCTCGAGGCCCTCACGACGGTCAGCGACCAGCTCATCGCGCTCTCCCCATTTACTGAAGCGCCGCTCGGTTTCGAATCGCGACTTCTGAGCCGCTATCACGCGCAGTCGCGACGACCCGTTCACCGATTTCTCCGTGTTGTCGCTATCGCGGCGGCGTCCCTGGTTTTGATCACGGCGGGTTTCATCCTCGCCCACCATGGTGCACTCCGTGGTTCGGCGACACCGCGCGCCGACAGCGCGGCACCAATCAGTGCGACACTGACCTCGAAGGGACGTGACCTCGGACACCTCTGGTTAAGCACGGGGACAACGGCGTGGATCTATATGTCCGTCAACGACGCGAACTGGACGGGTACCGCGTGGTGCAGTGTCACGTTACGCAATGGTCGCGTACTCGACGTGGGAGAATTCGCGATGGCCAATGGCTATGGAGCGTGGGCGGCGCGGCTGGACGCGTCGAGTAGCGACGTCCGGTCCGCGCGGGTAACCGACGCCAGCGGTCACGTAATCGCGTCGGCCACGCTCTCGGCCTGAGAAATCTTCTCGTCACGAGTGATCCCTCCCGGGAGTTCGTGCGTACACCTCAACGATGAGCAAGCGACCACACACTGTGCCACCGGACCTAGTCACTCGCTCACGTCCTGACCGCGAGCAATCTAAGGAGATCTACCCCATGAGCCTCACGCAAGCAACCCACCCAGCCCGACGGTCGCGTGCTCGACGAGTCATCACCAGCGCGAGTGTCGCGGCGCTCCTCACCACGCTCGGCGTAGCCACCACCTCTGGTGCCTCCAACGCTCACGCGTCGAGGCGATTTCTCGTGTCAACTCTCGTCACCAAGAACTTCGGCACGATACTGCAGAGCTCACGCACGGTCTACACACTGACGCCCTCTAAAGTTCCCTGCACGGCGACATGCCTCGTCTATTGGCCCGAGGTTCTCCTGCCCAAGGGTACGACCAAGGCCACGGCGGGCCACGGTGTGAACCCCGCGCGTCTCGGAACGATCAAGCGTCCAGGAGGGCGCCTGCAAGTCACGTACCAAGGTAGGGCCCTCTACTGGTTCTCCTTCGACAAGGCTCCCGGTCAGGTCAAGGGCAACGTGCGCGACACGTGGGGCAAGTGGTCGGTGGTCGTGGTGAAGCCCGCCGCGAAGGGCCAGGGGACGGCGAGCTCCACGGGGGGTGGCGGTGGCATCGGCTTTTGAACTCGAGGCTCGCCACGTCGTGTCGACGACCCCGGTCCCCCACGTGCGCCGCGCGCGTTCGACCCGTCCGCGTTGGCTGGGCACTCACCTGTACCTACCCGCGTTCACCATCGTCGCCATAGCCGTCGCGCTGATCGCCCTCGGCGTAGCCAGTCACTGGGGGGGTGACAGTTTCGCCGCGTCACTGTCCAACCTGCGCGTCGTGGTGGTGGGACCGGCGACGCTGGCCCTCCTCGGAGTTTTCCTCGTGGTGGAGCGACTGCGTCCGGCCCAGCGCCGACCGGCGCTCGCCCGCGGCTATCGCCACGACGCTCTCTACACCGTGCTCAACGCGACGCTCGTCGCGCCCCTCGTGGTAGCCCTCTCGCTGTCCTTCTCGGAGGTGGCGCGACGTAGCGCGCCGTGGATCGTCGTACCGCACCTCGCACTCGTTCCCCACTGGCTGGTGATTGGTGTGCTCTTCGTGGCGATGGACGCGTGCAACTGGCTGGCCCACTTGGCGAATCACCGCATCGAGATGCTCTGGCGCTTCCACGAATTGCATCACTCCCAAGAGGACATGAGCGTGCTCACCGTCTTTCGCACCCACCCGTTGATCCACGTGTCGTATCTGATCACCCTCATCCCCGGAGTCGTGCTGATAGCGAACGGAACCATCCCGACCGCGCTGCTGGTCGCCTACGCGGCCGTGGTCGCCTTCGAGCACTCCAATGCCAACGTGGGGTTTGGCCCGCTCGGACGTGTTTTCGTCAGTCCGAACTATCACCGTCAGCACCATCGTCTCCAAGGGCGCCAGGACATCAACCTCGGCTTCGCCCTCACCATCTGGGACCAGCTTTCGCGCCGCGCGGTCTTTCCCACCCCCGACACGATTCGTATCGATACTGGTCTGCCCGGACGACCGCTGCGCGTGGAGCACTCGGGTGATCGCCCGCGCCATCTCCTCGTCCTCATGGTGCAGCTGGCTGGGCCCTTTCGTCACGTCGAGCGCAGTGACACGATGGCGGAGGTGCCGTAGTGGCGATGTCGACGGACGATCGCGAGGGGCGCACCCCACTGCTCGAACGCACGATCCTGCGCGGCACTCCCGCCGCGTGGAGTGCGGACGTCGCCCTGGTGGGCGCTCGTGTGGTGCTCGCGTGGATCTTCACCTACTACGGCGCCGGGAAGCTCTTCGCGTGGTTCCACGGACCGGGACTTCATCGCACGGCGGTGTTCTTTGCCGCGACCGCGCACCTGCGTCCGGGCATGTTCTTCGCGGTACTCGGTGGGGTCATTGAATTCGGCGCCGCGTGGTGCGTGGCGCTCGGACTCTTCACGCGACTCGCGAGCCTCGCTCTCGTGGGCGATCAGATACTGGCCATGGTCACGGTGACCTGGGCCAATGGCATCAACTCCTTGTCCAACACGCCCGGTTACGAATTCAATCTGACGCTCGTCGCCCTGGCCCTGGTCATGGTGGTCTTCGGGGCGGGACGCCTTAGTGGCGACGCACTATGGGCGCGCCGCTTGCGCACGGCGCGCCGGCGGGCCCACGTGCCGTGAGCTACACCCCAACGAGCGAGACGGTGTCCGCGCGACGAATCTCGTGGCGCACCACGCGACTGACTCGAAGCATGGCCAACGCGATGGGAGCCCTCGGCGCCGGCTGGTTCGCCTGGTCGGGTTTTCGCTACTACGAAGTGACGCACTCGCTCATCGGCGCGGTTTTCCTGGTCGAGCAGATCTGGGTCGTCCTCGCCTACCTAGTGCGGCGACCCGCCCAGCGACTGAGCACCCGTCGCGGCGACTGGCTCCTCGCCTTCGCCGGAACTTTCGGGGGTGTGCTCTTTCGACCACTGGGGAGCCACCCGCAGTGGGGGGTAGTCGCGGGAACACTGCTCCAGGCGTTAGGACTCGCGCTGTGCGTGACGTCCTTTGCAACACTGGGTCGTTCCTTCGGATTCGCCGCCGCGGACCGTGGGCTCAGAGTCGCCGGTCCCTACGCAGTGGTGCGCCATCCCCTCTACGCCTCCTACCTCCTCTTACAGTTGGGCTACGTCGTGCAGAGCGTCTCGTGGCGCAACGTAGCGGTAATGATTTTCGTCAGTGGCTCCAACCTGGGTCGAGCCCTCGCCGAGGAGCGCCTTCTCCTAGGGAACGCTTCGTACGATGCCTATCGCCGGCGGGTGCGCTGGCGACTGGTGCCGGGCCTCTGGTAGGGATACACCGTCACGACCGTGACACCCCCGTGACGGTGTTGAGCGCCATGCCGTGTCACAACGGACACGGCCCCTTTACCCGGACTCTCTAGTTTGAAGGAATGTCCACTCTCCTCATTGCCGACCCGGAGCGTTGAAATGATCAACACCCCCACCACCATCGACGAGCTCTTCGCCCTCTACGAGCACCACGGACATCGCAAGTACGGCGAGGACGTCACGGGACGAGAGCATGCGCTGCAGTGCGCGGCTCTCGCCTTCGGTGACGGCGCAACCCGGGAACTAATAGTCGCCGCGCTCTTCCACGACGTGGGCTGGTTCCTCATCGACGACGAGTCACCCGACGACGTGGTCCTCGTCAGTGACGACCACGCCGCGCTGGGGGCACGCATCCTCTCTCCTCTCTTCGGCCCCGACGTCGCTCAGCCCATCGCCCTGCACGTGCTGGCCAAGCGATGGCGCTGCACCATCGATCCCGACTACTACGACGAACTCTCCGCGGCGTCACAGGTAACGTTCGTCGCCCAGGGTGGCCCGCTCACCACCGACGAGCGAGAACGGTTCGAAGCGCTACCGGGTTTCGTGACCGCCATGGCGTTGCGCTCCTGGGACGACCGGGCGAAGGTGCCCCACCTCGAGGTACCGGACCTCGAGCACTACCGGGCCATGGCGACTGAACTCGCCCACGCGTGGCACCGTCCCGCGTCAGTCTGACACGGTGCTATCCGACGCGCGTCCGTCTGACACGGTGCTGTCTGTGCGCGATCGCGCACGAATAGAACCCGCACCCGTCAAAACCAGCATCGTCGCCCCGGAGAGCGCAAAGCTTTCGCGTGCGCCTACCGAAGTGCCGACCCAACCCACCAGGGGGCTGAGGAACGGCATGCAACCCGGCAGGGCCATGGACCAGAGCGCCATGACTCGTCCGCGCAGGGCGAGTTCTGTTTCGAACTGAACCAGGGCATTGGCGCGCGCGATAAACCAGATCGAAACGCAACCCGTGACCGCGAGGCCCGCGTAGAGTTCACCGGCGTTGCGGGCGCTCGCCGTCGCGATAACGATTGCACCCGTTGCCGCGGCCAAGATGAGAACCGAACTCCGACGCGGCAGCGCGTGACTCGCGGCGGCGGCCAGACCACCGAGGATCCCCCCTATTCCGAAGACCGACATCATCAATCCGTACCCTCCGGCGCCGAGATGAAAGACGCGGGTCGCCAATAGCGGAAGAGGGACGTTCATGTTGAAGAGCATCCCTGACGCCGCGGCGAGAAACAACACGAGCCGGATGGTGGGGTGACGCCAGGCGTATCGCCACCCCACGATGAATCGCGGATCGTGCTGAGTACTGTGCGCTCGAGGTACCCGAGCGATATGTCGATGCGTCACCAACACCGCCAAGGACGGCACGAATGATAGGGCGTTGGCCCAACAGCACGCGCTCACTCCCTCGGTGGCGAGAAGCAGACCGCCGAGCGCCGGGCCGACCACGCGCGAGGCATTGATCACCACTTCGTTCAAACTGACCGCGCTGTTGAGCCGCTCGGGACCCACGAGGTCGTTGACGTAGACCTGACGGGCCGCAGTGTCGGGCGCACCCACGACCCCGGACGCGAAAGCGGTGGCGAAGACCATCCACACTTTCACCGTGCCGGTCGCGGTGATAATGGCCATGACCACCGAGAGGGCGATGTACAGGCTCTGCGTGACCATCAGTAACACCCGTCGGTCGACGCGATCGACCAGGGCCCCCGAGAAAGGACCCGCCAACAACAGCGGCAAGAGCGCCGCGGTGGTCAAGAGGCCGAGGTCCACCCCGCTATGGGTCAACTGCAAGACGAGCCACGACAGCGCTACGACCTGGGTCATCGTCCCCGACGCCGAGAGGACCTGGCTGAAGAACCACTGTCGATACGACCGAACACCCAGGGCCGCGAACGTGGTGCGCCAACGAGGAGTCGGCGAGTGTACGCCGGAGAGTCGCCGGGTCACTGGCTGGCACACTCCTCTCGCACTAACTTTCCTTCGACGCGACCGTCCAACGCCGCGCGGAGGTCGGACTAGTGGCCACCGGGCGATCGGGCGTATTGCACCGTGTTGGACGCGATTGCCTCGCGGTACCAACGAAAGCTCTCCTTGGGTAGTCGAGCGCCGGTGGGGAAGTCAACCCACACGATGCCGAAGCGCCGCGAATAGCCAAAGGCCCATTCGAAGTTATCCAGCAAGCTCCACACGAAGTACCCCTGCACGTTGACTCCCGCATCAATAGCGTCGTGCACCGCCGAAATATGCTCTTGCAGGTACGAGACTCGATTGAAATCGAGGACGTGGCCATTGGGGTCAACGTAGTCGTCGAAGGCGGCGCCGTTCTCGGTGATGTAGATCGGCACCGTGGTGTACTCATCGCGGATGCGAACGAGCAGGGCGGTGAGTCCGGCGGCCTGAATCTCCCAATCCATCGCCGTACGGTCGCGGCCGGGGGTCTCGAGACCACGTAGGCGTAGGTCGGGGAACTGGTCGCCCGTCGCCACGATGTAACCCGCGGTTCGGGCCTGTGTCGCGCGGGACTCGTCGACGACGGTGGCGGGCGAGTAATAGTTCACGCCGAGGAAATCGAGGGGGCGAGAGATCAGTTCGAGGTCTCCCTCACGTACCACCGAGAAACCGGGCGAGTAGGACGAATAGTGCGCGAGCATGTCCTCGGGGTAGTGACCATGGAAAATTGGGTCGAGGAAGAGGCGATTGAGATTCCCATCGGCGCGCCGTGCGGCGGCCACGTCGAGGGGGTCGTCGCTCCCCGGTCGATGGTCGCTCAAGTTCAACGTGATACCCACCTTCGCACCCGCGACCGTCTCGCGCAGGATTGGCATCGCGAGACCATGAGCCAACAAGAGGTGGTGATTCGCCGCCGCGGCCATACCGATGTCGTGAATTCCCGGTGCGTGATGTCCCGAGCCGTAGCCCAACCATGAGGAACACCAGGGCTCGTTAAGGGTGATCCAACGTTCCACGTCGTCACCGAGGGCGCGCGCAACGACCTCAACGTAATGGGCGTAGGCCTCGGCGGTGCTGCGCACCGTCCACCCTCCGCGATCTTCGAGGGGTTGGGGCAAGTCCCAGTGATAGAGGGTCAGCGTCGGCTCAATGCCGCGGTCGCGCAGACCATCGACGAGTCGGCGGTAAAAGTCCAGTCCGGCTTGGTTGACCGCTCCGGTGCCGTCGGGAATGATCCGGGGCCAGGCCACCGAGAATCGGTACGCCCCGATACCGAGGTCGGCCATCAAGTCGAGGTCCTCATTCATCCGGTGGTAGTGATCACAGGCGACATCGCCATTGTCGCCATTCCACACCGCCCCCGGCGTGTGACTGAAGGTGTCCCAAATAGAGGGGCCACGACCGTCCGCGGTTGCGGACCCCTCAATCTGGTAGGAGGCGGTCGCCGCGCCCCAGAGAAATTCTGGCGGGAAATGGCGAGTGCGATCGTTGGAATTTGAGCTGGTCACGGGGAGAGTCTCCTGCTGATTGTTGGTGGTGCACTGCGGAGCCGCTTCGTCGTGCGACCTCACCGAGTTGGGAGTAGGTGAGGCCGCACGTCGAAACGGCGGAAATCATGTTTCCTTTTCGTGAGTCGTGGCGGCCCCCACGAAGGGGAGCCGCCGCGACGACGAATTGCCTACTTCACTACCTTCAGGTGCATCAAGATAATGGGGAGCGCGGGGTCCGACGGCGACGGGTCCATGTAGGGATTCGCCGCAGTCACCCAGCCGGTGAAGTGGGCCGTCGAGTAGACGTTCCAGTCCGCACCGTAGAGCAGAGGAGCCACCGGGACCTGATTGGTCAAGATGCTACCCAGGACCTGCACCGCGCTGTTGACGGCCTTGGTGTCCAGCGGACTCGTGGTCTCGAGCTTCTTGATGGCCGTCTGGGCAGCGACACTCTTGTAGCGACCGAAGTCACCCGAAGCCGACTTCGGGTTCGGTGCCACGAAGGTGTTGTAGTCCAACCAGTTCTGGTACTGCTGGAACGGGTTGGCCCCACCGGCACCCCAGTGAATCGCACTCTGGAACGTGCCTGCGGCCAGGTCCGAGTACCACTGCGAGGCCTGCACGCCGTCGACGGTGGCGTTGATGCCCACTGCCTGTAGCGAGTTGGCAATCAATTGCGCCCCGGCGTAGTAGTCCGAGTAAGCCGTCGGGTCCTCAATATTGAAGGAGATCTCCTGACCATTCCTTACCCACATGCCACTCGAGTTCTTGGTGTAACCGTCACTCGAGAGCAGCGACGCCACCTTGGAGGGATTGGAAGTGGGCGAGAGGTCGTTCTTAGCCTTGGGCGAAAGGAACGATGCCTGGTTCGGCAGGATCAGTCCGCTCGAGGACGTCGCGGGCAGCTCGTAACCGCTCTCGGCCTTGACACCCAATTCGGCGCGGTTGATACCCGCGCTGATGGCCGCACGAACGATCGGGTCACCCAACGCTCCGTAGTTGACGTTGAACATCAACGTAACGGTGTTGCCACCAGCGAAGTAGTAGTGGTTCGTCTTGGGATTCTTGTTGACGAACACCGACTTGATGTTGGCGATGTCGTTACCAGCCCAGTCCAACTGACCATTCGCCAGCGCCGTCGTGGCCGCCGCGTTGCTCGAGTACGAGGGAATGTTCACCTGCGTCGCCGCGGGCATCCCACCCCAGTAGTGCGGGTTCGCCTTGTACGTGACGAGTTGCGACGAGTAGCTCTTCAAGACGTAGGGACCGGTACCGATCGGGTTGGTGATGACGGCCTTGGCCGGGTTCGAGACCCTGGACCAGAGGTGCTCGGGCACGATCAGCGTACTGCCAGCGATTGCGACGATGTCCTGATAGGCCGGCGACGCGAAGTTCAGCGACACCGTGTCGCCCTTGACCGTCGCGGCGTTGGTCATCTGGGGAACGCCGGAGTAGTTAGCCGCCGGGTTCTGACCAATCAAGTTGAACGTGTAGGCGACGTCGGCCGGGGTCAACATCTGTCCGTCACTCCACTTGACGCCATTGCGGATGGTGAAGGTGATCGTGCGTCCACCGTTGGTCCACTTGTACGCCGTGGCCAGCCACGGGTACTGGGTGTTGGCCTTAAGGAAGTCGAACTCGAACAGCGGCTCGTAGGTGAGCGATTTGATGCTCATCTGTCCGGCTAGCGAGTTGGAATTGAAGGGGTTGAAGTTCTGGGTGAACGTCACTCCCACGTTGCCTTCCTCGGTTAGGACGTGCTGTGCCGGAGCCGCGCCAGCGCCGCTCGCGCTGATAAGGCCCAGTGTCAAGCACGACATCGCCGAGGCGATGATGGCTATCTTTCTAATCATAAGTATCCTTTGGTTTGTCCAGTCGGCTGACGCCGACTCCTTTATTGACCGTGTAAGTCCTGATGGGTACTGCGGAGCCGGCTGGACGCTTCCACTAGAAGATCTGGAGGACAGCGGCGTAGCACCGGCAGTTGGTGGCGCGCTACGTGGTCGAAATTTCCCCCCCTTGCTCTCGTCCCTTGATGGACACCTTGGCTACTGACTCGTGCAGCCAGCAGCGCGACTCGTGACCCGTCGCGACCTCGAACAGCGGAGGCGATGATGAACGGCACACGTCCATCGCGTGGGGGCACCGAGGGGCAAAACGACACCCCTCGGCGGGAAATTGTCCCTGTCCGGCGCGATCCTCAATCTCGGGGGCTCGGCGCAGGGGATCACTGGGATCGGGCACTGACGCGATCAACAGTTGGGTGTAGGGATGCGTGGGGCCGTCGATCAGTGCGGTCCCGTCGGATTGCTCGACGACCTGTCCGGCGTACATGACGATGGTCTCGTCGGCGATGTAACGCGCCGACGCGATGTCGTGCGTGATGTAGAGCACCGCTAACTTCTCGTTGTCACAGAGTCCCCGCAGCAGGTTCAACACGCCCAATCGCACTGAGACGTCGAGCATCGAAATGGGTTCGTCGGCCAGTAGCACTTGGGGATTCACGCACAGGGCCCGCGCAATCGAAACCCGCTGGAGTTGTCCTCCCGAGAGTTCGTGAGGGTAGCGGTCGAGGTAGCGGTCGGGCGGTTCGAGTGATACCCGCGACAACGCCGCGCTCGAGCGTGACTCGATCTCGCTCTTCGTGGCACCGTGGATGAGCAGCGGGCGTTCGAGGGAGTGTCGCACCTTGTGGACCGGGTTGATCGAGGCGAAGGGGTCTTGGAGGACCAACTGTACCTCTGAGGCGTAGGCCAAATTCCTGGGCGAGTTGACCGGGATTGCCTGTCCACCGAGGAGGAGTTCTCCTGAAGTGGGCGTCACGATGCGCGCAAGCATGCGCGCGAGGACCGACTTGCCCGAGCCACTCTCACCCACCACCGCGGTGACGCGGCCCGCGTGCAGGCTCAAGGAAACGTCGTCGACCGCTCGCACCGTCTTCTTGGGACGGATGAGGCCGTGGCCGGTGCGCACCACGAAATGACGTGAGAGTCGACGCGCTTCGAGCAGGGCGTTATTCAACTCACCACCTCCTGGTCCAGAGCCGGCACTGTCTCGTCACGCCCTGGTGCGACGATGCGCAGCGGCATCGGGACCGTCGCGGGTGTCTCGTGCAGCCAGCAGGCGACTTTACGTCCGGAGTCGTCGACCACGCCCAGCACGGGAACCTCAGTGGCGCAACGATCGAAGGCGTAGGGGCAGCGTGCGCGGAAACTGCACCCGCTGATGGGCTGGGACAAGTCAGGTGGCGCACCGGCGATGCCCACGAGCTCGCGCCGTTCACCCGTGAGCGGTGGCGAAGAGTTCAACAGACCCAGCGTGTACGGATGACGCGGCGCGTGATAGAGATCCCCGGCGGGAGCCCACTCCACGACATTGCCGGCGTACATCACGGCGATGTCGTCGGCCAGCTCCACCAACAGCGAGAGGTCGTGGGTGATGAAGATCATGGAGAAGCCGAAGCGCACGCGCAGTTGAGCGAGCTCGTTGACGATCTCGCGCTGGGTGACGACGTCGAGCGCCGTGGTGGGCTCGTCCATGATGACCAACTGCGGGTCCAGGGCGAGGGCGAGGGCGATCATGATGCGCTGGCGCTGACCACCCGAGAGCTCGTGGGGGAAGCGAGCGAGACGATCCTCATTCAAGCCCACCAGACCGAGTAATTCCGCCGCACGCTCTCGGCGCTCGGTCTTCGACATCGACGGGCGGTGGACCTTCAACACCTCGTCGAACTCGTGTCCGATTCGCAACACCGGATTGAGCGCGTTGAGCGCACTCTGAAGAACGATCGATACCTGGGACCATCGAATCGACCGCAGTTCACCCGACGTCGCGCTCGTCAAGTCGACGGTTCGACGCTTGGTGTCATGAGACCCTGGATCATCGAAGGTCAGTCGGGCGCGGCCGCCCGCGATCACCCCCGGCGAGCGCAACAGGCGCGTCACCGCGTAGACCAGCGTCGACTTGCCGCTCCCACTCTCACCGGCGATGCCGAGCACCCGTGATCGGCGCACGCTCAACGTCACGTTGTTGACCGCGCGCACGGCGCCCTCACCCCAGCCGTAATCGACGCTGAAGTCCTCGATCTCCAGCACCGTGTCATTGAGGGACTGATCGACGTCGTTCATGGTCTCCTCGCTCATCGAACACCAGCCCTCGCACTAGAGGCATCGCGCGGACGCAACACGGGCGTGAAGCCAAGTCGCGGACGCCGAGGCAGTCCGCTCTCGCGTCGTACCTTCGAACTCAGTCCCGCCGAGCGCAGTCGCGGATTGATGAACTCATCGATACCGAAGTTCATCAGGGCCAGGCCCGTGCCGATGAGAGCGATGCAGACTCCCGGCGGCACGAACCAGTACCACTGACCCGCCAAGGGGGCGTTATTGGCTTGCGCCCAGTAGAGCATGGTGCCCCAGTTCCACACGGCCGTCGAGGTCAAGCCCACGTAGGCGAGCGTGACGTAAGCACCGATGGAGTAGAGAATGGTGAAGAGCAACGACGACGCCAGTACCGGCAGCAGATTCGGGGCGATCTCGAAGACCATGATGCGGAATCGGCTCTCGCCGATGATGCGCGCCGCCTCGACGAAGTCACGATTTCGTAGCGACATCGTCTGCGCCCGCAGAACACGCGCACCCCAGGCCCAACCGGTCAATGAAATGACGAGGCCGATCACGAAAGAGTTCGATCGTCCGCCGGCGGGCAGGTAGCTATCGATCACGATCAGCAGTGGCAGTCCGGGGATGGCCAGGAACACGTTCGAGAGCAGGGACAGTCCCTCGTCGGACTTGCCGCCGAGGTAGCCAGCGGACACGCCCACGGTCACCGACAGAATCGTCGCCACTACGCCCGCGACGATCGCCACGATCATCGTGGCGCGCGCGCCCACCAGGAGTTGGGAGAAGATGTCCTGTCCCAGCGCGGTGGTGCCCAACCAGTGAGCCGACGAGGGCGTCAGGTTCGCGTTGAAATTGGTGTTACTCGGGTTGTAGGGAGCGAGGTAGGGTCCCACTACGGTCAACACCGCGAAGAAGGCCACCAACCCCGCACCGACGAGAACCTTGGGCGACCGTGGGAGGCGGACCGAACTCATACGGCCGCCTCAGTACGAGTGCGAGGGTCGAGCACAAAGTAGAAGATGTCCGCGAGGAGGTTCGCCGCCAGAACCGTCATGGTGATCACCAAGAAGATGCCCTGGATCAGGGGGTAATCCTCGTTAAGGACCGCCTGGAGCAGCAGGTTACCCACTCCGGGGTAATTGAAGACCAGTTCCACGAGCAGCGCGCCCGAAACCACTAAGCCAATGGCCAGGGAGAGATTCGCCACGCTGGGCAGCACCGCGTTACGCGCCGCATGCATAATGACCTTTCGTCGAGGCAACCCTTTCGCGACCGCCATCAGGACGAAGTCCTCGGCGATCATGGTGATCATCATGTTGCGCATTCCGAGCATCCATCCCGCCACTGAGCTCAGCACGATCGTGATGACGGGTAGTTCGCCGTAGCGAAACAGGCTGAAGACGAAGTCCCAGTGCCACCCCGGCGTTACCGATTGACTGTAGGCCCCCAGCACGGGGAACCAGTGCAGGCTGGAGCCAAAGACCAGGAGCATCACCGTACCCAGGAAGAAGTAGGGCACCGCTTGGAAGAACGTGGCCACCGGAATGAGCGAATCAAGTCGTGATCCGCGGAACCACCCCAGTAGCGCTCCCGAGAGCGTTCCCAACAGGAAACTCAAGATGGTGGACACTCCGATGAGTCCCACCGTCCACGGCACCGCGGATTTGAGCACGGTCGAGACGGGTGATGACAAGGTGATCGAGACACCCAGGTTGCCGACGAAGAGTTGGTGCAAGTAACCGGTGTACTGGGCCCAGAGTCCCTGATTGAGGCCAATCCCGAAGGCTAACTCGATGGCGTGTACTTGTTGGGGGGTGATGCTGCCGGTCAACTTGCCGATGAGTTGCTGCACCGGATTTCCCGGCATCATGCGCGGCAGCAAGAAGTTGACGGTGATGGCGACCCACGCGGTGACCACGTACAGCGAGAGACGTCGCGCGAGCATCCTCATGCGTCGACCCGCTGGTGGGTGGAGGTGAGAAGTTGGTGCAGCGACTCCTCGGGGTCGGCAACGCACCCGCAACTCGCGCGCACGACCAGTTGGGTGGGCAGGACGATGGTGCGTACGACGTCGTCGGTGCCCTCGATGTGGGCCACCAACGCGTCAACCGCGACCGAGCCCAGGAGACCGCCCGATTGCCGAATGGTGGTGAGGGGCGGATTGAAGTAGCGCGTGAGGGTGATGTCGTCGAAACCCGTCACACAGATGTCGTCAGGAACACGGCGACCCGCCTCCTGCAACGCGAAGATCACGCCGACGGCCATTTGATCGTTGGCGCACGCGAAGACCTCGGGGAGTTCTTCGCTCCGTTCGAGACGCTCACGCATGGCCACTTCGCCCCCCGCCGAGGTCCAGTCGGCTTCGAGGAAGTCGACGTCGGCGATGCTCGCGCCCAAGGACTCGACGGCGTTGCGAAAACCGGCGGCGCGCGCGCGAGCGTCGGGGCTCTCCATCGCGCCACTGACGAAACCGACCCGTGTCAGGTGGTGCTCGTTAACCAGGTGCTCGGCCAAACTGGTCATCGCCTGCTCGTTGTCCACGCGTACGGTGATCGCCGCCGCTGAGTCACCCCGACCCGCCAGGAGCACGACGGGGATCCGACGCGCGAGAAATGCGACGTCGTCGTCGGCGAGAACGCGGTCCATCAAAATGAGCCCGTCCACACTGCCGCTCAGGCTCAGTAGTGCGTTCATTCCCGAAGGGTGCGACTCATCAAAACTGCTCAGCAGCAGCGAATAGCCCTGCTCGGCGGCGCGCATCTCCGCACCTCGAATGACGATGTCGGTGTAGAGCAGACTCGCCTCCTCCACCGCGAGCCCATTGTTTTCGCCCACCACCCGGGTGAAGACCAGACCCAAGATGCTGTGCTTGCCAATCGAGAGCCCACGCGCAATGGCATTGGGCACGAAATCCAACTCGTCCATCGCGCGCAAAACCTTGTCGCGAGTCGCGGGACGCACCGAGTCCAGGGAGTTGAGCGCACGACTGACCGTCGCGATCGAAACGCCCGCGCGTTCGGCGACGTCGTAGATCGTCGGCGTTGATTCGGCCACTTCGTCTCCCCCCGGATAACTCACTACGAAAGCCGCGACTACTTGTAACCGCTTTCGTAACCGCTTACAAGTTAACGAGGGCGACTCAATCTGTCAAGCACAATTGTGAATTCTTTTCGACTTCTTGTCGTCGACTTCGACACCACGACACGCGAGTCGCTCTTAAATTATCTTTGATCAGGGATGAGCGGGGGCCAAGTGAACGACTCCGATTCGGCCTCAGTGCCGAATTCTGCCGCGTAGTGCGGAGATCCATTGCGCCGCCGCGCGACGAGCCTCTCCGACCTCCTCACGCCGATTCACCGATCCCTCACCAGTGACCGGATAGGAACCGAGGAACTTGACGCGTACCAAGTGCGCCTGCAGGTCGGCGAGGCAGTCAGCGACGATATCGTCGCCGACGTGCCCGTCGAACTCGATGACGAAGCAATAATCACCGAGCCCGAGCTTCGTCGGACGACTCTCAAGTTTGGTCAAGTTGATGTCACGCGCGGCGAATCGACCGAGGATCCCGTAGAGCGAGCCGGGCCGGTCGGCATCTTGGAAACACACGATCGAGGTTCGGTCGTTGCCAGTTGGCGCGGGAATGTCACCGCGCCCGACCTCGACGAAGCGCGTCGCGTTGCCCGGGTGATCAGCAATGTCAGCGGCAATGATGTCCAGGCCGAAGAGGGAACCCGCAATCGCCGAACCGACGGCGGCCCAGGGCTCGGGCGAACCCGCCACCTCGCGAGCAGCCTGCGAGGTCGACGTCGTTTCATCGATGATGACGTCGGGCAGTCCGGCAAGGAAGCCGCGCACCTGAGCGAGGGCGTGGACGTAACTCGAGACCTGCGTGACCCGCTCCAGGGTCACCCCCGCTCGAGCGAGGAGATGAAGATGAATGGGTAGGACGACCTCGCGTTCTATCACCAAGTCGTGGTCAAAGACCAGGCCGTCGATGGTCGCCGAAACCGTCCCCTCGATGGCGTTCTCCAGCGGAACGAGACCAGTCGCCAGGCTGCCCTCAGCGACCCCCGCGAGAACATCGCCAATCGACGAGCACGCCACAGGTTGGGAGCCGGTCAGCGTGAGTACGGCCTCGTGCGAGAATGACCCCTCGGCACCCAGATATCCAACGCGTGCGAGAGTCATGGGTCGATGATAGTTGGCCCCTGTGATATGTCTGGAGCGCCACCTTCTACGATAGTTTGAGCCCTAACGAAAGGTTGTGCAATGAGGCACCCGATGTTCGCCTACGACGAAGCGTTCACCAATGCGATATTCGAGTACTGCCGCGATCGCATCGAGCACGACGCTCCCCTCGATTTCGGCATGCACTCACCGATTCCGCTCCCCAATCTCGAGGGGTTGATCACCGCCGAGGGTCGTAGTGCCGAGGAGACGCTCGAGTTCTTCCGGGACCATCTGGCCGAGCACGTGATTTCGATCGATTCACCGAGGTTCCTCGCCTTCATTCCCAATGCGCCCACCAAGAACTCCTTGCTCTTCGACATGGTGGTCGCTTGTTCGGGACTCAACGGGACCAGCTGGCTCGAGTCGGCCGGCGTGGTCGTGGCCGAGAATCAGGCGCTGGAGTTCCTGGCCGCGCGCGCGGGAATGCCCCGTGGATCCGGCGGCGCCTTCGTCTCGGGTGGATCGAGCGGCAACCTCTCGGCGTTGACGGTGGGACGCGACGTGGGACGCACCCGACGCCCCGACCTGGCGCCCCACGAACTGCGCTTCGCCATCTCCGCCGACGCGCACTCGAGTATTGGCAAGGCGCTGCACGTCCTAGGAATCGAGCCACTACTCGTCGAACCCGACGACCACCGCTTCACGCGAGTCAATCTGGAGAAGGCACTCGCCGCGGACCCGCATCCCGAGACCGTGATCGGCGTCGTCGCCACCTCAGGTACCACCAACGCCGGCATCATTGACGACCTCGAGGGATTGGGTAGCTTCGCACGAGAGAATGACCTCTGGTTCCACGTCGATGGTGCCTACGGTGGCGGTGCCCTCTTCTCGTCGGATCGCGAACTCCTCTCGGGAATCCGCCACGCCGACAGTTTCATCGTCGACCCCCACAAGTGGCTCTTCGGCCCCCTCGACTGCTGCGCCCTGATCTACCGTGACCCCTCGACGGCACGCCACTTCCTCGCCCAGCAGGCGGGCTACCTCGACGTCCTGCACGGTGGTGACGAGGACCACTACGACTGGAATCCGTCGGACTTCGCCATCCACCTCTCGCGGCGTGCTCGCGGACTCCCGTTCTGGTTCTCTCTGGTGACCTACGGCGTGAGCGCCTACGAGAGTGCCACCCAGGTGGCAATCGACCTCGCGCACCGCACGGCGACCCTCATCGAGTCTCGTGACGGGCTCGAGCTCGTGCGACCAGCGAGCTTGTCGATCGTCCTCTTTCGTCGCGTCGGTTGGAGCGAGGAGCAGTACCTCGAATGGAGCGAGACCTTGTTGCGCGAACAGATCGCCTTCGTCACTCCCACTCGTTGGGAAGGCGAGATGGTCGCGCGCTTCGCCTTCTTGCACCCCGACACGACCGAGGATTTGGTCGGTCAGATCCTGGATTCGATGTTCAGTTAACGCGCACCTCACCCAAGAGTGGGTCGCTGGGGTGACGCACATCGTCTCCGCGACCCTTCTTGGCCCGCCACGCCATGCCTCCCAGGGCCTCGAGCACCACGCGATTGCCGAGGTAGGAGGTGATGTCGGCGTGGTCGTAGGGCGGCGAAACCTCCACCACGTCGACCCCGGCCAGGGTGAGGTCCATGGCGATGCGTCGCACGGCGTCGAGCAACTGGCGACTGGTGAGTCCTCCGGGCTCCGGAGTACCGGTTCCAGGCGCGGATCCCGGGTCCACCACGTCGACGTCGACCGAGAGAAAGACCGCGTCGCAGTCGTCGGTGGCGATGGTGAACGCCTCGTCGAGGACGGCGTCGAGGCCCCGTGCCACCACCTCGGCCATCTCAAAGGATCGCATGCCCTGTTGCGCCATCCACTCCAGGGTCGCGGGCTCGGGCCAGTAACCCCGTAATCCAATCTGCAAGAAGCGGTCCCCCCGGCACGCACCAGACTCGATGAGTCTGCGCATCGGCGTACCGTGTCCGTAGAGGGAGCCGAACTGCGAGTCGCCGGTGTCGGCGTGGGCGTCGAAGTGGATGACCGCCACCCGCCCCCAACCGACGTGGCGCGCGACGCCCGTCACGTCGGGCAACGCAATGGTGTGGTCCCCTCCCAAAATGATGGGCACCACGTCGGCGGCGGCGATTTGCGCGACCCGCGACTCCAGCGCCGCCAAGGAGCGTTCGACGTCGCCGGAGTACATCTCCACGTCACCCAGGTCCACGACCCCCAGGTCGAGCAGAGCGTCCACCCCCAGGGCCAGACTGGGCCGTGAACCATCGTGGGGCAAGTAGTCCGCCGCGCGCATCGCCTGAGGACCGAACCGGCACCCGGCCCGATACGACGTGCCCCCGTCGAAGGGGGCGCCGAGGATCACCGCGCCCGCGTTCGCCCACTGTTCGGCGACGTCGGGGTCGGCGCTCGGTACCCCGAGGAACGTGTGATCAGGACCGTACATATTCCCCAGGCGCACGGCTACTCCTTAGTGGGTCACGGTGACGGGGGCACCATTATTCAGCAGCTCCACCCACGTCTGTCCCGGGGTCAAGCGAATGGCCTTGCCCTTGGCGTCGAGGTACTGGATCGGTGAACTCTTCGAATGGCGCGCCCACGTCCCCACGATCTCCTTGCCATCGGTGAAGACCTCGGCGACACCGCCGCTTTGCAGGTTGGCGTACGAGGTGAACGCCCCCACGCCATTGACGTAGTTCACGTAATTGACGATCACGTTCTTGGGGGACTCCCTCACGTGATTTCCCGTGTAGTCGGGACCCGCGAATTGCGTCGAGCGGTCCCAGGAATTGGTCGTGGCGTTCCAGGTCCAGGTCATGGGATAGATACTCGGAAAATTCACCACGAACTTACTGACCGTGGTCCCCACGACGACTTGGCCCGGAGAACGGTACTGGAAGAGGGGCGTGGGGGGAACGGGCGCGCCGCCACCCAGGGCGAACAGCTGGGCCGCGTTGCCAAAGAGGTTGTAGGGCGCGGAGCGACTCGGATCGCGAAACATCGCGGCCCCGGCGCTCGACTCGTCCACCTGCTTCACCGGTGCGGTCGAGATCGACGCGATCGCGTAGGGCGCGCCTCCGGAGTAGGCGAAGATCCCACCGATGGGAAAGACGATCTGGGTGTCAGTGGGACGAACGGAACGAATCGGTCCGACCCGGGCGGGGGCGTTCTGGTTGAAGACGGCTGCGAGGCGCGGGATCCCGCCATTGATGATCTCCTCGTAGACGACGTCGGCCTGGTCGACGCCCCATTGCGGCAGCGAGTTGGTGTCGTCTTCGATCTTGATGACGAGCGCCGATCGCTTACGTGCGACACCCGTCGGGTCGGGCAGACCGCTCAGGGGGGCGACCGCCGCCGCCGGTTTGGCCGCCGCCGCCGTCGTCGTGGTGCTCGATGCGGACTTCTTTGACGAACCCTGGGTGGCGACGATGACGACGATGCCGACCACGACAACGACGGCAGCGATGATGTAACGAAGTTGATTGCGCATGGCTACAACGTTAGTCAATGAATGTGAGAAATCTAGACCAGCGGAATCTGGATCACCACGTGGTCGATACCGGTTTCCTGGCTGACGAATAAGGAATTGGGCACCACGCGCCAGCCATTCGCCTCGTAAAAGGCCTGGGCCGACGTGCGGGCATTGGCCCAAACCCTGCCCACATCGCCTCGCGGGAGTTCCTCGAGTGCACGCTCCAGCAGTTGCGCGCCCAGACCGCGGCCCTGAACATCGAAGTCCGTCGCCATGTAGCGCAACTGATACGCCCGCTCCCCGGGGGCGAAGGGGGCCTCCACCTCGTAGAACGAAGCGCTCACCACCGGGCGTTCACCGAGGAATCCACCGAAGTGCCTCGTGGTGACGAGCCCGTCGCCCGGGTTGACCACGTCGACGGTGGGGTCGCCGTCACGCAAGACTCGTCGACGCAGGTCGTAGAGTTGCGAGGCCTCAACCGCGCGAACGCGGAAGGAAAATTCTTCCAGGTCGCGGCACATTTCGTCGCACACCAGTGACTCGTCGCGGTGCATCGACAGCGAGGAGCCCGTAGCGACGAAACCCACCTTCGCGTAAAACGCCCGCGCTCGCGGTACCGCGTTCGAGACGTAGAGGTAGAGGCTGTTCACCCCTTGCACGCGCGCCCACGCACTCACCGCATCAACTAAGCGGCGCGCCACATCGGTGCCCCGCGCCGAAGGCGCGACGTACATGGCGAACAAGAATCGGATGTCGCTTCGAGTGTTGTGCGACTCGCCGCGCGCCATCCCCACGACCCGCCCATTGATTTCGGCCAAGTAGAAATTCCATTCCTCGGCCTTGCGAGTCCACACCTCATCGTCCCACGCGGCACATTCAGCGTACGTCTCGCCGTAGGCGTCGGGGGTATCGGCGAGCGCCTCGAGACGGATGGAGCGTAGTTTCGACGCATCACGAGCGAGCCCAGGTCGCACGCGCACGAGATCGCTACTCATTCGCCGTGACCCGGGAGTCGCGCCGAGTAGATGGAGTACCCGTCGATGTGTCGCACGATCAAAGTGGCGATCGCCGTGGCGATCATCATGGGAATCATGAGATTGAAGCCCGTATGGGTGAGCTCGATCACCAACACCAGACCAGCCAAGGGGGCCTGCATCGCGGCGCCGATCATGGCCGCCGCCCCAATGAGGGCGAAGGCCCCCACCGGTGAGCCGGGCCAGACGTGAATCCAGGCGGCCCCGAGGAATCCGCCCAGGACCGCGCCCGTCGCCATGAACGGGGTGAAGACACCCCCGGACGCCCCGCTGGCCACGGTCAACGTGGTGACCAAAGGCTTTAAGGCGAAGAGCGCGAACAAGAGCCCGATGCTCCCCACTCCCACGAACGCGTCGTGGGCCATGTCCTTACCGTTGCCGAAGAGTTGCGGGTACTTAAAACCCAGCAACCCCACCACCGCAAAGGCCAGGGGCATCTGCCAGAAGACGGAGAAACCCTTGGACCGAGTCGCCGACACCCAACCCAGCAGGCGCACGTAGCCCACCGCGAGGAACCCGATGACGATACCGGCCAAAAGTGACCACACCATGATCGATCCGCTCAAGTGATAGTTCGGAACGTCGATATAGGTCGCACGACTGGGCAAGAAGAGCCAGGCGGTCATGGTGGCCACCAGGGTACAGGCCAGCGCCGTCAGCGCCGTGGGCAGAGCGAGACTCCCCAGCATGACCTCCGCGGTAAAGATGGCACCACCGAGGGGGACGTTGTAGACCGCTGCCAGACCCGCGCCGCCGCCGCACGCGACGAGGAGTCGCTTCTGCGCGCTCGAGAGGCGAAACCAGTGCGAGAGCACACTGGCCGAAGCTCCCCCCATCAATTTGGGGGCGGCCTCACGCCCAATGGAAGCACCCATGCCGATGACGATTTCGGAGATCACCGAGGTCGCGAGGCTACGACGCAGGCCAATCTCGCCGTCGCCGTTCCACAAGGCGTCGTCGATCTCGGCCTTCTCCTTCTTCAAGTAGCGACGCACCAGGTACCACCCCACGGCCCCGATGAAACCCGCGAGCACGAGCATCGTCAGCCGGTGCAGGTTCGACGTGGTGGCGACGGCAGCTTGGTAACTGCCCCCGTTGTAGGAGAACGCGAGTTTCTCAACGTATTGCAGCAACGACATCAACCCCGCCCCGAAGAGTCCAGTGGCAATGCCGGTCAAAACGATGGCGACCCAGAACACCGGGGTCAAGGCCGCTTCCCCGTCGTGGGTGGCGTTAGGTTGTTCCATCGCGCCACGCCCCGAGGCGATGCGCCTCTTGATCAGTGGTTGCGGTACCCGCTGGCGTTCACTCTCTCCGCCGCTCTTGCGTGCCATAGCCCTCTCACTGCTCTCGGACCATCCATCGTACCGTGGACGCCCGTCGCGGGACTCGAACTATCTGCTAGTTCTCCGCTGGAACTTCTTGGATGATCCACGTGTTACCGTCGGGGTCGCAGAAATCGAGGAAGGTATTGAAGGGCTCTCGTGCGGGATGCGGTCCGTCAATTCGAATTCCCTCGATGAAGTGGTAGGGGCCGTTGAACGCGATACCCTGACTGTTCAATTCCGTCGCCACCTCATCGGCATCGAGCACCATGAGGTGCATGCCGCTGGCCGATCCGGGGGCGGCGTCACTCAGTCCCGTGCCGATGGCGATGCCACAGCGCGAGCCCGGCGGAATCAGACGCGCGACGCGAAACTCGGGTCCCAGCTGTTGATCCATCTCCACGGCGAATCCGAGTTTGTTCACGTAGAAGTCCTTCGCCGCGTCCACGTCGCTGACGGGCAGGATGATCAACTCGAGCTTCAAATCCACGTCGTCACTCTAGCCACGCGCAACCGTGTCGCTCAGGTCGCTGGGACCAGGACACCACGCGGGATGACCACTGCCCATCACGTGCCCGCAGGCATCACAGACTTCCTCGAGCATGCAGACCGGCGAGCCTGCCTCGGTCTCCTCTCGCACCAGCTCACGGGGACGCGCCACGAGCCAATGGGCACCGGCGTCACGCAACTCCTCCGCACCACCGAAACCCCACAATGCCCCTACCGCGCTCACTTCGTGCGCGCGAGCGGCCACCATGTCGAAGTGGCGATCGCCCACCATCCATACGTCGGGGCCATGAACGGAGTCCCACTGAGCGATAACGGCCGACATGATGTCGAACTTGGACGTGACGCGTAAATCCATGCTCGCTCCACTGATCTGGTCAAAGAATCGAGCGACGCCGAGCGAGGTGAGCATCTGGTGAGCGAAGTCGACGCGCTTGGCGGTCGCCACCGCGAGGCGGACCCCCTGTTCCGCCAACGCCGTCAGAGTGGAGACCACTCCTTCGTAGAGTTGGGCCTCGTACACCCCGCGTTCGGCGTAGAAATCCCGGTAGATTCCTACGACCTCGTCGATCTTCTCCTCGTGGACACCGAGCATGCGGAACGACTCACCCAGGGGTGGCCCGATCAGACGGCGCAACGTTGCCTCGTCCGCGGACAGACCCAGGGCGTCCAGGGTGGCGTGAAAGGACCAAAGAATTCCGGCCGAAGAGTCACAGAGCGTCCCATCAAGATCAAAGATGACGTGACTAGGACGGGACCTCACACCACCATCCTTGCCGAATTTGTCTCTCGCGATGGCGCCTCCGTGGGTTCTCGCACCTCTCGCGACTACTTGTCCAGGGCGACGCGCTCGAGCGCGGGACCACTGAGGCGATACACGGTCCATTCATCTTGTGCCTCGGCGCCCAGGGAGACGTAGAAATCGATCGAGGGCGTATTCCAATCAAGTACCGACCACTGAAGTCGCGCGTAACCGCGCGCCACACACTCCTGGGCGAGATGGACAAGTAGTGCCTTACCGAATCCGCGGCCGCGAAAATCCAGGCGAACGAAGAGGTCCTCGAGATAGATCCCGTGGGTTCCCGTCCAAGTCGAGTAATTCAAGAACCAGACGGCGAATCCAGCCACCTCGCCCTCGTCGGTCTCGACGAAGTCGCAATACACCTGGGGAGACTCGCCGAAGAAACTTTGACGTAATTGCTCGTTGGTGGCTCGGGCGAACTCGAGAGCCCGCTCGTAGTGAGCGAGGTCGCGAATGAAGTCACCGATGGTCGCGAGGTCAGCTTCGACGGCGCGACGAATTCTCATGGCCCCACGCTACAAACAATCCTGGCGCCCTCCGTGAGAGCTGATCCGAGGTTGCGGTGACCACCAAGTATCAAGGTGATGATGGACTTCGACACCGGCTCTCAAGAACTCGACGACGACAGAGTCCTCACGAGACGAGCGATGGCCGTCGCCACGGGACCCGGACTCGACCACAACGACAGGTGGCCCGCGCCGGGAATGATCTCGGGGGCGGGAGCACCGAGGCGCTCCGCGGTGAGCCGGGGAGTCGAAGAGGAGTACTGAGTGTCATCGGCCCCAAAGATCACTCGTGCGGGAATCCGCAGACGACCCACGGCGCGCAGTTGTGCGACGCTCACCCCCACAATGGGTTGCGTCGCGTAGGCCAGCAATGACGCCTGCGCCCGTGCGACCTCAAAGGGACGCTGAACCATTGTGAGCACTGCGGGAGTGACCGCGGGACAACGCGGTCCGCACGCGGCACGAAAGATCGTTGACACGAGAGAATCGTTGCGAACCGCGTAGCGAAACAATGCGGTGACGTAGATAGTGGGGATCCACTGCACCACCTGGGCGCCGGGTATGGATAACGAGAGCCCGTCACCATCGAGGAAAACGATGCCCGCGGCCAGGTGGGGATACTTCAGGACGAAATTCGCAATGACCCCCGCGCCCAATGAGTGCCCCACGAGGACCGGACGCGTGAGATGGCGTGCTCGCAAGAATTCGTACAGTTGCGTCGCGAGCGTTGCGGCGTCATAGGGGCCGACGCGCTGGCTGTAGCCGTATCCCTCCAGGTCGTACGCCTCAACGTGTGCCGTGCGCGATAGTCGTGTCGCCACGGGGTCCCAGTAGTCGGCGGACTCGAAGGCCCCGTGCACCAGCACGACCGGATGGAGTGACGCTCGACCCCACGCCTCGTAGCGCGTGAGGTACGCCCCGGTGCGAACGAAATGCAACCCCGCAGGGTCGGGAGTGGGTCGGCTGGTCTCCGCGTCGTACACTGCGGCGATGATGGTGGTTGACGCCACGAAACCTAGGGCGAGACCACCTAGCAAAGTTCGCAGTACTCCTCGAGCCCGACGTCGACGCCTCACGGGACCAGCGTAGGACTCGACGTCGTGTCCCCCCGCGTGCGACGCCGCGACGGACTGACCACATGGAGCTTGAGGTGGACTCTGCACTGCCCGGTGGCGAATGCGTCGAGTTCCCGCAACGTCACTCGCCACGTCGTGCGAGGCGTCGGTGGTCCAACGACGAGTCCCCTCCTCGGGTTCACCCCCTACTCGAACCCCGCGCGCCTAGGTCAGGAGCGCGGCCGCGCAGAGAGTAACCACCGTGACGGGCACCCCCACCATGGCGAACCGCGTCACCGTGGGCGAGAGTCCCTGAGCGCGAACGAGTCGGAACCACAACATGGTGGACATCGCGCCCGTCACGAAGGCGTTCGGACCGAGATTAAGTCCGACCAAGAGAGCGTAGGGGTGAGCAATGGGCTGACCGGCGAAGAGTGACGCGGCGGGCAAGTTGTTGATCGCCAACGACACGACGGCCGCGACGGCTGCCGTGGTCAGGGAGTTGGAATGCGCGATGAGATCTCCCACCGCCCGCCAGTTACGCCCGAGCCACCCGACCAACACCGCCACCACGAACAGCGGCCCCACCACGTAGGGACTCGCGACGTCGAGTACCTCACGCCACTTCACGCGCCGGCGCCCCACCAGGTCCTTCATCTCGAGGGCCGCCGCGATGATGAAAACGATGAGAGCAGGTTGGCTGGTGAGCAGCATCAATGCCACCGCCGCGGCCACGGCGACGGTACCGGGTCCGATGTGCCACGTCACACGCTCGGTCGAGGCGGCCGACGGCCGCAACAACTGGCGACGTCGCCACCCGATCACCATCACGATGGTGAGAGTCACCGACGCGGTCCACGCCAGCACCATGTGGGCGGCGAAGATGGCCCCGTGTACCGGATGCGAGGCGAAGACCAACATGTTGGTCAAATTCGAGCCCAGGAGTAGTAGCGACGCCGCGTTCGACATCAAGATGGTACCGAAGGCGAACGCCGTCTCGTCGCCGCCACGCGCGCGCGCGGCGTGCAGCGCCACCGGGGTCATGAACACCACGGACGTATCCAAATTTAGGACCGCCGTGACCACTGCCACCGCGAGCATCGTCACCACGAAGAGGGCGACGTCATTGCCCGGCGTGCGTGCCACGAGATGGCCGACCGACTCGAAGAGTCCCTCGCGCGCGGCCACGTGTCCGATCAGTAACAACCCTGTGATGAGAAGGAATGGCTGCCACGAATGCGACAGGGACGCGAGCAGCGAATTCACTGATCCGCCCTGGCGCGCGCCTGGGTTCCTGGCCGTTCGATGGAGAGCTCGCTAACCCTGCGTTAGGCGACGGCGGATCACTTCCACGCCTTCACCACTCACGTGATCAAAGCCAAGGGGTCGTCGCGCGAGCGTCATGATCAAGCCGAAATTCGTCCCGCGAACTTCGGGTCCAGCTCCCCACGTCCAGTCCGAATCCGTGCTGACGAGGTGCACGCCGTGGGCCAGTCGCCGCTTCGTATGAACCGTGCCGGCCCTCGTTGAGACCAGATACTCCAAGACCCGACGTGCGACGTCATCGGGGACCTCCACGTGACGACCCGTCGGGAGGGCGACGTCGAATCCATGGACCACGATCTCGTTCAGCGACGCCGCCACCGGGAACGTCGGGGGGACGAAGCGGCTCTCGGCGCCGTCGCGCAGGAACGCAATGAGTCTTTCGGGCGCTTCACCGGAGTGGGCCTTGGCGTACTTGTCCATCACTTTGGCGATGCTGCCCCCCGCAGCCAACGCCCCAAGGAAGAATTTCGCATTACTGACGCGAAAGGGCATCGTCAGGTGCGCGGCCAACTCCTGAACGCGCCACTGGTCACAGAGCGACGGCGTCCGCCACTCCTCAGCACTGAGCGACTCCAGCACGTCAGCCACGGCCCGGCGTTGGGTGGCAATCATGGCGAACGTGTCGGTCACCCTACGATGCTAGAAGACGGCCGAGTAGAATTCGACGGAATCCTTCACGTAACGGTCCCCACGCTCAGGACACGAGGGAACGACTCCAGACGCACCTGATCGCCTCGGGACGCGGACCCGATTATCGTTCAGTCCTGCTTTCGCGCCCAGCCGATCATTCGCACTCGCGCCCGCTGACGGGTGTGACCGACCCGAGGAGTATCGCGCACCCTCCCACTCGACCGTCCTACTGGGCCGCGGCGGTCAACACGTCCGTCAAGTACGGCATCGCCACCGGATCACTCAAGGGATGAAGTACCGCGCGTACGTCGAACGACAGGGCTTCTCGTTGCGCCTCATCCATCAGTGTGATGTAACTCGTGGTCATCACGCGCTGGTGGATTTGGTTGTGCGTCAAGACGTCCTCGTGACGGTACGTGGACTTCTCCACCTGCGAGAAAGGCCCCGCAGCGACGAGGGCACCGTAATCGACACTGGCGTCGTAGGGCCGGCGCTCGTCCCAGAGCATCGCACGGTTGAGTTCGCGGATCCACTCGACGCTGGTATCGCGTTCGTTCCACAGCAGTCCCAGTCCACCCCCGGGTACCACGACCCGACGGATCTCCGCCAGGGCCCGTGTCGGCTCGAACCAGTGAAAGGCTTGCGCCGCGAACACCACGTCAATCGTTCCTTCCTCGAGCGGAATCGCCGCGTCGCTACCGTCAAGAATCGCCACGCCGGGCGTCTGTTGCGCGAAGGTGGCGCGCATCGACGCCGAGGGCTCCACGGCCGTCACACGCCCCACGTGTGCGAGGAGTTGACGGGTGAAGATCCCCGTCCCCGCGCCCAGGTCGAGCGCGTGCGAGCGCGCATCGAGACGAAAGATTCGTACGAAGTGTCCAATGGCTTCTTCGGGATAGCCGGGTCGCCCCGCGTTGTAGCAATCACCCTGGGTGAAACCGTGAGTCGCTAGTTCGTCCTTGTTGGCCACATCGCCTCCCCAACTCATCTTGCCATCGTCACCCTGGGCTCGAGTACGGACGCGACTAATCCGCGGCGCGAAAGACGCGCGAGTAGGACTCGTCGCATACCGAAATGTCGTACCACACGTAGAACTCGTCTCGCCCACGTTGCTGTGCGGCCAGGTGCAGCGGATGCTGGCTCCACGCCCGCTGGCTGTCGACATCGCGAAATCGCACAATGGTGACGCGCTCTCCTTCACGGGAGAGATAGAACTTCTCATCGATGAAGCCCTCCATCGTCCGTGCCAGCGAGCTCATCTCATCGGCGACTTGGCCGTAGGCGGCCTCGGCCCCTTCGCGCACACGACTGCGAAAGATAGTGACGACGCTCACAGTTCCATCGTGCCAGACGCGCCCTAGCGGGAACAAGTGGTCTCTTCCAACTGCGCGCGACGCCCGGCACCAGCGCCTCGGCGCAGTGGCGCCACCACCCACGAGTCGACGATCACGGCAGGCTCGTTGGTGCATGCCCATCACTCCAGAACGAGAGACTCCGTCAGGGCGTCGCGTTGTTTCGCGATTGATGTACGCGGCAAGAAGAGCGCGGGGACAATTCCCAGCACGCACGTGCCAAACGACCACCAGAACGAATGCCCGAAAGCGTGAGCGATCTGTTGAAGTTGCGTCGGTGTCGCTCGCGCCACACCGTTTTGAATGGCCGCGGCGGCCGAGGTCCCGACGCGCTGGGCAATCTGAGTATCGAGCACCACGGCGAAGACCGCGACCCCGAGCGAGCCACCAATCTGACGAAAGATGTTGGTCGCCGACGTGGCTTTGGGCACTTGGGCGTGCGTCAGATTCCGGTAACTCGCCGCCACCACCGGCATCATGCCAAAACCTAGGCCAATGCCGCGCACGAAGAGTGCGAGACCCAGGAAGTAGTAGCTCGTGTTCGAGCCCACGAACGTGTAGAAGAACGTGCCCAGGGCCAATCCCGCCATTCCGAAGGACGCCACGTAACGCGGGCCGTGTTTGTCGGCGAGGGACCCGGCGAGTCGCATCACCATAGCCGCACCGATCCCTTGAGGTGCCATCATCAACCCGGCCTTCCAGGCCGCGTCACCTCGATCTATCTGGTAGTAGAGGGGCAGGAGGAACATCGTTCCGTAGAGTGTCGCACCGGTGAGAAAGATCCCGATCGTGGCGACCGAAAAACTTCGGTCCCGAAAGAGTTGCAGGTCGATGAGTGGTTCTCGCGCCTTCATCGAGCGTGCCACGAAGCCCGCGGACAAGATGAGGCCCCCGACGATGCCGAACCAGACCGACGGGCCGTGGAATCCACCGACCACGCCCACTTCGGAGAGACCGTACACAATGAGGGCGAGACCCGGCGCCAACAACGCGAAGCCCACGAAGTCGAAGCGGTGCTGATTGTCTCCGGGCGTGGGCGCGAGGTAACTGCGTGACAACCACAGGGCGACCAGACCAATGGGCACGTTGACGAGAAAAATCCACCGCCACGAGATGTTCGACACGATGAGTCCACCAATGACCGGGCCGAGGATTGGCCCGAGCAACTGGGGCACACCGACGATTCCCATGACCTTGCCCATCCGTTGGGGACCGGCGGTGCGCGCCATGATCGCCTGTCCGACCGGCATGATCATCCCGCCACCAAATCCCTGGAGCACACGAAAGCCAATGAGGCTTGTCGCCGACCAGGCGAGAGCGCACAGAATAGACCCGCCCACGAAGAGCGCCAGTGAGATCATATAGACCCGCTTGGCGCCCAGGCGGTGAATGGCCCAGCCCGATAACGGGATGACGATGGCCAACGACAGGAGGTAGCCCGTGGTGACCCACTGAATGGTACTCACCGTCGTACGAAAATCAATACTCAACTGGTGGAGCGCGACGGCCACAATGGTGGTGTCGAGAATAGCCATGATGGTTCCGAGGACCACGACAATGGCCGCGCGGACGAGCGCCGGTTCGAGGCGCTCCTTGGTGCTGGTGGACATAAGACCCGTGTTTCGAGAAAGAATCGACATACCCCTCAACTAGGATAGAGGTCCGATCCCTCCGCCGTTCTTCCCTCACCTCGAGCGATTCCCCGAGACTCTATTAAGAGAGCACTCACAAAGTTCACACAAGATTCTTGGTTAATGCCTGACAAGGACTGCGCGGGGTTGCGTAGCATTACTCCATGGGTGAACCAGAACTAGTAACCAGGAGTAGGGGTATCCCACTCGACATTGTTTCTCGCGTTGCGTCGCGAAATGGGATGCTCGAATCGATGGCGCGCGCCAACAACGTGGTCGACATTCGACACCTAGAGTTGGTCGATTTCGTTCGCGTATCTCGGGCGCTCGGCGCTGACTGGCGACAGATCGGCGAGTCCCTCGGCATCAGCCCTCGACTCGCGTGCAAGTACTACGGGCGCCGAGGCAGCCACTCGGCGGCTCTCTCCTAGGACTTCATCGCGCGTCGATCATCGAGCGCCGGAAGTCCGCCTAGAGATGAAGTGGCCGTGGCGACGACGTAGTGAACCACGACGGGTCCTCCCAATCGACCCCGGGCACGTCAACGTAGAGCTCAATTTCGTTGCCATCGGGGTCGACGATGTAGAGGCTGTGGGTCATCCCGTGATCGGTCGCTCCCACGAGGGCGACGTCATTGGCCCGCAAAACTTCGAGTGCGTCGCGTAATTCATCATCGCTGGTTCCAATTTTGAGACCGAAGTGATACATCCCCACTCGTCGACCCGTGGGCAACACGGCGGCCGAGGGACCCACCTCGATCAGCAATAATTCGTGATGCGTTCGCCCGCCCGGTGCGTTGAACGCCGCCACGACCGATCCACGCTGAGTGGATTCATCGAGAATGGGTCGCCAACCTAGCACGTCGCGATAGAAGTGCGCCGACGTGGACAGGTCGCGAACGAAGAGAACGAGGTGACCGAGTTCCTTAATTTCCATGGCGCCTCCCACCAGAAGTACAACTCCGTCACCCTAGCGAAGGGCGCACGAGTTCACCGTTAGATCGTCCGAGATGACCGGCACCGAGGCTCTTCGAGAGACGCGCTCTCTACAGCAACGACTCGAGGTGACCTCGACGGGACGGCCACTGGTCATCAATCATCGAAAACATGGCCGTATCGCGATAGCGGTCTTCCTCCCCGCCGACCATTGAGGGCTGCCAGCGCCGAAGTACTCCTTCGAATGTCGCCCCCAGTCGAACGATGGCCGCCTTCGAACGCTCGTTGCGGTCATCGGTCTTGAGGTCAACTCGGACCACCCGCCACTCCTCGAAGGCGTGGTGTAACAAGAGATACTTCGCTTCAGTATTGAGGCCGGTTCGTTGCGCCGACGCCCGGAGCCACGTGCCGCCGATCTCCACCGCGTAGGGGAGCGTGCCTCCGGGTCGCGATCGAATCGTCATGTACCTCGTCATCCCCACTACCCGACCACTGGTCGCATCAATCTGCGCGAAGGGAATCGCACCGCCGTCGTCGCGCTCGCTCAGCAGGCCCGCAACGTACGCCGTCATTCCCTCAATATCGTTGGGCACCGAGACGTAGACGTAGGTGGACCGATCCTCACGTGCCGCGTCCAGCGCGTCCTCCACGTGCGAGAGGGCCAGGGGCTCCAGGTGTACTCGGCGCCCCAGCAACGTAGGAACTTCCAGTCTCCTCACCTGCGCCACCCAACTTTCCTCTCACGGCTTCTCGAGAGTAAGTGTCGCACACGTGGTGAGCCTGCGCGAAGTGCGGTGCTCAGCCTCTCGCCATGAGTCGCGTCAACGCCCGATCAGCGCCGTCGGACCATGTCACCGGCCTCGGGCGGGCTCGACGGTACGTCCCCATCGGGTGCCGGTCGTGCTCATAGTCATCGACAGGGTCGCCATGGTCGATCCAACAAGCTCCGCGCCTTGGCGGTGACGTCGATACCCTTCGGCGCGGATCGACAAAAGGCAGCGGGCCGGCCCGTGTACTCCACGTCGTACACGGGCTTCTGCGCGTTCACGAACACGGCGAGCTGCGCACACGAGTGGTACTGAACGCACTGCTCATCGATCGCGAAGTCGAACCAGGGCTCGAGCGCTCGGGCCTGGTCCCCATCATTCTTGAGTCCGACCGCCAGATGATCACGGTGAGCCAGGTCCGCCAGTGCTCGGTTGAACGAGAGCTGTTCGCCGGCCGTGATGTTGAACCCCGTGTTATTCGCGTAGGCGTCAACGTTGTCAAAGTCCACTGCCGCGAATCCGGCACGTTCACATCGCGCGACTCGACGGGCCATGATCGTCAGTAGTGCCTTCGGGTGACGGATATCGAGCCAGCGTTCACCCGGCCACCCGTTTGATCGACCCCGCAGGGACACGGCGAAATCGGATGCGTCTGGTCGCCACGACTCCCAGGTTCCCGCATCGACGTAGCAAATGGCGTATCCCCCCGAGTCGTTGATCGCCCGCACGGCCGCGG
>JARCRU010000080.1 GCA_029850535.1 Actinomycetota bacterium | reverse complement strand
GCTTCGATGGAGTTCTGGGAGGGCCCGATGCGCGTCGAGCAGGATCTGGTCCAAGCGGCGCACTTCACGCGCGTGCGACTATGCCTGCCCGAGGAGCGAGAGGGCGAAGTGCTCGAGTACCTGAAGAAGAACCCACCGGCGTCCCAGCGCGAACTGGCCACCGTATGGTGGGACGTCTAGAACGTCACTCGTCGCGTACTCGACACGCCGTCGTCGCGCCGGGGAACCGGTGGCGGTGGCGGGCCACGACGCGGTAGAGAGGTTCGGCGACCCACGCCACGGGAGCGCTCATCAGGGCGTGACCGACGAGTCGCCACGGAGACGAGGTGGCGAGCAGGGCGCTCGCGATGGCGCGCGCGCCCGCTTCGCGATGCTCGTCGTTGATCCACCACACGGACTGGCTCATCTGCAGGGTGCTCGGCGTCGCCAGGTCGGGCCACTCCTGGTGCACTGATTGCCACGCGACAGCGCGCGGCGTCGGAGCGTGAGTCCAACGACGCTCGATCCACCGGGCGCACGTGGTGCAAAAGCCGCACTCACCATCGAAGATGAGAATTTGCTCAGTGTGCGTCATGGGGTGACACATTCTCCTCGGATGGGCGCGACGGTAGTCCTAGTGTTGAATCTATGGGTCGACGTCTGTTGTTCATTCTGGGCCTGGTGTCCGCCGCGTACGGCGGTTGGGTGGTGCACCGCGAGAGTGCCCTCAACGCCTACTGCAACGCCGCAGTGGCGGGCCCGGCGCGCGGCCTGACCGTTCCGTCGCGGTGCCTCAGTATCGTCTGGCCCTACGCCGAAGGTTTCTTCTTCGCGGTTCTGGGCGCTCTGTTCGTCTTCGCGGCGCTCTTGTTGACGCGTCGGGTGATGTCGGGGGAGCGCCAGTACATGAAGGACCTCAGGGCCGGCAAGTACAGCCGCGAGAACGATCACCTCAACGCCTACAACTTCAACAAGAGCCCGACGGTCAGAGTCAGCGCCGCCGCCCGTCGAGGACTCTACGACGTCGACGACCACGAGCAATCTTAGGAGAGCACTCGTCGGCGGAAGTTGCGCAGTCCCAGCGATAGGAATCCCGCGCAGAAGGCCACCAGGACGGGGTAGACCACGTAGAGGTGGATGTGGGCAACGTTGGTGAAGGCGGCGCGCATACCCTCGTTGACGTAGAGCAGTGGGTTGACCAGCACGACGGTCTGCAACCAGTGCCACGAGCCGATCTTCACCGGCGCCAGGCGGTCCCATTGGTAGTAGGTGCCCCCGAGGAACGTGATGGGCAAGATGATGAACCCGAACATCAATCCGATATTGCGCGGCTCGAAGCTGGTGCCCAGGACGAGGCCGAGGGAACCCATCGCCACGCAGGCCAGCGGGACGAGGGTCAACATGACCAACCAGTGCACGTGGATATTCGCGTGCACGCCGCGCGCGTGCACGAGCGCGGCGATCGGCAACACGATGGCCGCCGAGACCATGCCCTGTATCGCCCCCGAGATCACCTTCTCGAGGGCGACCAACCAGATGGGACAGGGGGCCTGCACCCGGTCCTCGATCTCGCGGGTGAAGCCGAACTCCTGGGACATCTGCAGGGCGACCGACTGCACCCCCTGGAACATGATGGAGATGCCCACGACCCCGGCCACCAGCACCGTGGCGAAGGCGCTCTGGCCCGACCCTGCACCGACCGACTGACCGATCTTGGGAAAGACGAAGAGGAAGACGAAGCACAGCAAGAAGGGCTGGATGACGGTGCGAAGGACGAAGAGTTTGACGTCCTTGCGCAGGACGGTCACGTCGCGCAACAACAGCGCCCCGAGGGCCGAGCGGCTGGCGGCCAGGGTGCTACGAGCGTGGCGGGTGTCGATCGCGTGGGTGCCGTGGGACATCAGTCGCGCAACTCCTTGCCCGTGAGGTTGATGAAGACGGTCTCGAGAGAAGGTTCGGCCACCGAAAGATCCTGGACCCTCGAGCCGCTCGCCTCGGCCTCGGTGATCACGCGCGCGAGGAGCTGCTCGGCGCCGGCGACGTGCAACTCCACTCCCTGGTCGATGAGCCGAGCGTGCGTGGCCCCCGCCACCCGCTCGAGCAGATTCTTCGACAAGACGTCGAGGTCGCCCGTGGCCTTGAGCGTGACGATGGTGTCCACGCCGGTCGACCGCTTGAGGTTCTCGGGGGTGTCGAGGGCCAGTATCCTGCCGTGGTCCATGATCGCCACGCGTCCGCAGAGTTGGTCGGCCTCTTCCATGTAGTGCGTACTCAGCAGGATGGTCTGGCCCTCGGCGTTGAGATCTTGGAGGATCTGCCAGAGCGCGAGGCGACTCTGGGGGTCGAGACCCGCCGTGGGTTCGTCCATGAACAACACCGCGGGCCGGTGGAAGATCGACCGGGCCACCATCACGCGCTGGGCCATTCCCCCCGAGAGCGCGTAGACCGAGGCGTGGGCCCACTTGGTCAATTGGAATCGTTCCAGGAGTTCGTCGGCGCGCGAGCGCGACGGCGCGGCCCCGATGCCGAAGAGGCGACCGTGGAAGTACAGGTTCTCCCAGACGGTGAGTTGGCGGTCGAGGGTATTGGACTGGGACACGACGCCCAGGAACTGCTTGGCGAGAGCGGGGTGCGCGAGCACGTCCACACCCGCGACGCGGGCGCGGCCCGAGGTGGGGACCACTCGCGTGGTCAGCATGCCCGCGGTGGTGGTCTTGCCCGCGCCGTTGGGACCGAGGAGCCCGAAGATTTCGCCCGCCTCGACCGCGAGGTCCAGGTGGTCGACCGCGAGGAAGTCGGCACCGATGTAGCGTTTGCACAGTTGCTCGGTGACGATGACGGGCTCGCGAGCGATGAGGGTCACGGGGCCAGCATAGGCAGCGTGACCCGTCCCCGAACCCGAAGAACGAACTCTCGATTCTCCTGTCACTAGGGTGGTGTCGTGCGTCGACGTGGACTGGCCTCACTGGCGTGGGCCTCCCTGCAGGACCTCTTCGATCAGGGCACCGCCTTTGGTCGGCTGGCCCTGGTGCACGTGGTGATGATGGCCGGCGACACCCTGGTGACGGTGTCGCTCGCCGGCTCGCTCTTCTTCTCGGTCTCGCCCACCGAAGCCAAGTCCAAGGTCCTGGCCTACTTGTTATTGACCATCGCCCCCTTCGCCGTCGTCTCACCCATCTTGGGTCCGCTCATCGATCGTTCGGCCAACGGACGACGCATCCTGGTGGCCCTCTCGGCGTCGGCGCGAGTCTTGCTGTGCTGGTCGATGAGCCAGCATCTCAATTCGCTCTGGCTCTTTCCCGAGGCCTTCGCGGTCCTGGTCTCCTCGAAGCTCTACGGCGTCACGCGCGGTGCGCTGGTCCCGGAGATGGCGCGCACCGACCAATTCCGCGAGCACGCCACCGGGGTGGGCCAGTCGGGGTGGCCGAGCGAGGGAGCCAGGGAGCATCGCGGCTTCGCGGGGTTCAACGCGCAACTCACGCTGCTGGGCACGCTGAGCGGGTTGATCGCCGGCTCGCTGGGGGCCGGCATCTTGAAGACCGTGGGGGCGCCCAGCGTCCTCGTGGTCGCGGCGGGAGTGTTCGCCCTCGCCACGGTGGTGAGCCTGCGCCTGCAGCGACCCGGCAAGGTCGTGCGCGATGAGGTCGCCATGTCGCCCGAGGAGCGCGACCTGCACGCCCTCATCCCCTTGGGCGTCGGCGAGGTCACCTGGAGCCTGAGCGCGTCGGCACTGATGCGCTTCGGGGTGGGATTCGGCTCGTTCCTCCTGGCCTTCGGGCTACGCCGTGACCACGCCGGTCTGCAGTGGTACGCCCTCGCCCTGTCGGCGAGCGCGCTGGGCTCGCTGCTCGGTCTGGGACTGGTGACCCGGGTGCGCAACGCGCTGGCCGAGTCCTCACTGCTCACCCTGGCCGTGCTCGCAACGGGAATCGGCGCGGGGGTGAGTTCGCGACATCCGACCCTGATCGCTCAGACGTTGCTCGCCGGCTGGCTGGGGATCTGCGCGGCGGTGGCCCAGCCGAGTTTCGACGCCATCACCCAGCGCTTGGTGCCCACCGGGGCTCAGGGACGTACGTTCGCGCGCTTCGCGGTGCGCCAGCAACTCGCGTGGGTGGTCGGTGCACTGATTCCGGTCGCGATCGACCTCGGCTTCGGTGCGGGGGACCAGTTCCTCGCCCTGGTGATGGTGGTCGGTGGAGTCACTTACGGCGTCGGTCGAAAGCTTGGTCATCACGGAAGTTAATTGATTCTCGTCAGGTATAATTAATTTAGATATGGCCATCTCCACCAAACCCGCGCCCGTGCCACGTGATCTCTCGCACTGGCCCCACGTCGTGATCGTGGGGGGCGGTTTCGGTGGCCTCGAGGTCGCGCGTGGACTCGTGAACAAGAACGTGCGCGTCACGATCGTCGATCGTCACAACTTCCACACCTTCTTGCCCCTGCTCTATCAGGTGGCGACCGCGATGCTCGAACCCGCCGAGGTGGCCTACCCCATTCGCACGGTCTTCGGCAAGGCCCCGAACGTGCGCTTTCGACACGGTCAGGTCAGTCACGTTGACTACGACCGCCAGGTGGTGGTCCTCAACGACGACGCCGAGATCGCCTACGACCACCTCGTGATCGCCACCGGCGCGACGGCCGCGTTCTTCGGCATCCCCGGCGCGTCCCAGCACGCGATCCCGCTCTATTCCCTGGCCGACGCGCGCCGGCTGCGCAATCGACTCCTCTCGGCTCTCGAGCAGGCCGACGCGGTCGCCGACACCGCGCCGATCGGACTCAACTTCGTCATCGTGGGCGGTGGGCCGACCGGCGTCGAGACATCGGGCGCGTTGTCGGAATTGATCAAGACGGTGATCAAGCGTGACGGCCTCAAACTCGATCCGACGCGCGTGCGCGTCATCCTCGTCGACATGGCGCCGCGACTGCTCACCCCCTTCCCCGAGAAGGCCAGCGCCTACGCCCTCAAGGAGCTCGAGCGCATGGGCGTCGAGGTGGAGTTCGGTCGCAGCGTGGTCGAGGTCGAGGAGCACGCCATCCGCTTCGCCGACGGCGAGCGACTGCGCGTGGCCGCGGTCATCTGGGCCGCGGGCGTGACGGCGAACGGTACGTTGGCCTCGGACGTGCAGGACAAGACCGGCCCCGGCGGGCGCGTACGGGTTACGCCGGACCTGCTGATCGCGGAGCGCACCAACGAATGGGCGGTCGGGGACTCCGCCGCGATTCCCAGTGGTCCGGGCACCTTCTACCCCCAACTCGCCCCCGTGGCCATGCAGTCCGGACGTCACGTCGCCGCGCAGATCCTGCGCCGACTTGACGGCCAACCCATCGTGCCCTTCAAGTTCCGCAACAAGGGGATCATGGCGACCATTGGTCGTCACGCCGCCGTGGCGACCCTGCCCAAGGGCCCCACCGTCAAGGGGACCCTGGGTTGGCTCGCCTGGTTGGGGTTGCACCTGTGGTACCTAGTGGGGTTTCGTAACAAACTGCGCGTCATGATCAACTGGACGTGGCGTTACTTCGACTGGCCCTCCGGACCACGCCTGATCGTCGCCGACGCCGAGACGGCCGACTGAGCCGGGTCCGCCCGTCTCGTAGCGGCGAGGTGAGAACCGAGGAGACCACATCATGGGACGCGAGGATGATCGGGGCGAGGTCGAACAGTTGTTGGTCGAGTGGAACTCGCTACGCGTCACCGAAGCGTATCGACGAGTGCACTTCACGCTCCGGCGCGACGAGGTGCTCTCGCGCTGGGAGCAGAGTGGTCCCCACGATCGCACCGCGGAGCACTTCGTAGAGCACCGCCGAGCGCGGGCCGCGAGCGCCCTCGCGGAGATCCTCGACCTCGAGGAGCGAAGTGACGCCTCCTACGTGTCGTGTCACGCCGAAATGGCGACCGTGGCGCGTCGGTCGGCGAGGGAACGTAGCAGGGTTCTGACGAAGATTCGCGGCGTCGCCGAACGAGCGCTGCGCGAGGAGATCCGCTACCGTACGACGCTGGTGAGCACGCTTCACCACGAGGTGAATGAACTCAGCGCCTTCGTCGATGAGAAACTCGGCTCACCCGAGTGAACGTGCACGCCCGACGCGCCCCCGGTGACGCCGACGGCGCCGCTCGAGGTGGCGACGGGTCAGTGGCGAATCCAGTAGCGGCGAATTCGCGTACCGTCGTCGTCGACGAACACTGACTCGAGCACTCCCGCACAGCGCTCGATGACGCCGGCGGAAGCGACGTTGGCGTCATTGCAGGTCACCAGGACGGGATCAATACCGTGCCGGTGGGCGAGGGCGAGGGCCTCGGTCAACATCTGTGTCGCGTACCCACGACGACGAAACCTCGGGCGTACCGCGTAACCAATGTGCCCGCCGCGGGCAAGGAGGAAGTCATTGAGGGCGAAGCGCACCGACACCCGACCCACCACTTCACCCTCGACGAGGGCCAGCAGGAGAACCGACGCCACGTGATCGGGGGCGAGAGTGCGCCCCACCGCGTAGTCGGCGAGCATCGTGAGATACTCATCCCAACTCATCGGGGGCTCGAAGCCCCAGAGGAAATCAAAGCCGTCGGAGACGAGCTCCTCGTGCGCCTCGAGGCACACGGCCTGGTCGCGCGGGGCCAGTGGTCGCAACTCCACGTTCATGCCCCACGTTATCCCCGCTCGCGCCAGAATCGACGAAAGCGGGGAAGACGTGACGTCCTAATTCAGGCGAGCCTCGAGTTGGTCGACCTGAGCGTGCAGTTCCTGGGGCAGTCGTTCGGCGAACTTCGCGTAGTACTCACGGATCCCCGGCACCTCGGCTCGCCACTCGTCGACGTTGACGTTGAGCAGCTCCGCCATATCCGCCGACGACACGTTCACGCCCGTGACGTCGAGCGAGTCCAGGGTGGGCACGAAGCCGATGGGGGTGTCGAGCGCGTCGGCCTCGCCCGCCACGCGGTTGAAGACCCACTCGAGCACCCGGCTGTTCTCGCCAAATCCTGGCCAGAGCCAGCGCCCGTCCTCGCCCTTGCGGAACCAGTTGACGTAGAAGATCTTGGGCAGGGTGGACTCGTCGTGGTTCTGCGCGAAGCTGAGCCAGTGTCCGAAGTAGTCCGCCATGTTGTAGCCACAAAAGGGCAACATGGCGAAGGGGTCGTGACGCAGATTGCCCACCGCGCCCACCGCGGCGGCGGTGGTCTCGGAGGCGACGATCGAACCCATGAACACACCGTGGGCCCAGTCGTAGGACTGGGTCACCAGCGGCACCACGCTCGCGCGACGCCCGCCGAAGAGGATGGCGTCGATCGGCACGCCGGCCGGGTCTTCCCACTCGGGGGCGATCGCCGGGTCCTGACTCGCTGGTGCGGTGAAGCGCGAGTTCGGATGCGCCGCGGGCTGACCCGAGTGGGGGTCCCAGGGTTGGCCGCGCCAGTCGATGACGGGTGAATCGGGCAACGCCATCCCTTCCCACCAGATGTCGCCGTCCTCGGTGAGGGCGGTGTTGGTGAAGATGGTGTTCTTGGTCACCGTCGCCATCGCGTTGGGATTCGTCTCGTCGTTGGTCCCGGGGGCCACGCCGAAGAAACCCGCCTCGGGGTTGATCGCGTAGAGACGCCCGTCGGCACCCGGCTTCATCCAGCAGATGTCGTCGCCAATGGTCTCGACGCGCCAGCCCGGCAGGGTCGGCACCAGCATCGCGAGGTTGGTCTTGCCGCAGGCCGAAGGGAAGGCCCCGGCGATGTAGCGCGACACGCCGGCGGGATTGGTGAGTTTCAAGATGAGCATGTGCTCGGCCAACCACCCACCCTCGCGCGCCATGACGCTCGCGATGCGCAGGGCGAAGCATTTCTTGCCCAGCAGTGCGTTGCCGCCGTAGCCCGAGCCGTACGAGATGATCTCCTTGGTCTCGGGGAAGTGCACGATGTACTTGTGTTCGTCGTTGCAGGGCCAGGCCACGTCGGACTCGCCGTCGGCCAGCGGCGCGCCGACCGAGTGCAGTGCGGGCACGAAATAGCCCTCCTCGCCGAGGAGGTCCAAGACGGGCTGACCCATACGGGTCATGATCTTCATGTTGACCGCGACGTAGGCGGAGTCGGTGATCTCCACTCCCAGGTGCGCGATGTTGGACCCCAGGGGTCCCATCGAGAAGGGGACCACGTACATCGTGCGCCCCTTCATGCAACCTTTGAGGAGACCATTGAGGGTCGCGCGCATCTCGGCGGGGTCGCGCCAGTTGTTGGTCGGTCCCGCATCGATCTCGAGAGTCGAGCAGATGTAGGTGCGGTCCTCCACTCGCGCCACGTCGCTCGGATCCGAGACGGCGTAGTAGCTGTTGGGTCGCTTCGCCTCCGAGAGCTTCTGAAAGGTACCTTGATCGACCAGCAACTGACAGAGTTCGTCGTATTCGCGCTCAGAGCCGTCGCACCAATGGATACGATCGGGGGTAGTGAGTTGCGCTACTTCTTCGACCCAGTCAATGAGTTGCTTATTTGATGTCGGGTATGTCACCAGTAATGCCTCCATTACTCTCTGCGCGCCGCCTTCGTGCGTGCGCGCTCAAACTGTTCAATACCGTGTCAAATTCCGCTGACCCTTCGATGATCGGAGAGTCGACTCGGGGGGAAGACGACATCATCAAGCGTATCGCCGCGATCCTGGGTCGGGGTCCGATTCCGCGTGGCGAACGTCATATCGGTGACGACGCGGCCGTTCTCGCGCCCTTCGTCGGTCAGGCGCTGATCTCCACCGACGTCGCGGTTCTCGGAGTTCACCTCGACGCCGCGCTCTTTCCCCTCGAGGACCTGGGTTTCAAGGCCGTCGCCGCGGCGGTCTCGGACCTCGCGGCGATGGGTGCGCGTCCCCGCGGGGCGGTGATCGCCGTGTCGTCGCCGCCGGGTACCGATCTCGAGGAGCTGCACCGGGGAATCTCCGACGCGGCGGTCATCACGTCGTGTCCGATCGTGGGCGGCGACCTGACGCGAGGCAACGACGTCGCGGTCGCGGTCACGGTCTTCGGTGAGTGCCCCGGAGGCGATGCGGTACTGAGAAGCGGGGCTCGGCCCGGTGACCGGATTTTGGTCAGCGGCCCACTCGGGCGTTCGTCGGCCGGTCTGCGCCGGCGTCGGGCGGGGGCGCCGTTGCAGGATGAATTGGTGGTGGCGCATCGGCGACCGTGGCCGCGACTCGCCGAGGGGATAGCGGCACGCGCCAGCGCAGCGAGCGCGATGATGGACCTGAGTGATGGTCTCGGTCTCGATCTCCATCGCCTCGCCGACGCCTCGAACGTAGGATTCGCCCTCGACGACGTGCCGGTCGCCACCGGCGCCACGGTGTCGGAGGCGATCAGCGGGGGCGAGGACTACGAGTTGTTAATCGTCACCCCCAACGTCGAGCGACTGCGCATGATCTTCGCCGATCGCGGTCTTCGTCAACCGATTCAAATTGGTCGCATCGTCAGTGACGTCAACGAGCGCACGCTGCGCAGGGAGCGTTTCGACCGAATCGGGTGGCAACACCAACTCTGACGGTGTGGTTCTCACTGGCGACAGCGGCTCGCCCTGAGCACAGGTGATGAGTGGCGCACTCGGTGCGTGTTGACCGTCGGACTAATCGGACGATGTTGTTTCTGAGTTCTCGGTTCCGACCCAATGTCCCTGTCGAGGGAACGTGAGGGGGGAGTGATGATCGGTGGGTGAAGATCGGTACTGGGTCGGGTGCCGCGATGCCCCCAGGGTTCACGACGTTCAAAGAGACCCGTCGCGCGTGCGGTCCCGCGGAGTCACCGTGCGGGGCCCGTCGACGGGCCAGGTTGGTGGCGCCACCGCGCCGCCGTGAGGTCCTAGGCCGCGGTGCCGGTGCGGCGTGCGGGCTTGGTGACCTTGCCCGAGCGCAGGCAGCCGGTGCAGACGTTCATGCGAACCGGCGTCGCACCGACGAGGGCGCGCACGCGCTGGATGTTCGGGTTCCAACGGCGCTTGGTGCGACGGTGCGAGTGCGAGACGTTCATGCCGAAGGACGGCTTCTTGCCGCAGATTTCGCAGACTGATGCCATGTTGAACTACTCCTTCGTCACCGGCGCCGCCCGTTGCGACGCCTCGATAAACCGAATGACCATTGTAGCATCGCTACCGATGACCTCTCTCACCACACTCTCGGCCGCCGACCTGACTCGGGCCGTGACAACCTACGCGGGGCTGCTGCGCGCTCAGCGCGACGTCATCAACCGACTCAACGTCTACCCGGTTCCCGACGGGGACACCGGTACGAATATGACCTTGACCCTGGAATCGGTGGTCGCCGACGTCAACGCCCTCGGGGCCGAGGTGACGATGTCCGAGGTCTGTCGAGCCATCGCCCAGGGATCCTTGATGGGTGCGCGAGGCAACTCCGGGGTGATCCTGTCGCAGATGCTGCGCGGGCTCATCCAGGGATTTGGCGGTGACTCCGTCGACGCCACGCAATTGGCCGCGGGGCTGGTGCGCGCCGACGTACTGGCGCGTCAGGCCGTCGCGCGGCCCGTCGAGGGGACGATCTTGTCGGTGGCGCGCGCCGCCGCCGAGGGGGCCCAAGACGTCTCCACGCTCGAGTCCGTGGTGCACGGGGCACGCGACGCCGCGCGCGTGGCCCTGGCCAAGACCCCCGACCAACTGGCCGTCTTGAAACAGGCCGGCGTGGTCGATTCGGGCGGCACCGGTCTGGTGTTGTGGTTCGAGGCGCTCTGTCACGTCGTCGCCGGGGACCCGTTGCCCCCGACACCGGAGCTCGAATCGATCAGTGCGCTTGTCGAACTGCACGAGAATCTGGAGGAGCCGGGTTCGCTCAAGTACGAAGTGATGTTCCTGCTCGACGCCGACGACCAGAAGGTGCCGGCCCTGCGAGCGGCGTGGGACTCGCTGGGCGAGTCCATCGTCATCGTCGGAGGCGAAGGCCTCTACAACTGCCACATCCACTCCAACGATGTGGGCGCCTCGATCGAAGCCGCTCTCGATGCGGGCCGACCCCGTCAGATCCGCGTCACCGATCTGAGTGAACAGGTCATCGAGGAGCGCTGGGTGCGTGAGGCCAACGTCCTGCCCGAGGTTCCCGAGACCCCCGCACCCACGACGGCGGTGGTCGCGGTGGTGGTGGGCGAGGGCGTGGGACGGATCTTTCAGACCCTCGGAGTGCGCGCCCTCGTCACGGGGGGCCAGTCGATGAACCCTTCGACGGCCGAGATCGTGCACGCCGTCAGCACCACCGGATCGCGCGAGGTGATTATCTTGCCCAACAATCGCAACATCCGCGCGGTGGCCGAGCAGGTCAACGCCCTGGTCGACGTCGAGGTGCGCGTGGTGGCGACTGACTCGATCGTCGAGGGCTTCGCGGCGCTACTGAGTTACGACCCCGACGCCAGCGTCGACGAGAACCATCGCGCCATGACCGACTCGGCCCTGCACGTCACCGCCGGCGAGGTGACGCGCGCCGTGCGCGACACGCTGACCGACGTGGGACCGGTGCGCACCGGGGACTGGATCGGACTGGGGGTCGGCGGGGTACTGGCTATCTCGGACACCCTCGAGGGTGTGAACGAGGAACTCCTAGGGCACCTCGTGAAGAACCAGCACGAACTGCTCACCATCATCGAGGGCGAGGGGTCCTCGAATGAGGTGACCCGAGCATTACGCGAATTCGCCACCGCGCACTTCCCCCAACTCGGCATCGAAGTGCACCACGGTGGCCAGCCCCTCTACCCGTACCTCTTCGGCGTCGAGTAACGCGGTGAGCGAACTCGCTCCTCGTCGATTGCGCGCTCTGGGCGAGATCGGGGTCAGCCAGCTGCGCCACATCGGACCCAAGCGCACCGAGGCCCTCAACTCGCTGGGTCTTCACACCGTCTTCGATCTCGTCACTCTCTACCCTCGTCGCTACATCGACCGCACCCGTCGAGTGGACCTCTCGGATTTGATGATCGGCGACGAGGCGGCGGTCTTCGGCGAGGTCACCTCCGTCACGTCACGACGAACTCGTCAGGGCAAGTCACTGGTGGACGTGAGTATCGTCGACCACGGCGAGACCATGAAGATCGCCTTCTTCAATCAACCCTGGCGCGCCGGCCAGCTCGTCGCCGGTGTTCAGGCCATCTTCTTTGGCAAGGTGAGTGACTTTCGCGGCACGCGTCAGATGACGAACCCCGTCGTCGACGTCGTGGTGGGCACGTCGGGTGAGGAACGCGACGCTAGCCGAGTGGGGGGCATCGTCGCTCTCTACCCGGCGTCGGGCAAGGCGGGGGTCACCAGTTGGGAGATGGGCGGCTTCATCGAGGAGTCCCTCAAGCGCGCCGGTCCGCTCCTGGATCCCCTCGATGAGCGACTGCGCCGTGATCACTCACTGGTGGAGCGCACGGCGGCGTTCTGGGGTATCCATCTGCCCCGCGATATGGCCGACGTGGCTCCGGCCCGACGTCGCTTGGTGTTCGACGAGTTCTTGCGACTTCAACTCCTGCTCGCGCTGCGGCGTCGGCGCCTCGAAGAGAGCGCCGCGGGAGTTCGCCATCCCTTTGACGAACACGACCTCGACGTCACGCCCGGATCGTTGGAATCCGAGGAGTCCTCCCTGGTACGACAATTCCTCACGGCGCACCGCTTCGCCTTGACCCGGGCCCAACGCCGCGTCCTGGCCGAGATCGGTCGCGACATGGCCTCGGCGCTACCGATGCACCGACTCCTGCAGGGTGACGTCGGATCGGGCAAGACGGTGGTGGCGCTGGCGACGCTGTTGATGTGTCTCGACGGAGGGCGACAAGGAGCGTTCATGGCGCCCACCGAGGTACTGGCGGAACAACACGCCGCCGCCCTACGTGGCGACCTCGCGGGATTGAAGGTGGTCGATGCGTCAGTGCTGGGCGGCGAGCGAGAGGTGGTGGTGCAGTTGTTGACCGGCCGCGTCAAGGGTAAGGAGCGACTGGCGGTCCTGAGCGGACTGCGCAACGGGGGAGTCGACATCGTGGTGGGTACTCACGCCCTGCTCGGCGACGACGTGCGCTTCCGGTCCCTCGGGACCGTGGTGATCGATGAGCAGCACCGTTTCGGCGTGGAGCAGCGCGCGGTCCTGCGCGACAAGGGTCGCGCCCATTCCGACGAGGCGATCGACGCCGACCTCCTGGTGATGACCGCCACGCCGATTCCGCGCACGGCGGCGATGGTGCTGTTCGGGGACCTCGACCGTAGCGTGCTCGATGAGATGCCCGCGGGACGGCGCGCCATCGCCACGTCGTGGGCGCGTTCGTCCCCCGAGGAGCAGTCCGCCTGGCAGTTGGTGCGCGACGAGGTGGCCGCGGGGCGTCGCGCCTACGTCATCTGTCCCCTGGTGGAGGCGTCCGAGCGGGTCGAGGCCACCAGCGCCGTCGCCGAGCGCACCCGCCTGGCCACGAACGAGCTGCGGGGCCTCAGCGTGGGTCTCTTGCACGGCCAGATGAAGAGTGTCGAGAAGGACGAGGTCATGTCCCAATTCCGCGCCGGTGAGATACAGGTCCTCGTCGCCACGGTGGTCATCGAGGTCGGCGTCGACGTGGCCCAGGCCTCAGTGATCGTCATCGAGGACGCCTGGCGCTTCGGCCTGGCCCAACTGCACCAGTTGCGCGGGCGCGTGGGTCGCGGCGACGCCCAGAGTTACTGCTACTTGCTGGGCGAGGCGCCTAACGAGGAGGGCCGATCGCGGCTCGAGGCGCTGGTGGCGTCGAACGACGGGTTCGCCCTGGCCGAGGTCGACCTCGACTTGCGCGGTGAGGGTACGCTGCTCGGCGCGCGACAGCGCGGCCGGTCGGACTTGCGCCTCGCCAGCCTGCGTCGCGACGAAGGGATCTTGAACGAGGCACGAACGCTGGCGCTGGAATTGGTGTCGAGCGACGCGCTCACCGCCAACCCCGAGCTCCTGGACGAGTTGCGACTCTTCGTCGACGACGAGGAGGCGCAGTACCTGTTCCGGTCCTAGGACCTCGCCGAGGCGAGTGGACGCCCGCTCGACGCGGGCGCGCGCGGCCCGGCGGCGGGGTAGGCGCGAGGTGGCCCCACCCAGCGCCTACCCTTGAGACGTGCGAGTTATTGGTGGCAGTGCCCGAGGTCGACCGCTCAGGGCCAAACTGCCCGCCACGGTGCGGCCCACGACCGACTACGCCCGCGAGGCGATCTTCTCCATGCTCGAGAGCCGTGGTGGTCTGAGCGACCTCGTCGTCGCGGACCTGTACTGCGGTTCGGGGGCCCTGGGAATCGAGGCGTTGTCGCGCGGGGCGGCCAAGGCCTACTTCTTCGACTCCGACGCGGCCTGTCTCGCGGCCGCCAAGGCGAACTTCGACCCCCTGCAACTGCACGGCGAGGCCGTGTTTATGCGCGCCACCTTGCCGGTGTGGAGTCCGCCGACGGACCTCGACCTGGTGCTCTGTGACCCTCCCTACGGTCCCCTCGATCTGGCCTCGTTACTCAAGGGCGTCACCGCGTCGCGGGTCGTGGTGGAGAATGACCGTCACATGGAGGCCCCCGCGGGCTGGCGAGTTACGAAAACCAAGCGCTACGGCACTACGCTCGTAACGATGTTGGAACCAGACGAGGGGGATTCGTGACCATCGGCCTCATCCCCGGATCCTTTGATCCCTTTCATAACGGGCACCTCGAGGTGGTCGAGCGCGCCGCGCACATCTTCGACGAGGTCGTGGTGGCGGCGATTCGCAACCCCCAGAAGTCCGAGCCCCTCTTCGACCTCGACGAGCGTCGTGAGATGATCGCCGAGAGTTGCGCGCACATCGCGAGCGTGCGCATCGTCTCGATCTCGACGTTGTTGGTGAACGTGGCGCGTGACGTGAACGCCACCGCCATCGTCAAGGGGCTGCGCGCCGTGTCGGATTTCGAGAGCGAGTTGCAGATGGCCCAGATGAACCGGTCGCTGTCCGGCGTCGAGACGCTCTTCATCCCCTCGAGTTCGCACCATTCATTCATTGCCTCGCGCCTGCTGCGCGAAGTGGCACGCTTCGGCGGCGACGTCACCCCATTCGTTCCGCCCCCGGTCGCGCAGCGACTGGTGGCCCTGTACCCCGGAGGTGGCGCATGAGCGTATTTGACGGATATGACGATTTCGACCCCAATCAGCCCTTCGAGCAGGAGTACGCCTACGAGGAGGAGCCGGCGCCGGGGCGACACTCGCGTCGCGACATCGAACAGGACCTGCGCGACCTCATCGAGATCATCTCCAACGCCAAGCAGATGCCCCTCTCGGCCTCGGCGCTGATTCCGCGCGAGGAAGTGTTGACCCTGCTCGAGCAGGCCGTGCACAACGTGCCCGACGAGGTTCGCGAAGCGCGCTGGGCGTTGCGCGATCGCGAGGCGCTGATGGAGGCCGAACAGATCAAGGCCATGCAATTGATGGACCAGGTCCGCGCCGAGGCGGCGCGCATGGTCGACAAGACCGAGATCGTACGCCAGTCGCACTTGCGCGCCGACCAGATCATCGCCGACGCCCAGGCCAGGGCGCGACAGATCATCAATCAGTCCGAGGACTTCATCGACGGCAAGCTCGCCGGTTTCGAGATCGTGCTGGAGCGTCTGATCAAGACCACCCACTCGGGTCGCGAGCGCCTGAGTTCGCAGAGCCTGCCGGCCCATCTGCTCGAGACACCGGTGACGAGCCCGGACTACGAGGCGCCCGCGCCGGCGAGCGAGGGGCCGGGAGACTTCTTCTTCGATCAGGACGCGCACTAGGTGAGTTCGCCCTACCTCGTTCCCGTGGCGCAACTCATGCGCGACGTCCCCTCCAGCACCGAGGTCGTCTTCCAGGCACCCTTTGACGCCGATCACGAATTCGCCCCGCGCGGACCCGCCGAGACCGACGTGGCGCCCGAGGCCCTCGTGGACGTCGCCCTGGTGCTGCAGTCCTTCAGCGGTGGACTGCGCGCCAAGGGTCGCGTCGCGGCGCCGTGGTTCGGCGTCTGTCGACGGTGCTCGATCGCGGTGCTCGGCGAGGCGCGGGTGGGCGTCGACGAGCGATTCGTGGACCATCTCGAACCCGGCGACGACGAGGCCTACCCGATCGAGAATGACTTCATCGACCTAGCCCCCATGGTGCGCGACGCGATCCTGCTGGAGCTCCCGCTCGCCCCGCTGTGCCGTGATGACTGCCGGGGGCTATGCCCCTACTGCGGCATCGACCGCAACGAGGCCAGTTGTGACTGCGTGGCGCCGGTGGACCCGCGCTGGGCTACACTGGATGGACTCAGATTTGCCGGTGAGACATCGGGTGAATCCGACGAAGCGTGACGGGACCCCCCGTTCTGTTGAAAGTGAAGATCGATGCCAGTCCCCAAGCGCAAAACTAGTAAGGCCAAGTCCCGTAGTCGCATCGCGGCGAACTGGAAACTGGCCCGTCCCTCACGCAGTATCTGCCCCCAGTGCGCGACGGCCAAGCGCCCGCACATCGTGTGCCCCAACTGTGGTTGGTACAAGGGTCGCGTAGCGGTCGAGGTCAAGTAAGTTGACGCTGCCCATCGCCCTCGACGCGATGGGTGGTGACTTCGCTCCTAGTGAGATCATCAAGGGCGCGCGACGCGCCGTGGATGAGTTGGGGCTGAACGTCACCCTCGTCGGCATTCCCGAGCGAATGGGCGATCCCCTCGGTCTCGAGGTCGTCGCCTGCTCCGAAGTCATCGAGATGGACGACGAGCCCGGCTCGAGCGTACGTAAGAAGAAGGATTCCTCGCTGGTGCGCGCGGCCGAGCTGGTCCGCGACGGCAAGGCCTCGGGATTCGTCTCGGCGGGCAACACCGGTGCGACGATGGCGTCGGCCCTCTTGCGCATGGGGCGTCTGCCCGGCGTGCTGCGACCCTGCATCGCCACGCCGATTCCCAATATCGGGCGCCCGCCCTCGACGATGGTCGACGCGGGTGCCAACGCCGAATGTTCCCCGGAAATGCTGGTGCAGTTCGCCAAACTCGCCGCGGCGTTCGCGTCGGCTCGCTTCGGCATTGAGCGGCCGAGCGTCGGACTGCTCTCGATCGGCGAGGAGGCCACCAAGGGATCCCCCCTGGTCAAGGGGACCCACGAACTGCTGGGCGCCGACGCGGCCCTCAACTTCTTCGGCAACGTCGAGGGCCGTGACCTGATCCCCTCGCCGGTGGACGTGATCGTGACCGACGGCTTCACCGGCAACGTCGCGCTCAAGACCCTCGAGGGGGCCCTCAAGTTCGTCTTCGCGACGGTGCTCGCGGCGATCGACACCAACGACGAGACGCGCGCGGCGGGGCGCGTCCTCTCTCCCTACCTGATGCCGACGGTCACCACGCTGACTCCCGAGTACCAGGGCGGGGCGATGTTGCTCGGTCTCAACGGGCTCTGCGTGATCTCGCACGGCGCGTCGAACGCCACCGCCATCATGAACGCCCTGCGCGTCGCGGGTGAAATGGACGCGGCGGGAGTGGTGCCGAAGATGAGAAGTGCTATTAGACCTGATCAGGAGTAATAGTTCGTACGTGACGGTTCAGTGATGAGTACTCTGGTCTCGTTCGATAAAGGAGTGGGCATGACCTCAGACGTGGACGGTACCTCGTCACTCGACCGCGCGGCGATCCTCGTCCTGGTGCGTGATCAACTCGCGCAGATTCTCGAAGTGACCCCCGACGACATCGACGAGGACATCCCCTTTGACGTCATGGGTGCGGATTCGTTGGCCCTGATCGAGTTGGTCGAAGCGCTCGAGGAGTCCCTGGCGCGCTACGTCGCTGGATTTCACATCGACGACGAGGACCTCGAGGGCCTCGGTTCCGTACGCGACGCCGTGGACTACGTCGCCGCCAAATTGCAACTGGCCTAGCGAGGTTCGACCGAGGTGCCTGACGTGGCCGCCCTCGCCGTCGAACTGGGGCTGGCGCCGGGGTCCCCGGTGTTGCGCCAGGCGCTGACCCATTCGAGTTACGCCGCCGAACACGAGGTCGAATCCAACGAACGACTCGAGTTCCTCGGTGACGCGGTGGTCGACCTGGTGGTCGCGGACTACGTCGTGGGACGTTTCACCTCGATCAACGAGGGCACCGCGTCGGTCATTCGCAGCCGGGTGGTCAACGAGGACTCCCTCGCCGACGCCGCGCGCGCACTGGGCTTGGGCGACCTCTTGCTCCTGGGGCGCGGTGTCGTCAAGGAACGCGGGAACGAACGCTCCTCGATACTCGCCGACGCCTTCGAGGCCGTGGTGGCCGCCGTGTACCTGGAGTGTGGTTACGAGGCGGCCCGCGACGTCGTGGTGCACCGTCTCGAAGGCGCGATCGTGAGCGCGAGTCGGGCGAGTGACATCCTCGACGCCAAGACCAGGCTCCGTCGCTGGGCCGAGGAGCGCGGACTCGCGGTGCCGGTCTACGAGGTCACCTCGAGCGGCCCCTCCCACGACGCCACCTTCGTCGCGACGGTGAGTGTGGGCAGTCTCCTCGCCAGCGCCGCGGGGCCCTCGAAGAAGCGTGCTGAGGTGAACGCGGCCACGGCCGCGTGGGAGGAATTGAACGATGCCTGAATTGCCCGAAGTCGAGACGGTGCGTAGCGTGTTGGCCCGCGAGGTCATCACCAAGAAGATCAAGTTGGTCCACGTGACCGACGGACGTGCGGTGCGCCGCCACAAGAACGCCAAGGACTTCCGCGACGAGCTCGAAGGGCGGACCATCAAATCCGTGGAACGCCTGGGCAAGAACATCGTGGTGGGTCTCGATAGTGGTCGTCACCTGGTGATCCACCTGGGCATGACCGGACAGGTCCTTCGTGCCAAGAACGCCAAGGAGCCCAAGCCCAAGCACACTCACGTGGTCATCACCTTCACGTCGGGCGAGGAATTGCGCTACGTCGACCAGCGCACCTTCGGAGAACTCTACGTCTCCACGCCCCCCGCCGAGGGCGAGGAGGTGGAGGTCTCGAAGTTCGCCCGTCTCTCGATCGGCGGCGATGGACTGGAACTGCGCCGCCAGGTGCCCGAATTGGCGCACCTGGGGATCGACCCCTTCGAGGACCAGGTGGGTTGGGACCGTTTCGCGGCGGTGCTGCGCTCACGCACGTTGGCGCTCAAGACCCTGCTGACCGACCAGGACATCGTGTCGGGCATCGGCAACATCTACGCCGACGAGATCCTGTTCAGCGCCGGACTCATGTACGACCGGGTGTCGGAGTCGCTCTCGACCATCGAGATCCGACGCCTGCACCGGACCATCCCCGAGGTGCTCACCGAAGCCATCAAGCACGGCGGGACCACGTTGTCCGACGAGATGTTCGTCAATCCCGACGGGGAGATGGGCACCTACCAGGAACTTCTCCAAGTCCATACTCGCGAGGGCCTGCCCTGCTACCAGTGTCGCTCGCCGGTGGCCAAGGTCGTGTTCCATCAGCGCGCCACCTACTTCTGCGCCAAGTGTCAAGGTTGAACGTCGCGCCGTGGTCCTGTCCTCGCGGCGGCACTGACCCGGTGAGGGTGACGGTGCCGCGATGACGAGGGCGCGCTCGAGAAGGTTGCTAGCGTCTACCCGTGTTTCTTAAGCGATTGACCATGAAGGGCTTCAAGTCCTTCGCCGACAACACCGTTCTCGAGTTCGAGCCCGGCGTGACCGCCGTCGTGGGGCCCAACGGATCGGGCAAGTCCAACGTCGTCGACGCGGTGACCTGGGTGCTGGGCGCGCAGAGCACCCGCGCGCTTCGCAGCGCCAAGATGGATGACGTCATCTTCGCCGGCACCGCCCACAAGGCGGCCCTGGGCCGCGCCGAAGTGGCCCTGACCCTGGATAACTCGTCGGGCAAATTGCCCGTCGACGGCGCCGAAGTCACCATCTCGCGCACCCTGTTTCGTAACGGGGACTCCGAATACGCCATCAACGCCACCACCTGTCGACTGCTCGACATCCAAGAACTCTTGAGCGACTCTGGCGTCGGGCGCCAGCAGCACATGATCATCGGCCAGGGCCAGCTGGATTCGATCCTCAACTCCTCCTCGGAGAACCGCCGCGCGGTCATCGAGGAGGCGGCCGGCGTCCTCAAGCACCGTCGCCGCAAGGAGCGTGCCGAACGACGTCTGGCCGCGACCCAGGAGAACCTCGAGCGTCTGGGCGACCTCGTGCGTGAGGTGCGTCGCCAGATGCGCCCCCTCGAACGACAGGCGGTCTCGGCACGTACCTACGCCGACGTCGAGCGCGAACTGCGTGTCGCGCGCCAGTCGCTCTTTCGTCAGCGACTCGACGCCTTCGACGAGCGCCAACGCGAACTCGAAGAGATGATCGGTTCCTCGGAGGAGATCGAACGTTCCCTGCGCAGCGAGCTCGCCACCCTCGACGCCCAGGCCAGCACCGCCGCCGCCGAGATGGCGTCTCGCCGCGAGGAGATGCTCGCCTCCACCCTGGGGACCTTGCAGGGGCTCGCCGAACGCGCGCGCGGCACCCTGTCGGTGATCGCCGAGCGCGAACGGAGTCTGCGCGCCGCGCTCGTCGCTTCGGCGGACGAGAACGTGATCGCCACCCTGGAGGCCGACGCCGCCAAGCTCGCGGCCGACCTGGTACTCGTCGAGGCCGACGAGGCGACGTTGCGCGAGATGCGCGACGCCCTGCGCGACGCCGAGATGCTCTTCAGCGAGGCCCAGATCCAACACGACGAGACCTGGGCCTCGGTCTCGCTCGAGAGTGACCAGGCGGCGTGGCGCACCGCGTCGCAGCGCGCGACGCTCCTCGAACGATCCTTGTCCGCCGCCGCGCAGAACGAACAGCGTTCGACCCAACGTCTGACCGACGCGCACGCCAGTGTGAGCGATTCGACGGCGGCGCTCGAACTGGTCGCGCGCGAGAGGGACGCCGCCGCCGCGAGTGAGACCGCGGCACGCGCGCAACTCGCGGCCGCCACCGCCGAGGCCGCCACCGCCGAGGTGGAGCGCGAGAGCGCCGACGAGGCCCTCGCCTTGGCCGCGGACGTCGCCGCGCGCACCCAGGCCCGGGCCGAGGCGTTGGGTCGGGCCCTCGAGGAGCTCTCGGGTTCCGGGGGTCGAGCGATCATCGGAAATCTTGAGGGCGTCCTCGGGTCGTTCCTCGACCTGATCGAAGTCGACGAGGGCTGGGAGCGGGCCGTCGAGTCCGCGGCGGGGGCGTCGGTGGGCGCCATGGTCGTCGACGGGCGCCGCTCGGCCCAGGCGGCCCTGGAAGCCTTGCGCCGCGAGGGCGGAGCGGGTCTGATCCTGCCCGTGGCCGAGAACCACATTCCGCCGGTCGCGGCACCCGAGGGGTGCGTGGCCCTGCGTTCGCTGGTGCGCGCCCGCGACGGTGCCCCCGCGCACGTCACGCGCGTCCTCGACGCACTGTTCTCTCGCGCGTTCGTTACCGAGTCCTGGCAGGCGGGCATCGACGTCGCCGTCGCGCACCCTGAGCTGGTCGTGGTGACTCGCGACGGCGACCGCTTCGCGACGTCGGGCTGGCGCGTCGCGTCGGGCCGTGCGGTGGTCACCCGCGCCACGGTCGACGAGGCCCAGCGCGCCGCCCACGAGGCCGCCGCCGCCCTCGCGCCGTGTCGCGAACGGCGCGCCAGCGCCGCGAGCAGCGCCGCGAGCGCGCGCCAACGCGTGAGCGCTCTCACCAACGCCCTCACCAAGGCCGAGGCTGAACTCCAACGCCGCGAACGAGAGATCACCCGGCTGAGCGAACAGATCGGCGACGCGCAGTCGGGGATCGTCGCTCTCAGCGCCGAGGTCGAGGGGGTCGTGGCCGAACGACGGGTCCTCGAGAGCGAACTGGGTGAACTGCGAGAGCAGCTTCCGGCCCTGGAACGCGCCGTCGCTGACGCCGCGGCGCGCCGCACCCAGGCCGAGGAGAGTCACCGCCGCGTGGAATCTCTGCGCAGTGGGGCCCAGGTCGCCGCCGCCCAATTGGCTCGACGCGAGGCGGAGTTCGCCGAGCGACGCCGACTCATCGAGCAGCGTCGCGCCGAGATCGAGCAGCGCCTCGAGGGGCGGTCCCTGGAACGCGCCGCGGCCGCGGCGCGACGCGAGTCACTGGAATTCGACCTGCGCGTCCTGTCGCGCCTGCGCGCGATCGTCACTCACGCCGCCGAGGACATTCGCCTCTCCCAGGAGGCCATGGATTCGACGTACCGCGAACAGCTCGAGGCCTCGCGCGCCAGTGCCGAGCGACTCGAGGTCCTGCGCCACGCGCGCCAGAGTGCCGACGAACGCCTGGCCGAGGTGGCCGAGCGTGCGCACCGGGGCCAGATCGAGCACGCCGAACTGGCGGTCAAGCTCACCAATCTGCACGAGGCGATTCGTCGCGACCTCGGCGTCGAGCCCCACCAGCTCGAGACCGAGGACGCTCCCGAATTGACCGAGGGCGTCAGTCTCGAGATCCACGTGGGCGAGCTGGAGGCGCGCATCACCTCGCTCGGACCGATCAACCCGCTGGCCCTCGAGGAGCTCGCGGCCCTCGAGGAGCGCTACCAGGAGCTCGACGCGCAGGTCGCCGACGTGCGACACGCGCGACGCGAGCTCCAAGAGGTCGTGCGCGCGCTCGACGAGGAGATCATGCAGACGTTCTCCTCGGCGGTCGCGGACGTGAACGAACACTTCTCGACCCTGATCGCGATGCTCTTTCCCGGGGGGCAAGGTCGGTTGATCCTGACCGAGCCCGACGACCCCTTGAACACCGGCGTGGAGATCGAAGTGCGACCCATGGGCCGCAACGTGCGGCGTATCTCGTTGCTCTCGGGTGGCGAACGCTCGATGGCGGCGCTGGCCTTCCTCTTCGCGGTCTTTCGCTCGCGACCCTCACCGTTCTACATGATGGACGAGGTCGAGGCGGCCCTGGACGACGTGAACCTGCAACGCTTCTTGTCGTTGGTCGACGAGTTCCGCGACGAGGCCCAGTTGCTCATCGTCACGCACCAGAAGCGCACCATGGAGGCGGCCGACGCGCTTTATGGTGTAACCATGGTTCCCGGCGCGTCGAGCAAGGTGGTCTCGCAGCGGGTCAAGAAGAGCCCTGAGGAGTTGTCGGCATGACGGTGGTGTGGATAGTCCTCGCGGTGCTGGTCCTGGGCGTCGGGGCGCTGGTGGTGAGTTCGCGACGGCGCCGCGCGCGTACGCGCGTGGTGCTCGAGCCCGAGCGCGCACCCATGCCCGACGTACTGGTCACCGAGGTGGCGCCGCGTCCCGAGATCGACGACAGTCCCGGACTCGATCGTCGACTCGCCTCGTCGCGAACGATCTTTGACCGCGTGCGCGCGATCACCTCGCACGGGAGCCTCGCCCCCGAACAGCTCGACGTCGTCGAGGAGGTGCTCCTGCGCTCGGACGTGGGGGTGGTGACCACCGCGGCGTTGCTGGAGGAGTTGAGGACTCACGGTGCCCCCGACGGCGTGGCCAGCGCGATCCGTGCCGCGTTGCTGGCGTCGCTCTCGGCGGATCGTTCGGTGTGCACGACGGCCGATGAGGGCCGGGTGCCCGTGTGGCTCTTCGTCGGGGTGAACGGAGTGGGCAAGACCACGACGATTGGCAAGTTGGCCTGGCACGAGACGCAGGCGGGCAGGTCCGTCGTTTTGGCCGCGGGGGACACCTTCCGTGCCGCGGCGAGCGACCAGCTCCAGCTCTGGGCCGACCGCACCGGAGCCGACATCGTACGTGCGGCCGAGGGGGCCGACCCCGGTTCGGTCGTGCACGACGCGCTGGGCCGAGCCCAGGCGCGTCACGCCGACCTGGTGATGGCCGACACCGCGGGTCGACGCGTGAACAACGCGAACCTGCTGGACGAACTCGCCAAGATCCGCCGCGTGGCCGATCGCGGACCCGGTCAGGTCGTCGAGACCTTCCTGGTACTCGACGCCACGACTGGTCAGAACGCGCTGTCCCAGGCGCAGGAGTTCCTGGCGGCGGCCGAGGTGACCGGGATTGTCCTGACCAAACTCGACGGCACCGCGCGCGGGGGCATCGTCGTGGCCATCGAACGTGAACTGGGCATCCCGGTCAAGTTCGTGGGCGTGGGCGAGCGCGCCAAGGACCTGCTGGCCTTCGAGCCGGTGGCCTTCGTGGATTCGCTCCTGAGCGCCTGACGGTAGCCTCTTCAGCATGTTCGACTCCCTCAGTGGCCGCCTAGAACAACTGGGCACCTCGTTGCGCTCGCGGGCGCGTCTGAGCGACGCCGACCTCGACGAGGCGTTGGCCGAAGTGCGCGCCGCGCTCCTGGAAGCCGATGTCGAGCTCTCGGTCGTGCGCGCCTTCCTCGACGCGGTGCGTGAGCGCGTGCGCGGTGAGAACGTCGCCCAGAGCCTGACCCCGGGTCAACACGTCATCAAGGCCGTGCACGACCAACTCATCGAAGTCCTGGGTGGCACCTCGCTCAAGGTCACCTACGCCGCCAAGCCCCCGACCGTGGTCCTCCTGGCGGGGCTCCAGGGCGCGGGTAAGACCACGACGGCGGCCAAACTCGCCTCGTGGTTCAAGCAGCAGGGACGCCAGCCCTACTTGGTGGGTACCGACCTGCAACGTCCCGCCGCCGTCGAGCAATTGCGCATCCTCGCGGGTCAGATCGGGGTGGAGGTCTACTCCGACGCCACTGACCCGGTGTCGGTGGCGCGCGCCGGTGTGGCCGAGGCCCAGCGGCTCGGGCGCGACGTGGTCATCATCGACACCGCGGGACGCCTCGCCATCGACGAGGCCCTGATGGCTGAGGTGCGGTCGATCAGCTCGGTCACCGCTCCGCACTACACCTTCTTGGTGATCGACGCGGTGACCGGCCAAGACGCCGTGCACACCGCGCGCGCCTTCCACGACTCGCTGGAACTCTCGGGGATCATCGTCACCAAGCTGGACTACGACGCGCGCGGCGGCGCCGTGCTCTCGGCGCGCGGCGTGGTCGGACGTCCGGTGGTCTTCGCCTCGACGGGTGAGAAGTTGGCCGATTTCGACCTCTTCCATCCCGACCGGATGGCCTCGCGGATCTTGGGTATGGGCGACATCCTCTCGCTCATCGAGCAGGCCGAACGCACGATGGACCCCGAGGCCATGGCCGACTCGGCCCAGCGCATGATGAGCGGCGCCTTCACCCTCGACGACTTCATGGCCCAACTCAACCAGATCCGCAAGATGGGCTCCCTCGGCGGACTGATGCGACTGATGCCGGGTATGACCAAGGACATGCGCAAGGCCGCCGCGAACGTCGACGACGGCGAACTCAACAAGATCGAAGCCATCATCCAATCCATGACCCGCCGCGAACGCCGCGACCCCCAGATCATCGACGGGTCGCGCCGCTCGCGCATCGCCAAGGGTTCGGGTTCGAGCGTCGCGGCGGTGAACCAGCTCCTCAAGCAGTTCGAGATGATGAAGAAGACCATGAAACAGATGAGCGGTGGGGGGATGCCCCAGCTACCCGGCGGCATGGGCAAAATGGCCCAAATGGCCAGTCGCGCGGCCGCCCAACGCGGCGACGCCCTGCCCCCGGGCTTCGAGGCGATGGCCAGTGGGATGAGGAGCGCCGCACCCGCCACGGGCGTGCCGAGTGGGCCCAAGGGCAAAAAGAAGAAGGGGGGGAGGGTCACCCCTCCCAAAAACCGCTAAACTTGTGCGCTCGGGTACATCGCCCAGTTCTGTTGAATGTAGAACAAAAGGTTTGAAGGGAAATACGACGTGGCTGTGAAACTTCGTTTGGTGCGGATGGGCAAGAAGAAGCAACCGACGTATCGCGTCGTGGCGACGGACGCCCGTCGGGCCCGCTCGGGTGCCTACCTCGAGATCGTGGGCACCTACCAGCCCCGGGGACTCTCGATCGCCGAACCCGAGACCATCATCTCGATCGACAACGACAAGGCCGTCGCGTGGTTGAGCCAGGGTGCTCAGCCCACGGAGCGCGTGGCCAAGTTGCTCAAGGCCAGCGGCGCGCTCGACGCCTTCGAGGCGGCGAAGGCCGCCCAGTGAGTGACGTGCACGACGACTACGTCGACGGCGACATCAACACGATTGACGACGACCACGGCGTCGATGACCACAACACCGACGCGGTCGCGTCGGCGGTGTCGGCCCGAGCGGTCCTCGAGTTCATCGCCACGTCGCTCGCCGACGACCCTTCGGCCGTCTCGGTCGAGGTCAGCGAACGTCAGGGCAAGGTGGTCTTGTCTCTGCAGGTCGGACCCGACGACATGGGTCGCGTGATCGGTCGACGCGGTCGCACCGCCCAGGCGATTCGTTCGCTCGTCGCCGCCGCCGGCGCTCGTGACGGCGTCAACGCCACCGTCGACATCGTCGACTAGCCGTGAGCGCCACCGAGCGCCCCACGCTCGAGGTTGGGCGGATCATCAAGGCCCATGGCCTCAAGGGACAGGTCGTCGTCGATTTCTGGACCGACCGGCGTGAACGTCGAGAGCCCGGCACGCACCTGACGACCGCCAAGGGCACCCTCACCCTACGCAGCGCCACCGCCCACCAGGACCGATTCCTCGTGTGGTTCGAGGAGATCACCACGCGAGAGCAGGCCGACGCGTGGCGCGGAACCATCTTGTCGGCGCCCAAACTCGACGTCGACGACGACGTCATCTGGATCGACGAACTCTTCGGCGCCTCGGTGCGCGACGCGGAGGGCGTGGTGCGCGGCGTCGTGATCGACGTGGAGGCGAATCCCGCGAGCGACCTGCTCGTCCTCGACACCGGGGCGCTGATTCCCCTCACCTTCGTCACGTCCGTCCAGGCCAACACCGTGATCGAGGTCGACGTCCCCGACGGACTCTTCGAATGACGCTACGCGTCGACGTGCTCAGCCTCTTTCCCGAGGCCGTGCGCGCTTACGCCGACACCTCGGTGCTCGGACGCGCGCGCGAACGCGACGTGTGGCAACTGGTGGTGCACGACTTTCGCGAGGCCACCGGTGACGTGCACCGCAGCGTGGACGACACCCCCTACGGCGGAGGGGCGGGGATGGTCTTGACGCCCGAACCCATTGCGCGAACCCTCGAAGACACCCCGGGGCTGGCGAGACCCGTGATCGCACTCACCCCCTCGGGGACGCCCTTCAGCCACGCGGTCGCGACGCGACTGGCGCAACTCGGGGGGTTCACCCTGTTGTGCGGACGCTACGAGGGATTCGATCAGCGCATCCTCGATACCGTGGTCGACGAGGAGGTGTCCCTCGGTGACTTCGTCCTCGCCGGAGGTGAACTGGCGGCGCTGTGCATCATCGAGGCGGTGGTGCGCCTGTTGCCCGGGGGGCTGGGTAACGACGAATCGAGCGTGGAGGAGTCCTTCGGAGCGGGACTGCTCGAGTACCCCCAGTACACCAAGCCGGCGACCTGGCGGGGACGTGAGGTGCCCGCACTCCTGCGCTCGGGCAACCACGCGGCCATCGCGCGCTGGCGCCGCGCCCAGGCGTTGCGGCTCACCATCGAGCGCCGTCCCGACCTGATCGAGCGCCGGGGCGGACTCAGCGCGCAGGAGCGAGAATTGCTCGAGGAAATGGGCGTGGTGGAATCACCCGCGCAAAACGGCTAAAGTAGTAAATCCCTAGTGATCCGAAAGGGACCGCTCTCATGAACCCGACTGACCTCATCGACCGCGACTCGTTGCGCGACGACATCCCCAATTTCCGTACCGGTGACACGCTGAAGGTGCACGTGCGCGTTGTCGAAGGTACTCGCGAGCGTATCCAGATCTTCCAGGGGGCCGTCATCCGCCGCCAGGGGGCCGGATTGCAGGAGACCTTCACCGTACGCAAAGTGAGTTTCGGCGTCGGCGTGGAGCGCACGTTCCCGGTGCACGCCCCCACGATCGCCAAGATCGAAGTCGACTCCTACGGCGACGTGCGTCGCGCCAAGTTGTACTACCTCCGTGATCTGCGTGGAAAGGCCGCCAAGATCAAGGAGCTCCGCGTCACCGAGCGTCCGTAGTCGCCCGTGGGCGAAGAAGAGCTCGACGACTACGAGTCGACCCTCGAACTGGCCTTGGTCCAGGAGTACAAGGCGGTGGTCGGCATGTTCGATTACGCCGTGGAGACGGATCGGCGGTTCTACCTGGCCAACACCGTCGAGGTCGACGTGAAATCCACCTCACCGGTCATGGTCGAAGTCACCCTCACCGACGCCTGGGTCTGGGACATGTATCGTTCGGCGCGCTTCGTGCCCCACGTGCGCGTGCTGACCTTTCGTGACGTGAACGTGGAGAAGCTCCCCAAAGAGGACCTGCAGCCCTAGGGCGGCGGCTGCACCATGCAACTCGCACGACTCGACGTCAGTTCCGCCGACTTAGAGGACCTGCCGATCCTCGTCTCGGAGGAGGATCGGCCTCTGGTGATTCGCGTGAGCGACGCCGACACCGTGACCATCCTGGCGGGCGTGAGCGCGCAGTGGGAGGGCTCCTGGGGAGTGTGGCTGCGCGCGAGCGAGGAGTACCCGGCGTCGCTGATCGCGCGCGACGTGAAGACGTTGGCCGCGCTCATCGAGATCGACCACGTCGTCATCGAGGCCGATTATCGCGTGCTCGCGCACGCCGAGGTCGTCGAGGCCCTCCTCAGCAACGACGAGGTCACGCTGCACAACGCCGTGGCCAGTATCACCGCCGCGTACAACCGGCCCGCGCCGCCTCGTGCGGTGTGCGTGTGGAGCGTCGTGGGCGACACCCTGGTGCACGACGCGCGGGTCCTGCGTCGTCGCGAGGTGCGCGGAGCCGTCACCTACTTCGCCGACTGAGTCAAACTGAGCACGTTGCTCGCGACGCGGCGCCGCGTCGAACCTATTCGGGCTGCACGCTGATGTGCTCGGGCGTGATGCGAACCGTCACGCGCACCTCGCCCTCGCGGCGCATCGGGTAGGTGTCCACCCCCAAATACTTCTTCGCGAACGAGTCGATGACCTCATCGGCGCCGTCGGTGGAAAAGCCCGTGACCGTGCCACGCAGGGCGACGCAGTCGTAGGGGTTGTCGGGGTCGGTCAAGGACACCGCCACGCGCGCGTCGTTGGCGAGGAATCGCGCCTTGGCCCGTCCGAGCGCGGTGTTGATGATGACGTCCTCACCGTCCAGGCCCACCCAGACGGGGGTGACGTGGGGTCCACCGTTGAGGTCGAGGCAGGCCACGTGCGCGAGGACCTGCTTGTCGAAGATGGCGCGAGCGGCCGGGGTGAAGATGGCGGACATGGGGCTCCTGTTCGTAGTGGTGTCGGCAACGCCTTGAGTGCCACATTACCGGTCCGATTCGCCCGTGGGCCAACGGTGCGTGGTCCAGCGTCGCACCGGGCGCCAGATGGGACGAAGGACACGTGCGCGAGCCTCGCGCCGCGGCGCTCGCTGAGTAACGTATGGTCGGCGACCGAGGCAGGTCCGGCGCCGCATACGAAGAGAGTGATACGACATGGCCGTTCGTCTTGAATCCGACACGATGGGTGAGATCGAGGTTCCCGCGGAGCACTACTGGGGCGCGCAGACCGAGCGCAGCCTGCACCACTTCGCCATCAGCGACGAGACGATGCCGGTGGCGCTGATTAAGGCCTTCGGCATCTTGAAGCTGGCCTCGGCGATGGTCAACCACGAGCTCGGCAAGCTCGACGTCGTGAAGGCGGGTCTCATCGAGCGCGCCGCGATGGAGGTCATTGACGGCACCCTGGCGGCCGAATTCCCGCTGCGCATCTGGCAGACCGGTTCGGGAACCCAGTCCAACATGAACGTCAACGAGGTGATCTCGAACCGGGCCATAGAGATTGCGGGGGGAGTCATGGGCTCCAAGACGCCGGTGCACCCCAACGACGACGTCAATATGTCCCAGTCCTCCAACGACACCTTCCCGACGGCGATGCACATCGCCGCGGTGGTGGAGATCAGCGACCGACTGGTCCCCGCGGTGACGCGCTTGCGCGATGCCCTGCACCAAAAGGCGCTGGCCTACGCCAACGTGGTCAAGATCGGTCGCACCCACTTGATGGACGCGGTGCCGCTCACGCTGGGCCAGGAGTTCTCGGGGTACGTGTCCCAACTCGACGCCGACCTCGTGCGATTGGGCCAAGTACTGCCCGCGCTGTGCGAACTGGCGGCGGGCGGCTCGGCGGTCGGGACGGGGCTCAATACGCACCCCGAATATGCGGTGCGCGTCGCCGAGAAGATCGCCGCGCTCACCGGCCAGCCCTTCGTGACGGCCCCCAATAAGTTCGCGGCGCTGGCGGCGCACGACGCCCTGGTCTTTGCTCACGGGGCCGTCAAGACCCTCGCGACCAGTCTGGTGAAGATCGCCGACGACCTCCGTTGGCTCGGCTCGGGGCCGCGATCGGGTCTGGGCGAGCTGCAGTTGCCCGAGAACGAGCCCGGGAGTTCGATCATGCCCGGCAAGGTGAACCCCACGCAGTCCGAGGCGATGATCATGGTCAGTATCCAGGTCTTCGGCAACGACACGGCGGTGGCGATGGCGGGTTCGCGGGGGAACTTGGAGTTGAACGTCTGTAAGCCGGTGATCATCCATAACTTCTGCAACTCGATCGATCTGCTGACCGACGCCTGTGAGCGTTTTCGTGAATTCTGCGTGGAGGGGCTCGAGCCCGATTACGAACAGATCAACCACCACCTCACCAACTCGCTCATGCTGGTGACCGCGCTCAATCCGCTGATCGGCTACGACAAGGCCGCCAAGGTCGCCAAGAAGGCCCACAAGGAGCGTCTGACCCTGCGTGAGTCCGTGCTGGCCCTGGGCTATCTCACCGCCGAGGAGTTCGATGCGGCCATCGTGCCCGAGGACATGACCCACCCCTAGGTCCACTCAGACGAGGACGTCGTGGTCGAGCTGGTGGGTTCGCTGGAGATGGCGAGTCACTTCCAGCAGTCGCGCGTGCATGGCTCGACCGGCGGCCGCGAGGCTGAAACCGGCTCGGATGTCGGCTGACGCCTTCGCGCCGATGCGCTCGCGTTCGGCGGGGTTCTCGAAGAGCCGACGCATCAGGCGTGCGGCCTGGTGCACGTCGGGGTCGACCCAGAGGTTCCCGGGCTGATAGAGGACCATGGCGTTGGGATTGTCGCTGAGTTCGTTGTGGTGCACCACCATCGAGTGGTACCCCACCAGACACGAGTTGGTGGCGCTCATGAAGTCCATGTTGCCCGAGTTGCCCGTCGCGATGACGGGGCGACCGAAATACATCGCCTCGGCGAGGCCCAGACCGAAGCCCTCGGAGCGGTGCATCGAGACGTAGACGTCGCAGTGCGAGATGAGGGCCGCGATCTCGCCCGGGGCCATGTTGGTCTCGATCAAGATCCCGCCCAGTCGCCGCATGTGCTCGCGAAGATCACGTTGCACGACGGGGTAACTCGCGAGGTTGACGACCTTGACGACGAGCACCACGTCGCTGCGCCCCACTCCGAAGGCCTCCTCGAAGGCCTTGATGGCGCCGTAGGGATTCTTGCGCGCAATGGTGGAATTGGCGTCGAAGGTGACCAGGTAGAGCACCGCGTCCTCGGGCAGGCCCAGGTCCGAGCGCGAGAGCGTCGCGTCAGCCTCGGGTTCCACCACGCAGGGCATCACGATCACCGGTTTGGTGGTGTAGCGCAAGAAGACGTCGCGCACGAACTCACTGGCGACCCAGATCTCGTCGACCCGGTCGATCTCCTTCACCATGTCCTCGGGCAGGGCGGGCAGCTCCCAGTACCACATGGCAATCAGGTACGGCGTGCCGTGGCCGCGTAATTGCCAGCCCTCGACCACGTGAAACTCGTTGATATTGAGAAACGAGAGGCCGATGGGGTAGGGGT
>JARCRU010000079.1 GCA_029850535.1 Actinomycetota bacterium | reverse complement strand
CCCACGTATCGAAAGTCCTGGCGTTCCCCGGAGTCCGAGACGGCCAGAGTATTTGTCATGGGGGCGGTGAATACGGGCATTACGCTCTTGACACTGAGAGATTTCACTACGGCGGGCGCCCTCTTCCCGGGGGTCATCATGATGACGGACAGCATTCTGAGCGTGATGATTCTGACGCGCCTGGGACCTCGACTGGCTCGACGTAGTGCGCATAAGGAGTTGCTCACGTGAAGAAGATCGAGACGACCACGGTGGCCCAACGTCGTCTCGAGGGACGTGGCGGGCGGTTTTTGACCTCGCGCGGCGCACTCGGGGTGCTGGCGGAGCGTCCGTCGGATTATGACGTCGTCGGCCGACTCCTCAGTCAAGCCAGCGATCGGCTGCCCTCGTTGCTGCCGCTACGTTGGCAGCGCATGCTCGAAAGTCCGTTGTCGTTCCTGCGCGGGTCGGCGTTGATCATGGCCGAGGACCTGGCGCGGGGCTCCTCGGCTCCCTTGACGGTGCAGATTTGCGGCGACGCGCACCTGTCGAACTTCGGTATTTTCGCCTCACCCGAGCGACGGATGGTGTTCGACCTGACCGATTTCGATGAGACCGACCAGGGTCCCTTCGAGTGGGACGTCAAGCGACTGGTGAGTTCACTGGTGATCGCGGGTGAATCCTTGGGGCTGCGTCACGGCGCCCAAGAGAAACTAGCGCGTTCGGTGGCGCGTGAATATCGGGTGGCGGTGCGCCGATTCGCCGAGGAGACGCGCCTGGACGTCTGGTACTCGACATTGACCACGTCGTCACTGATGGCCGAGTTGCGTGGCGCCTTCACCGACGTCACTCGGCGCAATATCGAAGACGTGTTGCACCACCTGCGCGGCACCGACGACGCCAGTGCCTACCAGCGATTCGTGACCGGGGGTGAGAATCCTCGAATCGTCGACGACCCTCCGCACTTCTCTCACCTCGAAGGTAGCGACGAGACGGGGATCAGCGCGGACGACGTGTTGGGCGTGGTCGCGAGTTACGACGCGACTCTGCCGTCGGATCGACAGTTGCTCTTGAGCCAGTTCACCCCGGTCGACGTCGCGCGTCACGTGGTGGGCGTGGGATCGGTGGGTACCGAGTGCTTCGCCGTTCTCCTCAGGGGTCGAGACCACAATGACACCTTCTTCTTGCAGATCAAGGAGGCGCAGCGGTCCGTCGTGTCGCTCGCACGCGAGCGCGATGCCACCGACGACAGCGCGTCACGTGTCGTGCACGGACAGCGAGTGATGCAGGTCAGCCCGGACGCTTTCCTCGGCTGGGGCACCATTGACGTCAGCGGATCGCCGCGGAGCTTCTACGTGCGCCAACTCTACGACCACCGCGCCAGTATTGACGTCGCGCGACTCGACGATTCGCTCCTCGAGGCCTACGGGCGAATCTGCGCGTGGACTCTGGCGCGCGCGCACGCGCGTTCGGGTACGTCGGCGCAGATCGCTGGCTACATCGGGGGAAGCACGCGATTCGAGGAAGCGATATCGGAATTCGCCCAGGCGTATCGCGAGCGCAATGCCCGCGACTACCAGGAGTTGCACGATGCCCTCGTCCAGGGGCGCATCAACACCGGGGTCTAGACGGTGCCCCCATTTCATCTGCACCCGGTAGTGCTCGCCACGCTGGTGATTCTCGCGATTCTCCACGTCTGGGTGACTCGCGAACGTCATCGTCGCTGGCGTGCGCTGACGGGTTGGTTCATCGTGGCCGCGGTGGTGCTGTGGCCCGTGGGCGACTTGGCGGCCTCGGTGTCGCTGAGTGTGGCGACACTGCAGCGCTTGGTCATCATGCTCGGCGTCGCACCACTGTTCATCTCGAGCACGTCGACGGCCCAACTCGTCGCGATTACTCGTTCGCCGGTGGTCGACGCGGTGACTCGTCAACTGGCGCACCCCGCGCTGGCGCTGGTCGTCGTCACACTGGTCGGGACGCTCACGCTCTCGACACCGGTGGTGGACGCGGGGGCCACGTCCACGCCGGCGCGAGCGCTGACCTTGGCGGCGGTGCTGGGATGCGGTCTGGTTCTGTGGATCCCCGCCCTCGGTGTGATGCCCGGGGCGAAGCGCCTCTCGCCCGTGGGTCGAGCGGCCTTCATTTTCGTCTCGTCACTGGTCGTGACGAGTCTCTCAATCGTGTGGATCTTCGCTCGTCATTCGCTCTACCCCGGCCTGCACGATCAACAGGCCCTGTTACACATGACGCCACTCTTTGATCAACAACTCGCCGGTTTCGTCGCCAAAATCGGCAGCTACCTGCCCATGTGGGCCGTGGCCTTCACCATTTTCTCGCGCGCCGACGAGTCGGGGGTCGCGGTGGAGGAGAGCCCGCTGCACTGGGCGGACGTTGAACGTCAGTTGCTCCGCGTCGATCGCCAACGCGCCCGCGCACGTCGTCGCGGCACCTCGTCGAAGGGGATGGCGTAGCGGTGAGTAGAATGTTCCTTCGTCGGGGATGTAGCTCAGTTGGTAGAGCGCGGGCTTTGCAAGCCTGAGGTCGTGGGTTCGAACCCCATCGTCTCCACTCGGTGGCCCGTCGTGACGGCGCGGGTCACGTTTTCGCGCCGGTAACGTCCCCTCGTCAGTGAACTGACGTGATCGTCGTTGGCGTGCGACGTCGGCACTGGACGGTCCACCACAGACTCCACAACCCCAGCACCGAAGCGGCGGTGGCGATCCAGGCCCACCCGTTAGCGCGCGCGACGAGGAGCGCCGCGATGACCACCAACTCGACGCTGATCACGAGTACGAGGACCAAGGCGTAGGGACCGTACTCGCGCGCGGCCTGGTTGATCTTCTCGGATTCGTGGGCGCGACACGACCAAAAAGTGCGCAATACCGCGCGCTTCTCGTTGAAGGTGCAACTTTTGTAGGTCGCCAGTCCCATGAGTCGCCATCGTAACGGAAAAGGTCCCGAAGGGGTACGTCAGCCGTTACCGTGTCGGGGGTAGCAAATGGCCGTAGACAATGAAGGTGGGCGATGGACGTGAACTCTCAGCAGCCGGGACCGATCGCGCTCGTTGGTTCGGGTGAGTACCTTCCGGTCATGACCGCCATTGAGTCCGCCCTCATCGCGGGACGAGCCCCGCGGTACGTCCAGATCGCCACCGCCGCCGTGCCCGACGGCCCCGCCACGCTCGACCGCTGGCATCGACTGGGGGTGGAGCAGGCGAAGCGAATCGGTGTGACGCCGGTGACGGTGCCGGTGGCCACGCGCGAGGAGGCCAATGACCCGGCCATCGTCGAATTGATCGACGGCGCCGGGCTGATTTATCTGTCGGGCGGGAATCCCACCTTTCTCGCGGAGACCCTCCGCGACACCGCGTTGTGGTCGGCGATCGAATCGCAGTGGCGCCGTGGTGCCGCGCTGGCGGGCTGTAGCGCGGGGGCCATGGCAATGGCCGCGTGGGTGCCGACCATCCGCCACCCACGCGAGGGCGGGACGCCGGGTCTAGGCCTGTTGTCACACCTACGGGTGATCCCCCACTTCGACGCCTTTCTGCGACGCATGCCCGACGTGGCGACGCGCTTCCTCGTGGGACACGACGAGACGGTGACGGTCGTGGGAGTCGACGAGGATACGGCGATCGTTGGCGGACCCGAAGAGTGGGTGGTGCAGGGTCAGGGTTCGGCGTGGATCTTGCATGGCAAGGACCGTCACCAATACCGCGTCGGCGAGACCTTGCACACGCCCCTCACTGGAGAGAGGGCGGCGAACGCATGACGGATCCGCACCTCGCGAGTTTCGACGTGGCCAATGCGAGCGCTGGTGAACTCCTCGAACAACTCGAACGCGGACAGACGTCGTCGTGGGGGATCGTCGAGACGTTGATCTCGCGCATCGCGGCGCTCGACGAGGGAGATGTCGCCGTGCACGCAATGGCGGCCGTGGCGCCCGACGCCCGGGCGCAGGCCATTGAGCGTGACGAGCAACGCGCGCGCGGCGAGATTCTGGGTCCGCTCCACGGGCTACCCGTCGTCGTCAAGGACAATATTGAGGTGCGTGGGTTGCCCGGACTGGCGGGCTCGACGTCCTTGCGGGGTCGTCCGACTCGAGATGCGGCCCTGGTCGCGGTCCTGCGCGACGCTGGCGCCATCATCCTGGGTAGCACCAATTTGAGTCAGTGGGCCAATATCCGTTCACCCCACTCCACCAGTGGCTACTCGGCCAGTGGTGGGCTGGTAGCGAACCCGTGGGCCCTCGATCGCTCGGCGGGCGGGTCGTCGTCGGGTTCGGGTGCGGCCCTGGCCGCGGGCTTCGCCCCACTGGCGGTGGGCACCGAGACCGATGGTTCGATCTCGTGTCCGGCGTCTCTCAACGGTGTCTTCGGCCTCAAGCCCACGGTGGGGGTGACCTCGCGCGACGGGGTGGTACCCATCAGTCACTCTCAAGACAGTCCCGGGCCGATGGCGCGCAGCGTCGCGGACCTCGCGCTCCTCTATGGCGCGATGGTGGGGGAGGCACCCCCCGCGGTACCCGAGGTCCGGTTGGTCGAAGCACGGGCCTGGCGCACGGGTCACGGCGCCACCGACGCGTTGTTCGATTCCGTGATGGCGGCGTGTCGCAGCGCGGGAGTGGTGATCGCTCGCGGGGAGGGTGGACTTCCGAGTGGCATCGAATACGACGATGAACTCACGGTCATGCTGTGTGAGTTGCTCGATGACATGAATGCCTATTTGGCGCGGCGACCGGGCGAGGGCGTGAAGTCGCTGGCCGAGGTGGTGTCCTACGAGGACGAACACGCCGCGCTGGAGCAGCGCTATTTCGGACACGAGTTTCTCCTGCAATCACTCGCCACCGGGGGCTGCGCCACCGAGGCCTACGAGCTCGCTCGCCAACGCAACGTGGGCTGGGCTGTTGAGCAGGCGTTGAGTCCCGTGCTCGCGGGCTTCGACGTCGTCGTGTCGCCCGCCTACGGGCCGGCGTGGAAGAGTGACCTCGTGAACGGTGACAACGCCAAGTACGTGTCGGCGTCAATCATGGCCGCCGCGGTAGCGGGCTGGCCGATCCTCACGGTGCCGATGGGACTCGTGGAGGGATTGCCGGTGGGGCTCACTCTGGTGGGGCGACCCCACAGCGAGTGGCAACTGCTCGAAGCCGCCCGCCAGGTGGGAGTGGTGGTACAGCGACACTCAGAGGTGTCCACTCCCACGTGGCGGGCGGCAATTCGAGGCTAAGGACTACTCCGCGGCGTAGTGCTCGCGCCAAATGATGCGGTAAATCTTGAGTCGACGTGGAATCGATCGCAGACCCGGGATGAAGGGCAAGAGGATCATCAAGGCGGTGAGGATCATCATCGTCCCCCAGACCAGGAAGTCTCCACTGGCGCTCGTGCTGTAGGGGTGGACCTGGTACCAGAAGGTGTAGAGCCACAGCCACGCCTGTCCCGGGTACTGACCGGTCTCATTCATCATTCCCCACTGGCTACCGGTCAAGTGCTGCTTGTCGGCGAGTCCGGCGAAGTACGTCCCGTCGGAGATGAACAAGAGGGGCTTGGTGTAGTTGGTGGTGTAGAAGCCGCTCTGGGTGACCAGGGCCTGGTCCAAGGCCCCGCTGCGAGCCATTTGGGTCTCGTAGTTGAGCAGGACCGGGATGGGTCCGGCCGCCTTCGTGGGAATACGCACCTGACCGTTGGAGAAGGTCAGGTTCGGTTCGGCCTTGTTAAAGGCGTTGTCCCACGTCGTTTGCGTTGCGCTCGAAGCGGAATTCCACTCGTTGAGCGCCGCGGTCAACGCCGGCTGGGCCGGCTGGGCCGACAACGGATCAATCACGAAGTCCTTGGTGGTGTCGATCTTGATGCGAACGCCGACCCACTTCTCGGGCGAGAGGAATCCCCAGTGCTGACTCGTGCCATTGTTGTTGTAGGGCGCGCCGTAGTTTGCGACGGCCGAGGTGCCCGCGAGTTCGTCGCCGGCGGTCTGGGCGAAGTCGACGGCGTCGGCGTTGGACCACGTCTTGATGGTGACGGCCTTCTCGTCGGGTGAACTGAAGACCAGCGCCAGGGCCGCCGTGAGGATGAACACCACGAGGACGGCGATGGCCCCCTCCTTGATGATGTCGTACGGAACGTAGGCACCCTTGTACTCGGGGGCGTCGACGTCGGGTCGAAAGGCCTTCTTCGTCATGCTGCGACCTCCGTCTTGGTGTCCTCAAAGGGTGGGACGACGCCCCGGATACGAACCATCACGACGTGCAGGCCCGTCAAGACCACCGCGGCGATGGGTAGCAACACGATGTGCCACATGAGCATTTGGCCGAGGTTGAGCACGTTGAAGAACGCGCCGCCACCGGTCGAGTTGATACCGTCCTTGGCCTGGGTGGCGATCCACTGCGAGTCGAAGTTGGTCTGGCTCACGTAACCGGTGAAGCCGGCCAGGATCGACGCCAGGAAGGTCACCGCTCCGGTCACCCAGGTCATCGATCGACCACCGCGCCAGGCGGCCATGGAGAACTTGCCCCACAGGTGAACCACCATGGCGAAGAAGAAGATTTCCACGCTCCACAGGTGCATGGAGTTGATGTAGTGACCGAGCGTGGACGAATGCCACCACTGCGGGCCATCGAGGGCCAGGATGCAGCCCGTCGCGATCACGACGGCGAGGGCCGCCATGGTGGTGACGCCGAAGACGTAGATCCATGACGCGACGTAGGCCGGTTGGGTGTCGGGAAGCAACTTGTCCGGTGGCAACTTGTCCACCACGCTGTGCCGGATTCGCGACGTCCACTGACGTTCGATATCGGTGCTCACTTGGCCCCCTTGCGATTGCGCCGTCCCGGGAATGGTGCGAACAGGGCCGCGAGAAATGTCGCGACCATGAGAACCATAACGATGAGATTTCCTACACTGATCTGGATTACGTGCCACTGTATGTAGTGCCCGTAGTGGTCCAAATTAACAAGGGCTCCTAAGCCCCATCCTTGTGCCATAACGCACCTCCTGATTTATAAGTTTGTCCTAAGACTCAAAACTCACGCTAGGGCCATACGTCCTAGTTGCGTAATTCAGGGGCTTTATGACTTGCGCGGAATCGTTGGTTCGCGGTCGTGGGCGCTCTGGCGGAGGTGAAACTGTGTCACGCCAATGGTGAGTGAGGTGGCTCCCGCGACGTGTAGTTCGACGAGCAGCGCGGGCACGTGCGTGAGGTACTGGGTGACTCCGATGGCCGCTTGGACGAGGGAGATGAGCACGAGACGACGCACCCCCAATTGCAGTGGCGCGGGGGCCGCGGTGCGCCAGATGGTAAGAAGGAGCCCTAGCACCAGCCCCACGAAGAGCGTGGCGGCGACCGAGTGGACCCACGCCGCCGACGAAAAGGCGAAGGGCAGGCGTCGAGCCTCGAGTTGGCCCTGTGACCCTCCAGCGTGCGGTCCCGATCCGGTGGTCATGGTCCCCGTGAGGAGCAAGATCACGAAGGGGATCCATAAGAGCCGCGCCACGGTGCGAAAGTGGGGATCGCGAACGTCGACTCGTGCCCCGGGACCGTAGACGTACTTGGAGCGGTGATAGAGGATGGCGGCGGTGACGACCATGGCCAGTGAGAGCAGGAGGTGCAACGAGACGAGCCAGGGATTGAGCTTGGAATAGACGACGTAGGCTCCCAGCACCGCGTCGAGGATCACACCCACGATGAGCATCCCCGCGAGCACCGACAGGTCGCGCCGGTGCGGCCGGCGGGCGAAGGAGGCGAGGAACACCACCAGCGTGAGCACCACCAGGGTCACGGTGACGAGGCGGTTGGCGAACTCGATTTTGGAGTGGATGGTCCAGCCCGTGGAGTAGGAATGCTTGAAGCACGTGGGCCAGTCGGGGCAGCCCAACCCCGAACCCGTGAGCCGAACAGCCGCTCCGGTCAGGATAATTAAGATCATCGAGATGAAGGCCGCGAGGGCGAACCAACGAAATATGGCGGGGCTGAGATCGCGCCGGGAGGAAGTTGTCACGCAGACAGCCTAGGTAATTCTCGTGCCTCGTAGACTAGGCCCCGTGACTCTCGCCGCCCCCCTCTCGCGCTCGACGTCGGCGACGGTGCGTGGCTACGTTGCCCTGACCAAGCCACGTATCATCGAACTGCTTCTGGTGACCACGCTGCCCACGATGGTGGTGGCGAACAGGGGTGTGCCGGGACTCTGGTTGGTCATCGCGACCCTCGTGGGTGGCACCTTGGCCGCGGGTGGGGCGAATGCCCTCAACATGGTCTACGACCGCGACATCGACGCCGTGATGGACCGCACCAAGAATCGACCCCTCGTCACGGGGGTGATGACCCCACGTGCGGCCGCGGTCTTCGCCTTCGGACTCGAGGGACTGTCGTTCCTCGTGCTGGCCACGTTCGTGAACGTGTTGTCGGCCTGGCTGGCCATGGCCGCCACGGCGTTCTACGTGTTGATCTACACGATGTGGCTCAAGCGTCGATCGAAGCAGAACATCGTCATTGGGGGCGCGGCGGGCGCCGTGCCGGTGCTGATTGGCTGGTCCGCGGTCACTAACAATCTGAGTTGGACCCCCGTCTTGCTCTTCGCGGTCATCTTCATCTGGACGCCGCCGCATTTCTGGGCGCTAGCCGTGCGGTACCGCGACGACTACGCCGCGGCCAACGTCCCGATGATGCCGGTGGTGGCCTCGCTGCGTCGCACCACGCTCGAGATCCTGGTCTACTCGGTGGTGCTGTGGATGGTGACGATGTGGATCGGTCCCGTCGCCCACCTCGGCTGGGTCTACGCCCTGTCCGCGACGGTGCTCGGTGGACTCTTCACCTTCTATTCCTGGCGCCTGTATCGCCACGCGCGTGAGGACACGGCCGACGTCGCCGAGGCGATGCGCCTCTTTCACTTCTCCATCACGTACCTCACCGCGTTGTTCGTAGCAATGGCTGTCGATGTCCTCGTCCACAGCCACTAGCCCTTCAGCGCCCCCACCTCGTTCAGGTCGTGGGCACCCCTCGCCGATGATGTTCGTCTCATTGGGCATTGGTACCGTGCTCGCCGTCGCCCTCATCGTGGTGGTCTCGGTGTTGACGGGCGGGACGGTCAAGGGCGCCGGGGCGCCGGCGCCGGCTCTGGTGGGCAAGACCCTCGCTCCCTGGTCGCAGGCGGGACTGAACGGAAAGACGGTGGCCGCTCCCTGGGACCTCGGCCACCCGACGGTCGTCGTGGTCTTCGCCAGCTGGTGCGGGCCCTGCCAAGCTGAATTGCCCGCACTGTCGAAGTACCTGACCACCCACAGTCTGGGCAAGGTGTCGCTACTGGGCGTGGACGTGCAGGACACCCCGGCCAGGGCGACGGCCTTCTTGCAACGTGTTCACTTAACCATGACGAGCATCTCGGATCCCCAGGCCAGCGTCTACGGCCGTTTCTTGTTGCCGGGCGTCCCCGACACGATCTTCGTGAACGCTCAGGGCGTGGTGCAGAACATGACGATCGGAGCTATTTCACCGGCGAAGTTCGCCGCCGGGGTGGCGGCACTGAACGCCTAATCGAAACGGAACGTTCGCGTTGCCAACAACGGTGCCGCGAGGGCCCAGACTCCCAGGGACCACCAATCGGTGGCGTTGAAGGCACCGATTCCACCCAGGACGTGATGTAGCACGTCGGCCATGGCGCCCGAGGGCAGAAGGAGCGCGACGCGGCGCACCACCGAGGGCATCGAACTCAGCGGCACGACGATCCCTGACATCAATAAGAGGACCAAGTAGAGACCGTTGCTCGCCGCGAGATTCACCTCCGCTCGTAGTCGTCCCGCGAGGAGTAGTCCGATGCCGGCGCAGCCCGCCGAGCCCAGTAGCAAGGCGGCGGCGACTTCGAGTGCACCGCGCGCACCGCCGTGGGGCTGCCAGTGCAGACTGAGCGCCACCAGACCCAAGACCACGACCTGGATGACCTCGGTGACGATGACTCCGGAGATCTTGGCGGCGATCATCCGACGCTGCCCCAGGGGCGTGACGTGCAAACGTCGTAGCACGCCGTAGGATCGCTCGAAGCCGGTGGCAATGGATAAAGCGACCAGCGACGTCGACAGAACGCACAGCGCCAAGATCCCGGGCGCGATGAAGTTGATGCGTCCGCCAGCGGGTGTGGTGGTGACGTGGGTGAGCGAGAAGAAGACCAGGAGCAGCACCGGGATCCCGAGGGTCAGTAGCAACGTCTCGCCCCGGCGAATCGTCATGCGCACTTCCGCGCGGGTTTGGGCCCACCACGCCTTCACGACGCCACTCCGGGGGCTGGGGCGATGAGATCGAGGTAGCGCTCCTCGAGGGAGGCCCGCGTGCGCAGCGCGGTCAGAGACACCGACTTCTCCTCCAGGTAGGCGCTGACGAGAGCCACGCGCTCGGGGGTGGAATCGATGTCGCAGTGCAGGCGAGTGGGCTCGACCGCACGGACCACGCAACCGAGTCGACGACCGAGCTCGAGGGGATCGACGGGTGCCGACGTCTCGACGATCAGAACCGCGGCGCCGGCGAGCTCCGGGAGACTGCCCTGGACCACGACACGCCCATGATTCATGATGACTACCTGATCGGCGGTGCGTTCCGCCTCGGTGAGCTCGTGAGTGGTGATGAGCAGGGCACATCCACGGTCGCGTTCGGACCGGATCAGCTCGCGAATCACCTGGCGTCCTTCGGGATCGACCGCGGTGGTCGGTTCGTCGAGCACCAGGACGCGGGGTCGACCCAACAGCGCCAGCGCGAGCAGGGTGCGCTGTTGTTCGCCACCGCTCAGGCGACGCCAGGGGGTGCGCGCGCAGTCCTCGAGATTCAAGAGGGTGAGAAGTTCGTGGACGTCGCGGGGTTGGTGGTAGTAGGAAGCGGTGAGGTCGAGCACCTGGGCGGGCGTCATTCCGAACCAGACGCCGCCGCGCTGGAGCAGGGCGCCGGTGCGAGCGACGACCTCGGCGTGGTCGCGCATCGGATCGAGTCCGTGCAGGCGCACGCTACCCGAGGTGGGAGCGCGAAATCCGAGCAGGGTCTCCACGAGCGTCGTCTTACCAGCCCCATTGGGACCGAGCAGTGTGGTCACTTGGCCGTAGGGGACGTTCAAGCTGACGGTGTCGACCGCGCGCACGTCGCGGAATTGCACCACGAGATCGGTGATGTCGATGGCGTAACTCACGAGTACTGAACCTAGACGCTCCACGAGGCGATGCGACGGGTCTTACTAGGCTGGAGCCATGATCGACCTCGCACAATTGCGCCGTGAACCCGATGAGGTCAAGGCCGCTCTGGCCCGTCGGGGGGTCCCGGCGTCGAACATGGATGCCATCTTGGAACTCGATATCGAGCATCGACGACTCTTACACGACGCCGAAGCTCTTCGCGCCCAGGTCAAGGACCTGTCTCGCCAGGTGGGTGAGGCTCGTCGCGCCAAGGCGGACGACGTGGCCGAAGAACTCCAGAGGACCAGTCGCGAACTCGGCGATCGCGAGCGCGAGGCCAGTGAGGCCAGTGATGCCGTCGCGGAAAAATTGCGCGCCGAACTTTTGATGATCCCCAACCTGCCCTCACCCGATGCCCCCGACGGGCCCGACGAGAGCGCCAATGTCGAGGTGCGGCGCTGGTGGCTGGGTATGGCTGAGGGGGCGCCGTTCCCGACGTACGAGGACTATCAGCGCGTGGCGCACTGGGAGTGCGCGCGGGAATTGGGAATTTTGGATCTCGAGTCCGGCGCCAAGTTGGCCGGTTCAATGTTCCCCCTGTACCGAGGTGACGGCGCGCGCCTCTTGCGCGCGCTAAGTTTCCTCGCTCTCGATCGTCATCGCGACGCCTACGAGGAGATCCGGCCGCCGAGTGTCGCGCTCACCGAGACCATGATGTCTACGGGCCACCTGCCGAAATCGGCCGACGACATGTACGAGGTGCCGCGCGACGACCTCTGGCTCATTCCGACCGCCGAAGTGCCCCTGACCTCGATGCGACGAGGCGAGATTCTCGACGAGTCAGCCCTTCCGATTCGACTGACGGCGCTGACGGCGTGCTTTCGCCGCGAGGCCGGCGCCGCGGGCCGTGATACCCGGGGACTGTTGCGCGTTCACGAGTTCGACAAGGTCGAACTCTTCGCCTACTGCACACCCGAGCAGGCCGAGGCGGCGCACGCCGACATCTTGGCGCGCGCCGAGGGATTGCTGCGCGAACTCGGTCTCACGTATCGCGTCCTCGACCTCTGCGCCGGCGACCTGGGGACTTCCTCGGCGCGCACGATCGACCTCGAGGTCTACAGCCCCGGCGTGGACAAGTGGCTCGAGGTGTCCTCGGTGAGTTGGTTTCGCGACTTTCAAGCGCGTCGCGCCAACGTGCGCTTTCGCTCGGCGCAGGGTACGCAATTCGTGCACACGGTCAACGGCTCAGCGCTCGCGTGGGCGCGCATCTGGGCGGCGCTAGTGGAGACCTACCGACAGGCTGACGGTACCGTGAGGCTACCCGACGTCCTGGCACCGTATTTTGGCGACCTCACTATTCGGCCGAGGTCGTAGTCGCCTCGAGCCGGTAGCCGACGCCGCGGATGGTGGTGATGTACTTCGGATTCTTCGGGTCGCTCTCGATCAGGGTGCGTAGTCGTTTGATGTGCACGTCGAGGGTCTTGGTGTCACCGACGTAGTCACTGCCCCACACCCGGTCGATCAGGACGTCGCGGGTGAGGACCCGTCCGGGATTCTCGAGCATCAGGAGCATCAGCGCGAACTCCTTCTTGCGCAACTTGACCTCGTGACCATTGAGGAAGCAGCGCCGCGCGTCCACGTCCAGTCGTAACGGCCCGTGTTCGATAATGGACTCCGACTCCAGTGGCGCGGCGGCGCTCTCGTGGCGGCGCATCACGGCGCGAATTCGAGCGACGAGTTCGCGCAGTCGAAAGGGCTTGGTCACGTAGTCGTCCGCACCGATTTCGAGCATGAGCACCATATCGACTTCCTCACCCTTGGCGCTCACGATGATGATGGGCACCGTGCTGGTGGAGCGAATGGTGCGACAGACGTCGAGGCCCGAGAGCTTGGGCAACATCAAGTCCAACAGCACCACGTCGAAGTTCCGCGCGTCGAACACCTCGAGGGCCTCTTGGCCGTCGCGCGCGACGCTGACGTCGAAGCCCTCGCGGGCGAGCCCCACGCGCAACGCGTCGATGAAGGACTCCTCGTCCTCGACGATGAGAATCCGCACCTCGCCTCCGGAAGACTCCCGCGTCACAGTTGATTCACCGGTAACTCAAGTGTGAATGTCGAGCCTTCGCCCTCGCGCGACTCCACCACAACGCGCCCTCCGTGATTTTGTGCCACGTGTCGAACAATACTCAGGCCTAGTCCGGTGCCTCCCGTAGCTCGGGCCCGGCCCGGATCCACCCGGTAGAAGCGCTCGAAGATTCGGTCGAGATCCTTGCTGGGGATCCCTGGTCCCTCGTCCTGAATCGACACGCGAACAAGGGGACCGCTCGGCGCATCCTCGTCGAAGGGGGAGGACTCTACGCGGTCGACGGTGAGGACGACCTTGCCCTCGTCGGGCGAGTACTCCACTGCGTTCTCCAACAGGGCTTGCACTGCGGAGACGAGTTGGCGACGGTCGCCGCCAATGACGTAACCGATGTCGGGTTCGTGGAAGTCCAAGTGGACGTTCTGCTGCTCGGCCACGATGCGGATTCGTTCGAGGGCATCAGCGACGATGAGTGAAATCGAGACGGGCTCGCGCGTGGGCGAGCCCTCGCCCTCGATGCGTGAGAGGTCGAGAAGGTCCTCGATGATGCGGTTCACCCGGAAGGCTTCGGAGTTGATGCGTTCGGCCAGACGATTGGCGACCACCGGGTCACGCTCGAATTGCAGTGTCTCGGCGAGCAGGCCCATGGCGCCCATGGGGGTCTTGAGCTCGTGCGAGACGTTCGCTATGAAGTCTCGACGGATGTCCTCGAGGCGTCGTCGCTCAGAGACGTCTTCGATGAAGGCCACGACCCCTAAGGGGCGCCGCCCGTCGTCGATCACGGCGGCACGGATGGTGAGTGTCCGCCTGGGAGGTCCGTAGATGTCAATGGTTCGATCGGCGACGCCATTCGTCCAACCGTCCGCCAAGGTATCGGTGACTGCCTGGGCGGCGATGGCGTCGCCGTAGCGCGAGACCATCAGACTCTCGGCCTGAGGATTTCGGTAGAGGACCGCGCCGCCCTCGTCGCAGAGGACCAGTCCGAGTGGGAGCGCGTCCAGTGAGCGACGCAGTCTCACCGCGTCGGCACCCGCTTCGGTGACCACGGTGGTGGCCACGCCAGCGACCTCTTCGAGGTGCGCGAGGGCGGCTTCGACCTTACCCTTGTCGTCTTGGGGTTCGACGCCGAGCCGTCCCCCGAGAGCGGCGAGGCGCTGGGCGATGGCCCGGTGTCCGCGCCGACGAAAGAACAAGATGCCCAACCCGACGCCGGCCAGGAGGAGGACTCCAGCCACGGTGTACAGCAGGACGGGTGGCCACGTCGAGGCCACGTTGTGGCTGATGGTGATGAGCACGTGTCCATTCTCGCAGAAGTTGACCGAAGGGTGAAAACAGCGACCGTTGCGAGTCCCCACCGAAAGCGAGAAGCAATGTTGCTAGCCGGCGTCACCCTCAATCCCTCGATCAGCTCCCTTCCCGGTGCTTCGGTCCTCCAGCAACTGGCCAATGGGCTCGGCGCGTGGGCCCTCATCGGGGCCCTGATCGCACTGTTGATCGGTGCGTTGATGTGGGCCATTGGCTCACACACCCAGAACATGCACCAGTCCTCGGCGGGTCGACGAGCGGTCGGAACATCACTCGCGGCCGCGGTTCTCATCGGTGCGGCCCCCGCTTTGATCAATTTCTTCTTCTCCACCGGCCTCAAGGTTCACTGATGCACCACCTTCTATGCCTGGTGAACCCCGTGGGGTGCGCCACGCGGTCACTGGCCAAGGCCACTCTCGGTGACCTCTTCGGTTCGATGACCAGTTGGGTCCTCTCGAGTGTGGCCTGGTTACTGCACGCTACGGGCGTCGTCCTCAATTCCACCGGGGAGCCCACCGCCATCATTCGCGCGGCGTCGCCGGAGTTCGTGACTCTGGCGACCGTGTCGCCCGTGCTGCTCCTCATCGGACTGTTGGTGTCGGCCCTGCACTCGATTCGACACGGTGATTCCGCTGCGCTCTGGCGCACCTTTCTCGGCGTGGCGCCCGCCAGCGTGTTCGCCATCTTCGCCGCGCGCCCCCTCGCCGCGCTGGTACTCGATGCGGTGAATCAACTCTGCGCTACTGCGGGCCGCTCACTTCCCCAGGGTGAAGTATCGGTGAGTCGGGCGCTGGCGGCACTCTCAGTGGGTCCGACGCCAGGATTCGGCCTCTTCGTCCTCGCGTCACTCGTCGTGGTGGGTGGAGTGTTGCTGTGGTGCGAACTCATCATTCGTGCAGTCGTCCTGACGTTGTTAATCACCCTGGTACCGGTCGTGTTGCCGCTCGTGGCCATTCCCGCGATGCGCCGGGTGGGGTGGCGACTCATCGAGACCTTCGTCGCGGTTGCGGTCAGCAAATTCCTGATCGTCGTGACCTTGGCGTTGGGCCTGAGTGAGTTGACCGGAGAGGGGGCGACCACCGTGATCACCGGTGCGGTGACGTTGATGTTGGCGTCGGCCACGCCATTCGTCATTTTGCGACTCATTCCGTTCATCGAGACGTCGGCCCTGCACAGTGTCGAGGGTCTGCGACAGCGCGCCACCCGTGCGGTGGTGAGCGCACCCCAGTCACCGGTCGGCATGGCGGTGGCGGCCCTGGCGCCCGACGTGACACCTCCTACGGCGCCCGAACGCCCCGAGGACTGGGGCATCCCCATGTGGGAGCCGGGTCCCGACTTCGAGATGCCCGACTTCGATGGCCCGCCACCGCCACCGCCGGTGGGCGAACCACTCCTACGACGGGGCCACGTCGCGTACTACAACGACGACGGTGGACCAGTAGTCGGCTGGCACTTTGACGAGTAGCCCCGTACGCGCGTCATTGGCGGAGAGCGATTCGTGGCCGCGCTGGTGGGGCGTCGCTCGTCATCGCGTGGTGCTGGGCGCGGCGGCGATCGTACTGGGCTCGGACGCGTTGTTACGCGCGGGTGGGCGCTGGTGGGAGTGGCCCCTCGCCGGGGTCACGGGGGCGTGCGCCTCACCCGGACCCGCGGCGAGATCCTGGGGCCAGTGGGGTGTGGGCGAAGCTCGCTTCCTCCTGCGGCGACGGGTGCGGTGGGTATCACTCGAGACCGACGAGGAGGCCGTGGTGGTGGACGTGGGGGTGAGTCAGCGGGTGTGGTGTTATGAGTTCACCCATCGCGGGCGCCTGGACCTGAGCGGACGCGATGGTGAACTCGCGTCGCGCCTCGCGCGAATGGTCGAGTCCTTCGCCACGGGTACCGATCACGCTCACGTGGCGCTGCACGTCGACACGGGAGGGCGCTCGAATGGTGCGGCGAGAACGAGTTTGAGCGTGAGTACCGCGTCGCCGGTTCCCAGTGAATGGCACCGGCGCAGCGCCGCGGGGGTGCCGCGCTGCCTAACCCTGGGCCGATCAGCGCTGATCGAGAGGCGTCACTACGTACGCACTCCCCAGTGCGTGGTGCGCACGCTACGAGTTGCGGATTTCGCGGCGGGTCGTGCGAGTGACGCGCTCGAGACCCTGGGTGGGTACGGATCGGGCCTCGTGCTCTCGTTGCACGCCCGAGTCATCCCCCTCGTGCGCGCTCGGCGCCTGACCGCGCGCGCCGTGCATCGAGTGGGGACCGACGCCGAGGTCGCTCGCGGCGCGGGATTTCGCTGGTCCGCTCGTGATCAGAAGGCGCTCGACGCGTTGCGCGAGCGCGAGGAGTTGGTGGCCCAGGGGGCGGCCCTGTGCCAGTGGGCGCTCTTCGTGCTCGTGAGCGCTGACGATGTCGGCACGCTTCGTCGCCGAGTGAACGAGACGCGCGAGATGGCGCGATCGTCTGGTCTGCGACTCGACCCCGGGGTGGGGGTGCAGGGCGAGTGGTTCACGTGGCAACTCCCTGGGGGCCCCGGCTGGTGACGCGGGCCTGGACACACTGGGGGACGTCGCTTGACTACGCGTCGCTGCGACTGCCCACGCACGACGCGGGCACGCTCTTGGAGGGACGCAGTCTTGGTCGAGCACTGCGCGGGGGAGAGTTCGTGTTGGACCCCTTTGACGCCTATCGCGCCGGCGTGGTCAGTAATCCGAACGTGGTGGTCGCTGGCGCCATCGGCACGGGTAAGAGCACGCTGGTCAAGATGATGATCGATCGCGCCCTGGAGCGCGGACGCCGCGTGGTGGTGGTGGATCCCAAGGGCGAATACCAGGGACTCGCGCTCGCCCACGGCGTGCGGCCACTGGTAGTCGGTCGTGACGGCTGGTGTTGGCCCAGGGCGCTCGAGGAACGAAGCGATCGTGACTTCGCCGCGACAGTGCTCGCCAGCGCCAAGGGTTCCACCCTGAGCGACGACGAGCACTACGTACTCGATCAGACGTGGACCACCCTGGCGTCGCCGCGCCCGACCCGGGTCCTGGCCGCACTCTCGTCGCGACTCGCTCCCTCGCTCAGTGACTACGCGAGTGGCGCGCAGCGTTCCCTCGCTCTGGTGCTGCGCCGCTTCATCGACGGAGATCTGGCGGGTCTCTTCGACGGCGAAGGGACACCGGTGAGTTTCGACGAACCGTTCGTCGTACTGGACGTGTCGAGATTCTGGGGAACCGACGAGATCGCCGTGGCCGCGCTGAGCGCCGTGGCGGCGGCGCAGCACCTGGCCGCGTCTCGTGAGCCGGGTTATCTGGTTCTCGACGAAGCGTGGGCGCTGCTGGGCGATGAGGCGACTCTGCGGTGGCTACAGGGCTCGTGGAAACTCGCGCGGGCGCGGGGGATCGCTCACCTCCTGGTGTTGCACCGCTGGAGCGACGCGGCCTCAGTGGGATCCTTGGGCAGCGCGCAACGAGCTCGGGCACGAGGTCTCCTGCGTGAGAGCGAGACGACGTGGTTGTTTCGCCAGCCCCCGGACGAGTCAACCGAGATGGCGGCGGTGCTGGGACTCAGTGCACGTGAGACGCGTTGCCTCACTGAGCTCGTTCGCGGCCGCGCGCTCGTGCGCTACGGGGCCGCGCGCTCGTTGGTTCAACTGCGACCTGATGAGCGTGACGTGGGCTTCGTCGATAGCGACGGGGCGATGAGGTCGACCCGTGCCTGACGAACGACTGGTCCTGGGGCGACGAACCTTGCGGGGGCTGCCATGGGGGCTTCGCGTTTGCTTGGATCGCGGGCATTCGCTCTTGGTGGTCGGAGCGACTCAGTCGGGTAAGACCTCGTCGCTCGTGGTCCCGGCCATTCTGACCTGGCCGGGACCGGTGGTGGTGACGAGCGTCAAGTACGACGTCGTGACGGCGACCGAGAAGTGGCGTGCGAGCCTCGGCCACGTTCAGCGTCTCGAACCCGGCCGTGACGACGGTCTGACCTGGGATCCCCTCGAGGCGATGGGCGGACTTCGTCACGCGCTTCGTGTGGCGAGGTCGCTGACTAGTGAGTCCGCGCGCGCCGAAGGCGAGTTCTGGAACTCCCTGGCGGTCAAGCTTCTCGCGGCCCTCTTCGTCGCCGCCCAGCAACGGGGTCGCACAATCTTCGACGTCGCGGAGGCGGTGGAGAGCCGTCGTTGGAGCGAGTGGATCTCCTGTGGGGCGTCGTCGTCGCACGACGTGATATTGCGTTCCTTCCTCGAGTACGACCCCAAGACGCTCGACGGAGTCGTCACGACCGCGGAGACGATGTTGTTGCCCTGGCGATTTCGTCAACCCATCGCGAGGATTCGTGACGTCGGCGACGGCCCCCACACCCTGTATCTCTGCAGTGCCCGCGGTGAGCAACAGAGCTACGAGCCGCTCTTTCGCGGCGCGCTGCGCAGCGTCGTGGAGGGTCAACAAGTTCGTCACAATGCCCATCGGGCCCTTCCTCTCCTGTTGGTACTCGACGAGGCTGCGACGGTGGCGTCCCTGGACGAGCTCGACCAATTGGCAGCCACGGTGTCGGGACTTGGGGTCACGCTGGTCACCGTCGTGCAGGACTTCGCGCAACTGGTGGCTCGCTGGGGACCACGCGCGGCGACCATTGTCAATAATCACGCCACTCGGATGGTGCTCGCGGGGCTGGCCGACCCGACGGTGGGTACCTACCTACCGGAAATCGTCGAGTCGCGCGATGAACGTCCGGTGGTGCCACTGCGAATGCGACCGCGTAACACGGCGGTCGTGGTGGCGGGACGTCGCGCGGTTCTCACGGTGCGGTTGCGACCCTGGTGGCGTCAACGTCGCCTCCGTGCCCGCGGAGAGCGTCGTTCGTCAGTACTGTGGAGCAATGGAGGCACCGGTCGGCAGTCCTGACGACGTTCTCGCCATCGACATCGGGGCGACGAACATTAAATTCGCTCGCGTCGACGCACTCGGGCGACTTCGCGGCACCCTGAAGCGGCGCCCTACGCCCTACCCGTGCTCACCAGAGCGACTCGTGGAGTGGATTACGCAGCGGACGCGAAATTTTGTCATCGATCGTGTCGGCGTGGGCTTTCCTGGCGAGTTCGAAGAGGGCCACGTCGTACGTCCGGGGAATTTGTCACGAGTGGCGGGGGTCGACAGTGAGATAGACGCCGCACTCGATGGGCGCTGGCAAGGATTCGCGCTCGAGGCCACTCTGCGACGGGCGACGGGTCGCGACGTGCGAGTGGTGAACGATGCCACCTTGGCCGCACTGGGCTGTTGTCGCGGTGACGGTGTCGAGCTGGTCATGACCCTGGGAACGGGATGCGGCCTCGCGCTGCGCGTGCAGGGTGATCGCCGACGGGTACGTGACCTCGGGCGCACCGAGTTCGATGCTGGCCGGACGTTTGATCAGGCGCTGGGCGAGAAGGCCCGGGCTCACGACACCGACCGGTGGCGCGGGGATCTGGTGACCGTGGTCAACCGTTTGGCTGAGGAATTCCACGCCTCACGGGTGTACCTCGCGGGAGGCAACGCCCGTCGAGTCTCGAGTGAATTATTCAACAAGCGATCCTTTGAGGTCGAGATCGTGGGGAACGAAGCATCTCTGCGCGGCGCGGCGCACCTCTTCGGTGAATCGACACCAGGGCCCACCCCTTCGTCGGCTCCCGGAGTCCTCGGCTAGGATGTTATGCCTGTACCAACGCGGCTGTAGCTCAGCGGATTAGAGCATCGGTCTACGGAACCGAGGGTCGGGGGTTCGAATCCCTCCAGCCGCACCAGGAAAATGCTGTAATTAAAGGGTTCTGTAGTGGCTACTTGACTGTCGATCCCAGTCATGGGAATGTAATGGGAATGAAATTCATTCGAAACCACGGTTGACGTAAGTGCGTGGTCACCTCGAGGCTCGGGGCAGTGGAACCTGGAGGGCCAAGGTATTCCTCGGTCAGGACGCCAACGGGCGCCAGCGCTACCTCACCCGGACAATCCACGGGTCCAAGCGAGAAGCTGACGCGCAACTTCGTGAGTTGATGCTGGAAGCGGGACTAGCTCACGGAACTTCACAGGCGACCATGCACGATCTCACGGCGAAGTGGCTCGAAATGGCTGCAGAAACACTCTCGCCGTCGACTCTTCGAGAGTACCGTCGACTATTGGAAAAGATCATCCTTCCTGAGTTTGGAAGCATGAAGGTTCGTGCCATTCGCACCAGTGATCTGGACAGTTTTTACGCCAGACTTCGCCGAAGTGGCGTCAGCGGCCGTCCGCTCAGTGCCCAGAGCGTTCACCACGTGCATGCTCTGATTCGCCGGCTTTTCACTCAAGCACTCAAGTGGGGCTGGATCGTAGTCAACCCGGCAACCAACGCCTCGCCGCCCCGGGTAAGACGTCCAGAACTTGAAATTCCGAACGTTGAAGTGGTCGCGCGTATAATCAATTTTGCTGAAGAGAGAAATCCGGACATTGCGTGCTTCTTGCGACTAGCCGCCGTCACTGGGGCACGGCGCGGCGAACTCTGCGCGATTCGTTGGCGAGATTTTGACAAGGGCAGAACGCTCTCGATTAAGCATTCAATCGTTGACGGGAATAACAGTGAATTGATTGAGAAGGGAACCAAGACCCACGCATCTCGCAGGGTCTCGATAGATCCAATGACCATGGTCGCAGTCAATGCTCAACGAGAGCGCTGTAAAGCGAGGTCGAAAGAATGCGGTAGCAAGTTTTCGAGTGACAATTTCGTGTTTGCCGGAACTCTGGATGGCTCTCTGCCGTGGCGACCGCATCGCGTAACTCTGGCTTTCGGGCGCCTTTGCAGAGAGTTGGGAATTGCGGGTGTGCGGTTGCACGACCTACGCCATTTCACCGCCACCCAGATGCTCGCTGCGGGCGTTCCGGTGAAGACAGTTGCCGGCAGGTTGGGTCACTCTAACGCTGCGACCACACTCAATGTCTACGCTCACGCCTTGGAATCATCGGACATTGAAGCGGCTCATTTATTGGGCCGTCTTTTAAGTGAACAAGAAGGATTGTGACAATGCGATCGTCGTTTCAATTCCAATAGGCTTCGAAGGCACAGACTTGAGGAGATGTGCGAACGGCCGCTGCCGCGGGCGCACGGTTACTCATGAGCACCGATTGGCGACATCTG